>NZ_CP029002.1:1557464-1868957 GCF_003073375.1 Lysinibacillus sp. 2017
GTGACAAGCAAGGGATAATTAGAAACCAATTAATCGATCATACTTTTGATACAGCTTCACCGGTCCTTTATGATGGTTTAATTGTAGCAACCACTTTTGATAATGTAGTAACGAAGCGTAAACAGAAAATGTTTATCGATGAAATATACAACCATTATAAACCGTTGGGCTATTTAATAGAAGATACTGCAGATTTACCATATCAAACTTCACCAGGTGTAGAGCTAACAATTGATTCGTTTGTGAACGCATTAAAAATTGGACGACACTTTAAGCGAGAAGATGCAATAGGGTAAGTAAAATTAAAGTTATTCGTTCTCTAATTAGATAACGAATAACTTTTTGTCTTTTGATCTATAGAGTATTAAATTTAACTAACAATAGCACATTATATGAACTTTGACGTGTTGTGTTTTACTTAGTGCTATGAAGGAAATCTCTCGAATAACTTGCATTAAATCAGGAGATACTTGAAAAGCGTACGAATCGAAGGGAGTAAATCACTTGAATCTATCTAACTATTCAAGCCGTAATTTTTGGTCGGGTTTATTATTTGGAGTGGGGTTAATAGCTTTCGTAGATGAGGCTGTTTTTCATCAGCTTTTGCACTGGCATCATTTTTATGACAAATCTACAACGGATATAGGTTTGATTTCTGATGGTTTGTTTCATGCTTTAAGCTGGTTTGCCACGATTGCAGGCCTATTTTTATTTGCTGATATTCGTCGTCGAAATGGATTTTGGTTAGCAAGGTGGCTGGGTGGATTATTCATAGGAATAGGCGGCTTTCAATTATATGACGGAATTATCCAACATAAATTGATGCGGCTCCATCAAATACGATATGTTGAAAATGTCATTGTATATGATATTGTTTGGAATGTTATCGCGATTATTCTTTTATTAATTGGCATTTATTTTATGAAAAGAAAACCGAACCATAAAGGACATCTAAAATGAATCATATAACGGCAGTACATCACGTCGATCATACAACAACATTTTCTTTATCTGAAATGATTCCTTCTCTCATTTTATCTTCACTCTTCTGTCTGTTATTACTTCTCTATATAGGAGCCGTTATTTTTACAAATCGACGGTATAAACGCTGGCCGCTTCATCGGACGGTTTGTTGGTCTATTGGGACGTTGTTGGCGTTAATTGCAGTGATGGGTCCAGTGATTTATAGCCAATCAGACTTCACAACGCATATGTTAAGTCATTTACTTTTAGGGATGTTAGCGCCACTATTAATGGTCATTGCAGCACCGGTAACATTACTCCTTCGTACATTAGGCACACCAAAAGCACGTAGACTTTCAGTTTTATTAAAAAGTTGGCCGAGTCGTATCGTTACACATCCAATCTTTGCATCTATTATGAATATTGGCGGACTTTACGTTTTGTATACAACGGAACTTTTTGCGCTCATGCATACAAATGGACTCGTTGAATTTATTGTACATTTTCATGTATTTTTCGCAGGCTATTTATTCACAGTGTCGATCATTTACTTTGATCCCATTCCCCATAGAAAATCCTTTTTATTTAGAGCGATTGTTTTCATTTTAGCGTTAGCGAGTCATGGAATATTGGCTAAGATTATTTATGGCTATCCGCCTGTAGGGGTACCTTTTGAGCAAGCTGAACTGGGAGCGCAGATTATGTATTATGGTGGAGATGTGATCGATGCAGTGATAATTATCATACTTTGTTCGCAATGGTTCAAAGCTATGAGACCGCGAGATGTGGGAGCAAAACAGTTGGATTTAATTAAAGTAAGTGAAACAATGGATTGATTTAAATTTAAGTAGGCCTTATTAATTAGATATTTTTTAATAAAGTCTAGTTGAAAACGTCCTGAGTCCAATCGTAAAATCAGAAATCCCTATCCAAATACAATTGGATAGGGATTTTCTAATCAAAGTAGTTAGGTCTATACCTTATTGATTACAAAACCTATTGTTCGTTTTTTGAGAGATTTTTAAATTCCTCTTTCAAAATAGAATAATGGGCACTATCAGTTAGGAAGCCCTTTACCATATGGTTTTTTCGAAGGATTCCATCACATGTCATGCCTAAGCGAATTAAGACTTTTCCAGATGCGGGATTACGAACGTCATGTTCAGCATAAACGCGCTCCAAACCTAGTACATTGAAAGCTAAATCTAGTATTGGTTTACAAGCTTCTGTCATGTAGCCATTGCCCCAGAATTGTCTATTTAAAGTAAACCCAAATTCTCCATTTTGATTGTGTTCATGTACTCTGAACTCGACTATCCCAATCATTTTACTGCTTTCTTTTAATACGATGGCATACTTACCGATTGGCTCTTTTAAATAATAGTTAGCCATCATATTTTTTGTTTGAACTAAATCCTTGTGTTGGTCAAAAATAAAACGTGTCGTTTCTTCGTCTGAATGATATTCATACATATCTTCAGCATCATCAAGTGAAATTGGACGTAGAAGGACGCGTTCGCTCTCCAATTGACTGTGTTTAATCATTAAAAGGTTTTTATTTTCCATGTTTTATGTTCACTCCTAGTTGTTTACGACAGATAACGATAGTACTTATTAATCAGTCTATTCGGAATTATAGCATATCTTAATCGTATTTCCTTTTAATAGAAATAGATAATTTCCGAGAGCAATAATAGAAGGTTTGATAGGAATGCTACGAATTATAACAATAAGGTTCGATTTTGTTGGTAGAGTAATATACGATTATAGCTAATAATGATTATGGAGGTACGAAAAGTATGATAAATATGAATTTAAAAAAATTGAGAATGCACCATAAACTAACGCAAGAAGAATTGGCTTTCCAACTAAATGTCTCGAGACAAGTCATTGCGAAATGGGAGAAGGGCGAATCGTCACCAGACCTCGAACACTGTCAGGCACTCGCAAAATTATACAATGTGACGCTAGATAATTTAGTGAATTTTGATGGGGAAGCTACCGATGTGATGGTTCCACCAAAAGGAAAACACTTTTTTGGTGTGGCAAAAATGGGGGAGCGCGGACAAATCGTGATTCCTAAAAAAGCACGCGATGTTTTTTCCATCAAGCCTGGAGATTCCCTCATCTTTTTAGGCGATGAAGAACGAGGACTTGCCATTGTACCAGAGCAAATGATGAATGACTTTTTAAACTTATTGAAAACGCCATTAAATGTGGAGGACGAATGATGCAAATAACCATTTCAATAGAGGATTTAACAAAACAATACGGAGATAAAATTGTTGTTGACCATGTCAGTCTTTCAATCAAAGAGGGGGAATTATTTGGATTACTTGGTGTCAATGGTGCAGGGAAAACAACCTTAATTAAAATGCTGTGTGGTTTAACAAAACCGACTAGCGGACTTGCAACTATTGTAGGGAAGGATATCATCCAACAACGAGAACAAATAAAAAAAGTAATCGCTGTATCTCCTCAAGAAACAGCAATCGCGCCAAATTTAACTGTCCGTGAAAATTTAGAGCTAATGGCAGGGATTCATGGCTTTTCTAAAAAAGAAATGAAAGAAAAAATTCAATATATAATAGAAGTTTTTTCCTTGCACCCGTATGAAAAGCAAAAGAGCAAAACGTTATCAGGTGGTTGGCAACGAAAACTGAGTATTGCCTTAGCGCTCATAACAGAACCGCAAATCTTATTTTTAGATGAGCCGACGTTAGGATTAGATGTTTTAGGACGACGCGAGCTTTGGGCAGTCATCGAACAACTTAAAAAGACGACAACCATCGTTTTGACAACGCATTATTTAGAAGAAGCGAGTAGCTTGTGTGACCGAATTTGTGTCATGAAGTCAGGTCAGGTCAAAGCAATTGGTACAGTTCACGAGTTAATCGACATGACGAAGACGCAAAACTTTGAAGACGCCTTTGTTGAAATTGTGACGAAGGAGGCGATCTTATGAGAGCGTTAATTTTTGCCAACCGCGTATCCAAAGAAATTATACGAGATCCGTTGTCATTGTTTTTTGGGTTGGCCTTTCCATTAATATTACTATTCTTGCTATCAGCAATTAATAATAGTATTCCCGTAGATTTATTTAATCTAGCGTCTCTCGCTCCAGGCATTGCGGTATTTGGGCTATCCTTTATGGCAGTATTTACAGCACAAGTTGTATCGAAGGACCGTGCCAGTTCATTTTTAACGCGGCTTTACACGACCCCGATGACTTCAAACGATTTTATGCTCGGTTATATGATGCCCCTACTTATCATGTCTTGTGTACAGGTAATGGTATGTATGTTCGTAGCAGTCGTAATGGGGCTGTCATTTTCATATACGATTTTCTTATTGATTGCCGTTTTAGTACCGGTCGCTTTTATTTATATTAGTATAGGGTTAATTTGCGGAACATTGTTTAGTGAAAAAGCAGCCGTAGGGATTTGCGGCGCATTATTGACAAACGTATCGGCGTGGGTTTCAGGTATTTGGTTTGATCTAGATTTAGTAGGAGGACTGTTTAGAGATATTGCCTATTCACTTCCATTTGTCCATGCAGTTGAAATGAGTAAAGCTGCGTTAAATGGGGAAGTAGGAGATTTGTTTCCACATATATGGTGGGTACTTGGCTATACAGGTGTACTTGTGATACTTTCGATTATTGTGTTTAAGGAGAAGTCGAGGGAAATGTAGCCTCCATAATAGTCCTATAAAAAATGCCATCCGTACAGTGAATAACTGTGCGGATGGCATTTTTAGTTGGTGCTCTATTAAATATTATGTTATTAATTTGCTTAAGCTGGAAGTTCTTTAAACTTAGCCTTTTTTCCGTGTACAAAATAATAAATGATGATCGTTAAAAATACTAGGACACCCATAGATAGGTACATGCCTCTGAAACCGAAAATTGGCATAATCATCCCAATGATGAGCGGTCCAACGCCAATACCTGCATCCATAGCAATATAAAATGTTGAAGTGGCAAGGCCAATACGATGGCGCGGCGATTTATTGACCACAACGGTTTGGCTACATGAAACCATATTACCAAAACCAAGTGCAATAAATGCACTCGCTAGTAGAAGCATAAAGTTTGAATAGGATTGGCTTAAGCAAAATAAACCAACTGTATACAACAGTAGTGCTGGATAGATGACAATATTTTCACCTTTTCTATCTAGTAACTTACCCGTAAATGGTCTAGAGCCTAACAGGAAGAATGCATATACAATGAAAAAGAGACTAGCTGCACCAGTTAAATTTATTTCGGTGGCATAAGGGCTAATATATGTTAGTACACTTGCATAAGTAATTCCTAATACAAAAATAATACTTGCGATAGGTAACGCCGTTTTTTCAAAGAAATCTTGTAATTTAAAGCCCTTCGCTTGTTGTAGTTGAGCTTTTGTTAAAGGCACTTCAGGTATTTTTGCGAATAGCATGACGATAATGCTTATGACAGAAAATAGCGTACACACCTCAAAAATCATATCAAAGTCGGCATGTTGCATAATAAGTATACCTAAGAAAGGGCCAACAGCAGTTGCAAGAGGTGTGCTTAAAGAGTAATAACTTGTACCTTCGCCTCTACGTTCAGCGGGAATAATATTCATAACAGCAGTTGCCATAACGGTAGAAGCGACCCCGAATGCCGCACCATGTATAAAGCGTACTAATAATAGTAAGTTTAGATTATCTACTAAGAAATATAGTATAGATGCAATTAAAAATAAGATTAAGCTGCTATAAAGTAATTTATTTCGTCCAATGACATCAATGTATTTGCCGGCTACTAAACGTAAAACTAAAGAACCGATTACGAATATACTAGCTGCAAATCCAGCTTCAGTTTGTGACGCGTTAAATTGTTGAATCGCATAGAGCGTTAGTGTGGTCATTAATAAGTAAAATGTTAGAAATACTAAAAATGATGTGACAGTAATAATGATAAAGTCTTTGGTCCATAATTTTGATTTAGTCATGTTGCTTGTGTTCATCTCCGTTTAATTTGTTCAATATTTTAAGTAAGGTTTGAAAAGTAACGTCCAACTCTTCATCTGAGATATTGTTAAAAGCTGTATTTTCAAAATCATCCTTAGTTTGCTGAACCGTAGACTGAATCTCATAACTAGTCTTACTTAAAACAATTCTTCTTTCTCGACTGTCATTTGAAGGAACCTGAAGAACATAATTGTTTTTAATTAATTGATTCACAGCACGCGTAACAGTAGATTTTTCAACATTTAAATACTTCGCAATATCAACGAGTGAAGAGGAATCCTCTTTCTTTAATAGAAATTCTATTATCGCTAATTGCGCATGGGTAAGTTTAAACTCAGCCATACGTTGATTAAGGTTGTTGGTCATAGTCCTGGCTACTTGGAAAAAATGATGGACTAGCTCTTTTCGATGACTCAAACTCTAACCTCCTTTAAAATAGTTGCGTATGCAACTATATAACTTTTCTACTATAGTGTCAATTTATTTAAAAAGTATAATGTTAAATAGTTGCAAAGAAGTGTGAATAATAGGAAACAAAATAAGCTCAAAACGCTGACATAATGGCGTTTTGAGCTTATAAATATTTAATAGAAGCAAACGAATATTTCTATGGCTGCTTGTGATTTGTTCTTGTAATTGCATAAACAGTCCAAGCTTTTCTTCAAATAGCTTGTCATAATCATCAAGACTTGCGCCAAATAATGAAAAGCCTTCTAAAAAAGCGCCACGCCCTAAAATAACTTCTGTACGTCCACCCGATAGTAAATCAAGCGTCGCGAAATCCTCATAGACACGTACTGGATCAGCCGTACTAATAACGGAAAGTGTACTTGCTAACTTAATATTTTTAGTTTCACGCGCAATAGCAGCAAGTAGCATCGCATAGCTGGATGTCACAAAGTCTAAACGATGATGTTCACCCACACCAAATACAAAGTTCATATTTTCACCTGCTTTTTATAATAGAATGATTAGTAGTGCAAGTGCTAAAATGCCAAGTACGAGAATCAGTGCTGTATCTTTCATTGTATCTTTTATACGAATATGTGTAATCACGCCACCGATACCGACTGCTACTAGAATGGCTACTCCGATGATGGCTGCTGTTTCATTCCAAAAACCTACGATTAATAATGCCGCCGCAATTAATTCAATTAACCCAGTGACTACTCGGAACCACTGTGGGTAACCCCATTTTGTAAATCCTTCGATATGCATTTTTGAACCAGACACTTTACCAAAACCAGCCATAATAAACATTAACGCTAAAATCCCCTGTAATACCATGGCTAATACGGTCATATGAATCCTCCCTTATTTATTAAATACAATTGGCATTTTATGAATCCATTCTGTTTTTAGAATGGAATCATACATACATTTCGCTGCATTTTTACGGGATACACTAAATTTGCTTTCGTATCACCAAAAGACGTTGTATAGCCATTTCCATCTGTTTTGATATTCGGGTTAATAATACGAACAACTGTCCAGTCTTGACCAATCTTTCCGTTGGCACCAAATACAGTAATATTCAATTTATTTCACCTCCAACATCTTTCGTTTATCCAACATATGTTGTATAGTTATCTTAAATTCAAACTAAATTTGCCACAACCAACAAAACATTTTAAAAATCGTATATACGACATATGAAGCTAAGTGTCGAAAAAGTGAGGCGTATACCTATGGAAAAAGCAATCGATCCACGTATTTTAAGAACGAGACAATTGATAATGGATGCCTTTATGCAACTAGCTGTGGAAAAGGACTTTAAAGACATTACGATCAAAGATATTACATCGCGTGCCACAATCAATCGTGCGACGTTTTATTATCATTTCTTTGATAAATTTGATCTACTCGAAAAAGTATTAAGTGAGAATGTACTAAAAGGCGTATTAAAAAATGTAAGCTCATATGAAGCATTAACTACTGCTACATTAAAAGATATTTTCTTTAGCTTACTAAGTTTTCAAAAGGGATTAGCGAATCAGTGTTCTAGAAGCTATGAGGCGTTTACACCAAAAATTGAGACGATAGTTAAGGATGAACTTGGTCGCGTATTTCGTGATCTTTTAAAGGTGAAATATCCAGAATGGTCTTTTGAAAAGGTGGATTTAAAAAGTATATTAGTGAGTTGGACACTTTACGGGATGTCAACGAAATATGTAAAAAGTGGGGAACAGCCAACAGAACAATTGATTGAGGCATTATTTGCAACATTACTGAAGGAATAACTGTTACACACAAATAACAGAGGCTATATTTTGATGCATGATATAATTTAAATAAATATTGAATTATTTGGAGTTAGAAAATGAAAAATAAAAAAGTAAAGAAAGAAAAACAGGACGGCCTTTTTAAAGAGATGCTAGGGGAGCTTACCAGTTCAATCATATTTGAAGTGGCTTGGAACATTTTAATGTTTATTCCCAAAATGATTATTCGTTTAATAAAGAACATCTGGTGAAAGGGTGATAAAAAGTGGATTCATTATTCTGGTATTTTCTGGTATCAGCATAATCGGATTTGTTGTTCTCGCTCTTATAAAAAGAAATATGGAAAATCGGAAAACCTTTAGATCCTTTTATAAATTAACTGGGGGTTATCTTTACTTGAATAATACAAATTCGCTCAAAAAGAAATGGCTTGTATTAATCGCTGCTCTAATTATGCTATCTTTTTCCTTAAAGAACTTCAATTTTACTCAATTAGAAAATTTCTCATTTAAAGACATTTTGCCAATCATTATGCTAACGGCTTTTATTTTTTTATTAAGAACAAGTATATTTTCTGTGATATTGCTAAGCATACAAAAAATATGGAGTCAATTATCTAAAAAGACCAAAAGTTGAATACTTTAATTCGTGTTATGAATTCAAAAGACATTTTGATAGAAAAAACGTTCCCAAATAGCTTCCTGAAAGTAACCGTATCTTTTAAGGGTTACATCATGTTTGGGAACGATTGATATATGTCTCTAATAAATGTCTTTAAAAAGTTTTATAAGTATATCTTGAATAGCTAAAAATAACATCCATCCCGCTATACCTAAAAGTACCGACCATAACAAGTGGAGTGAATTTTTCATTCCGAAGTAAACAATAATCAATAAAGCCATCGTTGCTGGTAAGCCCATTAAAACCCCGACAATAAATTTATTTAATGTTACCGCTTGTTCCCCCTGTATAGATAGCCATAAAATACTCAACAAACTCACTAAGGGTAATGCCGCTATAATTCCTCCGTACGTAGGAAATCTTTTTGCAATTTCTGTTACTAAACCAATAATGATTGCTGAAACTAAAATTTTAACTACTGCATACATCATTTAGCACGCTCGCTTAATAATTTTAAGCTATTCACCAATTCTAATCTTTCTTGATCACTTAATGACTGCATAATCTTTTCAAGCTTTGATTCATCCAAGCTTGTATTTTTTTCGAGAACATCTTCCCCTAATTTTGTTAAATATAGTATTACCCTCCGTTCGTCTTCCGTACTTCTAGACTTAGAGAGATACCCTCTATTCACTAACCTTTTTACATGCTCAGATGCTGTATTATGGGAAATTTTTAAATACTCTGCAATGTTTCCAACGCTATTTAAATTTGTTTTTTTGATTAATTGTAAAATACGGACAGCTTGATGCGAAATCTGTTCTTCATGTACATAATGAAGGGCAAAATAAATATCTGTCCAGTATTGATTTAGTGATTTAATCTCCTTATCCATAGGAACACCTCATTTTCATCGTATGAACAGATTATATCGTTTTAAACGATATAAAGTAAATGCTTTTTCTAAGAATGTAGGAGAACTAAAAACTTTCATTAAATGTTTAAATCTCCAAAGCACCCAAACGACCGATAATTCGGTTTCTTAATTTAATATTTTACTTTTGATCCTCAGTTTTTTGTATTGAATGAATCAATAATAAAAAGGAACTATTTTACAATTTATTCGTTAACTATAATAAATATTAGAAATGGAAGGAGCGCGACCTATTGAATGATAAAAACCCCTTCATGGAAAAAATAGATTGGACATTAATTTCTATTTTATTTATCTTCTTTTGTATTAGTTTACTAGCTATTTCTTCTGCACAAACAACTAGCTATACAGGTATCAATTTTATTCCTCGTCAAATAGTTTATTACGGGATTTTGGCATTCATCATACTATGTGTCATGTATTTTGATATTGAACAGTATAAAAAAATCACTTGGTTTTTGTATGGTTTTGGCATTCTATTACTCGTTGCATTAATATTTATGCCGGAAGGAAAGGGACAAATTGGAGAGGTGGTCAATGGTGCAAAAAGTTGGTATCATACCCCACTAGGCAATATACAACCATCCGAATTCATGAAAACTTTTTACATATTGGCGTGTGCTAAAACGATCGGCTTACATAACGAAAAACATTTACGCACATTAAAAACGGACTTATATTTATTGATTAAAATTTTAGGGTTATTAATTGTGCCATTTTTACTTGTATTCGATCAACCTGATTTAGGATCCGCACTTGTTTTCATCGCCATTACGATTGCACTTATACTCGTTTCGGGAATTTCGTGGTTGATAATTTTACCATTATTGACACTAGCAACAGCAACTAGTGGTTTTGTTATTTGGATGGTATTTAACATGCAAGATTTTTTGGAAAATATGTTTGGCATTGAGCCATATAAACTGGGGCGTATTTTTTCTTGGTTTGACCCTTATAAATACGCATCAAATGAAGGTTTTCAACTAATTTCCTCGATGAATTCAATTGGCTCTGGTGAAATATTTGGCAAAGGTTATTTAAATCGTGAGGTATATGTAGTCGAAAATCATACAGATTTCATTTTTACAGTTATTGGTGAAAAATGGGGCTTTATCGGCGCAAGCTTCATCATTTGTATGTACTTCATTTTAATGTATCATTTAATCAAAATTGCGATGATGGTAAAAGATCCATACAGTTCATATATTTGCACGGGAATTATCGCAATGATTACATTCCATGTATTTGAAAATATCGGTATGACGATTCAATTATTACCGATTACCGGAATTCCACTACCATTTATTAGTTATGGCGGTAGTTCATTAATGGGCAATGCACTCGCAATCGGCCTTATTTTCAGCATGCATTTTCATCATAAACACTATATGTTTACCACTATTGGTGAGGATGATGAAGATTGAAATCGTAATAATTCACTAAATTAATTTAGCATTATTTGTAACGAATCTTTGTTTCATTCTATATATATGTAAGCTCAATTTAAGGATGTTGAAGGGAGGTATTTAGTGGAGGATTTAAGTGAAATCTATAAATCCTATGCAAATGACCTTACTATTATCGGTATGCTAGTAGTTCAGGATGTAGGAGTTGTTAAAGATTTCTTTTTTCCAAAAGTCACCGCATTTGTAGACATAGAGGATGATATGGAAGATTGGCAGAGTATTCGTTTTACGGATTTCCATTTTAACGACCAGGATTATTTAATTTATGGACAACTTTTTGGGGAAAAGAGAATTGTTAATGATGCGAATAGTGAAAGTGATGTAATCCTAAGAGTAAAAGACGAAAAAGGTAATGTAATTATTGATGAATTTCAAATAACCCCTGGAAAAAGCATTAAATTAGAGAAATTGAAGAGAGGGGAAAAATATTATTTTGAAATAAAAGCCTCACCAGGACGTTTCATGATTAATGCAGTATAGGGAGAAGAGATGAAATTGATACAGATATATAAAACCAATGTGAATATTTTAAAATTAAGGCTACGTAACACTTTGATTAATTAGGGTAATTATTCCTCATTTGAGTTATTATGGATAATGTAAGTAAAAATTGTGTATAAGAAAGAAGGAATTTAATGATTTTAGAAGCAGATTTACATGTAAGGCAAAAATTAATCCCGATGTTTGAAAAAATTGATAGCACGATAATTCTATCATGCCTTCAAGGACATATGGGAACTGCTTGGGTGGATGACCTTGAGAATCCGACTGTTGCTCAAATAACAGTGGGGATTTTTGTGTTTTTTGCTGGAAATGCGGACACAAAAGCAGCTGAAGAATTACTTAATAATCTACCTGATTTTACTCTTGCAATTGTTGATTCCGATGAATGGAAAAATCGTATCGAAACAGTTCATGTTGGTTCAATTGAGAAGTTTCCACGATATAGATTTGAAAAGAATTTGGAACATTTAAATAGAAAACATATACAAAGTCTAATATCAACACTACCTGATGGGTATGAGATTAAGCAGATAGATAAAACGATAGCACAAGATCCGTCTTTCCATGAACTTTCAGAGGACTTCGTAAGCCAGTTTGATTCTATTGATGATTTTATTAATAGAGGAATAGGTTATGCAATTATCAATAACGATCACGTTGTTTCTGCTGCAACCTCGTTTAGTATATATGATGATGGGATTGAGATTGAAGTTGCTAGTCACCCTGATTATAGAAGGCAAGGTTTAGCTACAATTGTCGCTTCTATTTTAATATTAGATTGCTTAGATAGAGGAAAGTACCCTAATTGGGATGGTGCTAATGAGGAATCTGTTAAATTAGCTCAAAAAATCGGCTATAAACTGCAAGAATCCTATGATACATATTTTATTAATAATGAAAAATAAAATTGTTTCCTTGAGCACATTCAATTATTGCTGGGTGTAAATCACCTTTTTATTGCAGGGTTTAATACTGAATTCTGTTGTATATTCACTGCTATATCAGCATTTGATAGAGGTTATACAGTAACATTTATAGAAGATGCGACTGGAACTGTTAATACGGATGAAACTTTTGAAATTCAAGGTTTAGATATAAAAGATATTGTTGGAATTGTTTTACATTGGTCAAATGCTATTGAAGTATTAGATTACGAAGAATATGTTGAAGCGTATAAAATAAAAAACACAATCCAAGAAAAATAGTTTGAATATTTTTATACCTATAATTTAAATTAGGTTTCCAAATGCAAGTTAGGGAATGTCTCAAAACCACTGTTTGGGAAGGTGTTACTTCAACTAACGCCCCCTTAGTCAAAAGGTATTAAAAAATTTTGAAACTTATATCTCAAATATCCGTATTACCATATGTATAGTATTTAATAATGGAATGAGGGAGGAGTAAAGTTGAAGCTCTGGTGGGTTGGAAATGTATTTTGGTTAGTAATTTTTTCTGTGCTGGCAATTATTATTGGAACAAGACAAGTAGATGGCGCGGGGGCTATTCAAACACCTGAAATAAGAATTATTACATTTATAATTTTAGGTGTTGCATTTGGATTTGTTCTTATAATACAACTAATCTGGTTTTATTTTGTTCGTAAAAGAGTACGTCTATCATAGAAGTCCCACACAAAATAGCTACGAACCTTGTGAAATCACACGTTTCGTGGCTTTTCTTATGCACATTTATTGAAATCCAGTCATAGCAAGGATTTAGGGACATTTTGGACACGCTGCATTATCTAATCGGGATTTCCTTTAAATAGAAGTGACTCTCGGTTCGGCAACAGGCAGTTCAAAAATCCGCAGTGTTGGTTCAATCTTACCGGAATCCTCATCACCATGGACTCTTAGCTTAATAGCATAAATCCTCCTACACTGAGCACATTAAATCAGTAGGAGGTGAATAATATGAGTAAGAATAATAAGAAGACATTAAATGAAAGAACGCATAATCCCTTTGAAACTTTTAAAGAATTACATCATAACAAAACGAGTCACAATCGCAATCCTGAGGACAATACAGCAGAATTTGCCGAAGAATTTGATTCTAAACTAAAAAATAAAAATAATAAAACGAACCATGACAAAAATCAACAATCAAACAAAAAGTAATTCATAAAGAAATAGGGACGAGATGTTGATTTAACAACATTTCGTTCCTTTTTAATATGGGTCGTTTGCTTTCAAAACTATTCAGTAAGAGATGTAAACATCACACATACTCCAAAAACTTTTGAATGATTCGCAAATGAGCGCTATTTTGTTTATGAATTGTCCCGAATTCTATTTGATTATTCCATTGAAATTGAAAAGGGACCGCGATAATTTCTCCACTATCCATATAAGGATCATTTTTTAACATTAAGTCGGAAAGAATACTAATGCCTATTCCTTCTAGTACTGAGCGTTTAATGACTTCTGTATTCGTTGTTTTAAAAATGACCTTAAGCTCAGATATTTCGAGTTGAAATTCTTCCATCATTTCATGGTAAAACTGACTATCATATAAGATAAAATACTCATCTTGAATATCCTGAACGGTTAAAAATTTTTTTAAAGCAAGCTTTGAATTTTTAGGAACAATTGCCGAGAAAGCGCCATTAATTTGCATCGGACGAAAAGAAATCTGGTTATTAAATTTTTTATTGGAATCATGAAATAAAGCGATAAACCCCATATCAATTTTCTCGTGCTGAAGCGCATTTAATGTTTCTAAATTTTCCATTTCATGTATATTTACTTTTATATGTGGATAGTCTTTTTGAAAACGTGATAAAATTCCAGGAAGAAATGTCATGAAGATACTTGGAATTGTCGCAATATTGATTTCACCCTTGTAAGAGGATTGGATCGATTGCATTTCTAAATTTAATTCGTCCATTTTGTTTAAAATCTCCAGAATTTTGTAAAGAATCGTCTTTCCTTCCTCCGTAGGAATCGTTCCTTGTCGCGAACGATGAAATAAAGGAATGCCTACTTCTTTTTCGAGTGACGTTATCGATTGGCTAATTGCAGACTGTGTTACATGCAAGTTTTCAGATGCGATTGTAATCGATTTTGTTTGAAGAATTTCACGAACATAATAAAATTGCTCTAATTTCATTTTCTCCCTCCGTTACTTAATTTGCGTTAATGTTAACATTAAATATACTAATTTTACATTAATAATAGTTAATATTACAATAAAGTAACAAAGCGAAAGAAAGGGTCTTTTAAATGAATCAACCACAACGTTTATGGACGAAAGATTTTATCCTCGTTTCAGCCATGAACTTTTTATTAACATTAGTGTTTTATTTACTAATCGTTATAATGGGTGGATATGCAATAGAAGTGTTTCATGCGTCTACTAGTCAAGCAGGCCTCGTTTCAAGTATTTTTATGGTAGGTGCCTTAATCGGGCGTCTGTTTATGGGACGATATATTGAAAAAATTGGCTATCGTAAATTATTATTTGTCGGTCTGATTTTATACATGCTTACATCCGGCTTATATTTTATCCAAACAGGAATTGGCTTTTTGCTTATAACTCGTGTCATTCACGGTGTGATGTTAGGGGTTACTCTTATGGTGGTCACAGCAAGTATCGCACATATTATTCCTCCTAGTCGAAGAGGTGAAGGAATTGGTTACTTTAGTTTAAGTACGATTTTAGCCACTGCTATCGGTCCATTCCTCGGAATATTACTTGTCCAACATGCTAGTTATAATGTCATTTTCGCTGGTTGTGTTGGTCTAGGGGTTATTAGCTTAATTGTTGCGCTAATGGTCAATATTCCAAATCCTGTTCATACAGATGCACCGCCAGAAAAAATGTCACTTTCGCTTAAAAGCTTTATTGAACCGCGAGCTCTACCTATTTCGATTGTCATATTAGTACTTGCATTTTGTTATTCAAGTGTTTTAACATATATGAACTTCTATGCCAATGAGCTAGACCTTGCAAAAGTGGCAAGTTTCTTCTTCATTGCCTATTCGATTGCGATTTTAATTTCACGTCCATTCTCAGGGAAACTATTAGATAAAAAAGGTGCCAATTACGTTATGTACCCGGCTACTGTCATTTTTGCTCTAGGGATGTTGGTATTAAGTACAGCACATTCAGGATTTACGTTTTTACTTGCGAGTGTGTTAATTGGTTTTGGCTACGGCAATATTCAATCGTGCTGCCAAGCAGTTGCTATTAAAAGTGTACCTCCAGAAAAAATTGGATTATCTACATCGACATTTTCCATCTTTTTAGATTTAGGTCTTGGTTTTGGCCCATATTTATTAGGAGCCGTAATCGCGATTTTATCATATAGCCAGTTATATGCAGTACTTGCTGTTGTTATTTTATTAAGTATCGTGCTCTATACATTTTTATATGCACGTCCAAATAAAAATAAAAAACAGCCTGTCGCATAAATCAAATTGTTCTTAGTTGAAAACCGTTAAACGGTATTCATTCATATATATAACTAAGATAATTCACTAAATGCTGCTGCTAAAAGCTTAGTGAACAAGAAAAGGCGTGTCCAGAAATCATATTTCGGACACGTCTTTTTTGTGGGACTTCTGATGAATTATTATAAATTTGTCTTTATATTTAATATTGCTGTAAAGGTGTTGTAACATTTATTTGATATTATCATTCGTATAGGAAAATTTAAAACATAAAAATATTATAAAGATATAGAGGTTTTATTTGGATATGAATAGTTTAACAAAAAAGGCGGCATCCGTTGCACTTGGTACATCACTATTATTTTCTTCAGTAATCAGTGCGTCTGCTGCTACTTATACAGTAAAAAATGGCGATACATTATCAAAAATTGCAAAGCAATATGGTACGCCTTATACAACCATTATGAAACAAAATGGTTTAGGATCAACATCCCTTCACATTGGTCAAAAATTACAAATTGGTAGTACATCGTCTACTAAGGCTGTGAAAACAACTGCAAGTTCAAGTACATATACAGTTAAAAGCGGGGATTCACTATCAAAAATCGCCAAAAAATATGGTACGACTACGGCAGCGCTAAAAAGTCTGAATGGTTTAAAATCAACAGCCATCCGAGTTGGTCAAAAATTAAAAGTTAGTGGAACTTCTACTGCATCGTCTACTAAGGCTGTGAAAACAACTACTGCAAGTTCAAGTACATATACAGTTAAAAGTGGGGATTCACTATCAAAAATCGCCAAAAAATATGGTACGACTACGGCAGCGCTAAAAAGTCTGAATGGTTTAAAATCAACAGCCATCCGAGTTGGTCAAAAGTTGAAAGTTAGTGGAACTTCTTCTACATCTACAACCAAAAAATCAACGACAGCATCTGCTACAAGTAACAAAAGCGTTGCTACTATAGCACAAAAATATCTAGGTACACGATATGTATTTGGGGGAGCTTCTCCTTCTGGTTTTGACTGCTCTGGTTTTATTTATTATGTGTTTAAAAAATCTGGGAAATCAATCGGACGTTCATCAGCTGCAAGTTATTATAATGCGTCTAAAAAAGTATTCACACCAAAAGTTGGAGACTTAGTATTCTTTAGTAACACATATAAATCAGGTATTTCTCACGTAGGTATTTATATCGGCAGTGGAAAAATGATTAGTGCAAGTGGTTCAAAAGTAAGTGTTGCATCATTCTCAACAGGTTATTGGAAGAAACATTTCACTAGTTACGGTCGAATTTAATATCTTTTTAAAGGTGCAAACACTGATATGACAGTGTTTGCACCTTTTTAATCGTGTAGCACTATATATAGCAGTTTGTGTTGGTTAAAGTTACCGACTGTCGCAATATACGTATTATTAATGTTCTTCAGCATGGAAACTATACAATTGGCTCCAGAAATGATGTCTTCTTTAGCCATGATCTATTCCTTAACCCTATGTATTTTGGATAGGGTTTTTTGTGATTTAAAAGCCAACTATAAAGTGAGGTATGTAAATCTTATGTTTTATTAATCGTCTTTTGTCGGATTAAATCATATCAAGATGTTTTTTGTTTTATAAAGAAAATTTCAGTATAAGACATAATTAATTGAAATTTTTATATATTAGTAATATTCTAAAAATAGAAGTATATTAAATTTTCTGGAAAATGGGTGAAATATTAAAGTTAAATTGTGCTTTAAAAGGAGTACATTATCAATTTAACTCTATAAAAGAAGTGCTAGCTAAGGCTAGTGAAGTGAAGTCTGGGGACATTTTAGCCGGAATTGCTGCTATACCTTCACTCGAACGAATGGCAGTAAAGATTGTCCTAAGTAAACTTATATTTAAAGGATATTTATGGGAAACCAGTCATACCATGTGAGAAGGATAATGTAACACGCATTATCTATGATGATGAAAACCTCTCAATCTATAACCAAATCAACATTGTAATCCTACGGTTGACTCTCTTGAATCCGTGAGGCGCATCTTGCAAATGACAGATGACTTTATGTAATATTGGCAAATTCCTACACAAAATTGTGTGTTTGCGCATATTACGACTCAAGTCCAAATTAATGCTGGCGCGTGTATGGCTTCAAGAGGAAATTGCGAAAATCGTTCAAAGTAAAGTGACCATTCTATTAATAGGGGAGCGTCCAGGTCTTAATACAGCAGAGTCGATGAGCGCGTATATCATTTACAAACCGAATGAAAAAACGGTTGAAGCGGATCGAACAGTCATTTCAAACATCCATGAAAATGGATTATCACCCAGTGAAGCAGGTGCTTATTTATCAGAATTGATAGAGCAAATGCTGAAATTAGAATGTACAAGGGTAGCATTTATGCGCAAAAAAATAATGCAAACTAATGTGATGGGGGTACGTTCATGGAGTTAATAGGTGTTGTGATTGTTTATATTATTATGGCTTGTGCGGTTGCTGGTGCATTTGCAGCCATAAAAGATCCTGATAATGGTTTGGGGAAAGAGTTTATGGGTGGGCTTCACGCGGTTGGTCATATTTTCGTACCAGCGGCAGGTATTATGGCGTCGATTCCATACTTAACAATTTTCATTGAAAAGGTAGTAAGCCCTGTCTTTCATAAAATCGGAGCAGACCCTGCACTTGCTGCTACAACGATTTTAGCATCAGACATGGGTGGTTATCAGTTAGCCAACGCATTAAAAGATTCACAGGAAGGTTGGGTAATGGCATTAATCGTTGGTTTTATGGCAGGAGCAACCATCGTATTCTCTATTCCGATGGGGCTTGCCATGCTTGACAAGCGTGACCATAAATATATGGCGCTTGGCATTATGGCAGGTGTATTAACGATTCCGATTGGTGCATTTATTTCAGCAATTTCGATCTCATTATTTGATACAAAAGTTCGTGAAGTGATTGATACATCAGCTGAACCAATTTATACCTTTAGTATTTCTGTCGTCCAGATTCTCATAAACTTGGCGCCGCTCTTTGTGTTTGTTGTGCTTATTGCACTTGGACTAAAGTTCTTACCAAAAATGATGATCAATGGCTTTATGATTTTTGGTCGCGTCATGGATGCAGGAATCAAATTGGTCCTTGTATTCTCGATTGTTGAGATTTTCACAGGTTTATTTACAACAATCTTTGGTGTATGGGGCTTTGACCCGATTATGGCAGATACGGAAGATCAATTTCGAGCCCTTGAAACAGCGGGATATATTGGGATTATGTTAGCAGGTGCGTTTCCGATGGTGTATTTAATTCGTAAATATTTCTCTAAACCACTTGAGGCAGTTGGTGGAAAAATTGGTTTATCAGCAGTTGGTAGTGCGGGATTACTCGCAACAATTGCGAACATTTTAGCGATGTTTACATTAGTTCGTTCAATGCCACCGAAAGACAAGGTTATTAATATCGCGTTTGGTGTGTGTGCGGCGTTCCTATTAGGTGACCATTTATCGTTCACAGCAAACTTCCAGCCAACAATTATTTTACCTGTAATTTTAGGGAAATTATTAGCTGGTGTTATCGCGATTTACTTCGCATATAAGTTATCAGTTCCAACTGCATTAAAGCTAGAACAAGAAGATCGTGCAGCTGGCATTATTAAAGAAGGCGAATACAAAGATGCATAAGTAGGTGATGAAATGGCCGAGGAAAAAAAGCGGTTTATTCAAGAGTTTGTTCCTGGTAAACAGCTTACATTAAGTCATTTAATTGCAAACCCAGACAGCGAAATGCTGGAGAAATTGGGTATTCAACAATTAGGTGCTCTGGGGATAATGACATGTACACCGAGTGAAACAGTCATCATTGCGGGAGATTTAGCAACAAAAGCAGCCAATGTTCGAATCGGCTTTTTAGACCGTTTTACAGGTAGTTTAGTCATTATTGGCAGCGTTTCAGAAGTAGAAATGTCATTGATTGAAATTAATCGTTTTTTAGAGACAAATTTAGGATATACACCAGCAAATATCACAAAATCGTAGGTGATCACAATGAATAAAGTGATGATTATTGGCGCAATCCGTGCTGGAAAATCAACATTAACAAAAGCCTTGTTGAATAAAGAACTTCATGCAGTGAAAACACAGGCACTAAATTATGAAGGCTGGATTGTAGACACACCAGGTGAATATTTGGAAAACCCTATGTTTTATAAAAATATCATTGCGACATCGATGGAAGTATCACATTTGATATTTTTACAAGATGCTACCCGGAAAATCTCTAATTTTCCACCGCTTTTCGGCACAGGAATGTCAAAATTGCCGATTGGAGTTGTGACGAAAACGGATTTGCCGGAAGCTAATCCTGAACAAGCGGTGAAGTGGTTAAAACAAGTAATTGGAAAGGCACCAATTGTCATGACTTCAGCGGTTGAAGGAATTGGAATCGAACATGTGAGACAGCTTGTACAGTGCAATTCAATAGATGAAATGCGTGCGTATGTTGAACAAGCCAATGATCCATTGGTGTTCTTTTCCTGAAGGAGGGAGCGCATGTCAAAAAAGGTACAGTCACTCATTAGTGCAGGAATCGACATTGGTACGAGCACGACCAAAATTATTATTAGTCGACTTACGATTCAAAATACAGCAGGTCAAGCTCATGTTCCGCGCTTTGAAATTGTCGATAAAGAAGTACTCTACCAAAGCCCAATTTTTCGGACACCTTTACTAGATGATGTAACAATTGATGTAAAAAAAATTGAAGAAATTGTGTTTCAACAATACAAACAAGCCCAAATTGAGCCACAACAAATTCAAACTGGGGTCGTGCTTATAACGGGTGAAACGGCAACGAAAAAGAATGCGCGGGAACTGATTCATTTTATCTCGGATGCGGCGGGTGAATTTTTAGTAGCGACTGCTGGACCTGATTTGGAAAGTATTTTAGCTGCAAAGGGTTCTGGCGCCGTTGCTCATTCAAAAAAAACGAGCAAGGTTGTAGCGAATATCGATATCGGTGGTGGTACAACGAATATTGCGGTTTTAAAACATGGGGAAGTAATCGGTACAGTAACACTTCATCTAGGTGGTCGATTGATTGAATATGTACACAATCAAGTGATTAGTATGGCACCATCTATTCAACGATTATTACAGCAAGCAAGTATTGACTATAAAATTGGGGATTCACGTGAGGTGCGCACGGAACAATTTATTATCCAACAAATGATCACTAGCCTAAATTATGTACTCTGTGCAGAGCAACGAGCTGAAAAGATTCCATTACTATTAGGTCATGTGCCGAATTGGCAAGAACCCGTGCAAGTGATCAGTTTTTCAGGAGGGGTTGCCCATTGCATGTATCCACGTAGCGATGCCAATTGTGATACAGGAAGATTTGATGATTTAGGAAAGAAAATTGCAGAAGCACTAATGGCTGACGAAACGCTTGCCAAATTTGAATGGATAGAACCCGTTGAAACTGTGCGTGCAACCGTTACGGGAGCAGGTTCACAGTCAACAGATGTAAGTGGCGCAACGATTGAAGTTGATGCATCGGTTTTGCCTATTAAAAATGTGCCTGTATTAACTGTTGATTTTAATAAGCAATCAAATCAAATAATGCAGGCAATTGAAGCGAGTATGATTCAAGCAGTACAGCTGTTTGACACGGAAAATAGCGGTGAACCATTTGCGTTATATTTAAACAATTTGCCATATATGAATTTTGCAGATATCGATCAATTGGCCGAAAGCATTGCGACAAGTTGGCCAACTAAAAATGGAATTATACTCCTTATTTTAGAGGCTGATTATGCAAAAGTGCTCGGTCAAAGTTTATTACTACGAAAAGAAGGACGACAAATTGTTTGTATCGATCAAATTTTCGTACGAACAGGTGATTATATTGATATTGGCAATCCGCTTCAAGCAGGTGTTGTGCCAGTTGTCGTGAAAACTCTAGCATTTCATAAAGCATAAGGAGGTTGCGAATGAACCTTTCAACAAATTTAGGTGGAATCGTCTATACCTTTCAAGATTTAAAAGATTTATTGGCAAAAGCAAATGAATTGAAATCAGGCGATGAATTGGCTGGTATTGCTGCTGAAAATGTGCAGCAACGAGTAGCAGCAAAAGTAGTATTAGGTGATATTCTCTTAAAAGATATTCGCAATAATCCACTCATTCCAATGGAAGAAGATGAAGTATCACGTTTACTTGATGGAGACATTAATGAAACGATTTATGGAGAAATTCAAAATTGGAGTGTTGCAGAATTACGCGAATATATTTTAAGCAGTCACGTGGATAATGCGGCATTGCGTCGTCTTGGAAAAGGTCTATCTTCTGAAATGATTGCAGCCGCAGCAAAATTAATGTCCAATATGGATTTAATCTATGCAGCGAATAAAATCGAAGTATTATCGACGTGTAATATTACAATCGGTCAAAAAGGAACATTATCATCTCGTCTACAGCCAAACCATCCTACAGATAATATTGACGGCATCATTGCGTCAATGAAGGAAGGCTTAGCATACGGTGTTGGTGATGCTGTCATCGGTATTAATCCCGTTGATGATTCAGTAGAAAGTGTAAAACGTGTATTGCACGCAACAAAGGATTTTATCAATGATTGGCAAGTACCCACTCAAAACTGTGTACTCGCCCATGTAACAACACAGATGAAAGCCATTCGCCAAGGGGCACCTGCAGATATGATTTTCCAAAGTATTGCAGGTACTGAAAAAGCAAACCGTGCTTTCGGGATATCTGTAGATTTAATTAAGGAAGCTGCGCAACTTGTAAAAAAACAAGGAACAAGTGCAGGACCAAACCAGCTTTATTTTGAAACGGGACAAGGTTCTGAATTATCAGCAGAAGCACATCATAGCATCGACCAGTTGACATTAGAAGCCCGAAATTATGGCTTTGCACGTCATTTCAATCCGTTTATCGTCAATACCGTTGTTGGATTTATTGGACCTGAATATTTATATGATAGCAAGCAAGTAATTCGCGCAGGGCTCGAGGATCATTTTATGGGAAAAATGCATGGGCTACCAATGGGTGTTGATATTTGTTATACGAATCATATAAAAGCTGACCAAAATGACAACGAAAATTTAGGCGTACTTTTAGCGGCAGCGGGTGTGAACTTTGTGATTGCTGCACCAATGGGCGACGATGTCATGTTAAACTATCAATCTTTAAGTTACCATGATGTGCCGACCTTGCAAGAAATGATGCAAAAACGACCTGCACGTGAGTTTGAAGTATGGCTTGAAAAAATGGGCATTATGGAAAATGGTCGTCTAACAAGCAAAGCAGGCGACTTAACGATTTTTGAGAAGTAGGTGATGAAGTGGATCGAGAGTTAGTCGAAATGATTACGAAGCTAGTCACAGAAAAGCTTGTCCAACAACAATTAACAGAACGTAAACAACCTGAACAACACGTGCAAGCAGCAACTATTCAGCTATTTAATCATCCAGCACCGAATTCGAGTGCACAGCAAAAACAACAAGTAAATCAACAAGCTGATGCGAAAAAATTTGAAGAGGTAATTGATGAAAAATTTATGCATTTTCGCACACAAACACCAGCGCGTATTGGTGTAGGTAGAAGTGGGCCAAGGCCTTTAACGAACACGATGTTAAAGTTCCGCTTTGATCATGCAGCAGCAGTAGATACGGTTTATGGGGAAGTTGAACAAGCCCTTCTACAAAAATTGCAGCTATTCACAATTGGAACAAAGGCAGAAGAAGATAAAGAAACATATATTTTAAGACCTGATTACGGACGAAAATTATCCGATGAAGCCAAAAAAACATTACTAGAAAAATGTCAAAAAAACGCGAAGGTCCAAATTATCGTATCAAATGGTCTAAGCGCGGAAGCAATTAATGCCAACCTAGAAAATGTGTATTTATCATTGCAACAAAGCTTACAAAGTCTAGGCTATCAGACGGGAACACCGTTTTATATTGAGCAAGGGCGTGTTGGTTTGATGGATGATATTGGGGAGTTATTACAACCCGAAGTAATCGTCTATTTAATTGGTGAACGTCCAGGGCTCGTATCAGCAGAATCTATGAGTGCGTACATTTGCTACAAGCCGCGTAAAGACACGATTGAATCGGATCGTACTGTCGTTTCAAATATTCATAAAGGCGGAATTCCACCTGTGGAAGCAGGCGCATTTTTAGGGAATATCGTTCAAAAAATATTGAAATACGAAGCGAGTGGTGTCAATTTAGTGCAAAAAGAAGAATAGGAGGCTAATGAATGACGAATAAATTGTTTGCCGATATTTTAGCGATGCAAATCATTCCGAGAGTCAGTAGCCAGTTAGCACAGCAATTGCAATTAGCCGATTGGCATCAAAGTATAGGGATTGTTACGTTAACAATCGATGACGTAGGCTACACCGCTATCGATGAAGCAACGAAAAAAGCAGATGTTGAAGTCGTTTACGCAAAAAGTTTTTATGCAGGCGCGGCTCATGCGTCTGGACCATTATCAGGTGAAATGATTGGTATTTTAGCTGGCTCCTCGCCTGATGAAATACGTAGTGCATTTGATGCAATCGAGCAAAAGGTGCAATACGATGCGTTTTTTGAAGAAATAGGCGAAGGACATGCCCTTTATGCACATACCGTTTCCAGCTGTGGCAGTTATTTAGCTGAAACAGCGGGTGTTCCAGTTGGTTCAGCTTTAGCGTACTTAATTGCTCCGCCGCTAGAAGCAATTGTGGGGTTAGACGCTGCGTTAAAGGCTGCCGATGTTGAGCTGAAAGTATTTTTTGGTCCACCGTCTGAAACAAACTTCGGTGGTGGGTTATTAAGCGGATCCCAATCATCTTGTAAAGCAGCAGCGGATGCATTTCGTGAATCTATCGAGCGAATTGCACAAAATCCAATTGATGCATCATAAGGAGGTGACAGGATGATTCAGTTATTTGAAAACGGACAATCGACTGATGCAATCGATGAAGTTGATCACAAGGTGAAACTTGCATTTGAGGCACAGCTACAATATGCCAAGTTCACCCAACAACAAGTTGATAAAATTGTGAAGGCTATTGCAGAGGTAACCTATGAAAAGTCGGAATATTTAGCGAGATTGGCAGTTGAAGAAACTGGAATGGGTGTTGTCGCACATAAAAAAATGAAAAATGAAGTCGGATCAAAGGCGGTTTATGAAGACATTAAAGACTTGAAAACAGTCGGTATCATTAATGAAAACCGTATGAAAAAAGTTATTGAAATTGCAGCGCCCTATGGGGTTGTTGCAGCAATTATTCCGACAACAAATCCAACATCTACTGCCATTTTTAAAGTGCTCATTTCATTAAAAACGCGCAATGCTATCGTTGTAAGCCCACATCCTTATGCAGTGAGCTGTACAAAAGCCGCGCTCGATATTTGTGAAGAGGCTGCTGTAAAAGCAGGTGCTCCAGCAGGGTTAATTCAATGCTTAACACAAAAATCAATGGAAGCTACAGAAGCTCTTATGAAGCATCCAAATACACATGTCATTTTAGCGACAGGTGGCGGTGGGTTAGTTCGTGCAGCGTATAGTTCTGGAAAGCCTGCTTACGGGGTTGGACCTGGAAATGTTCCAGTTTATGTTGAGAAATCGGCTAAACTCGATATCGCATTAAGACATATCGTGGAAAGTAAAAGCTTTGATTATGGAACGATTTGTGCCACAGAACAAGCATTAATCGTGGATGAAGTTATTTATGAAAAGACTGTTGAAAAGCTGAAAAAGCTAGGGGCTTACTTTTTATCGGATGCAGAAAAACAAAAGATGGAGAAAGTAATCTCTCCTGAAGTGGGGAAAGTGAATCCCAAAATCGTTGGCCGATCTCCACAAACGATTGCGAAACTAGCAGGAATTCAAATTCCAAAAGAAACGAAAATCATTGTAGGCATCGAAACGAAAATTGGAAAAGAGATTCCTTTCTCTTTAGAAAAGCTTTCACCAGTTTTAGCGCTTTATAAAGTACAAAATAGTGATGAAGCGAAAGATACGTGCTTGCAATTACTAAATATTGGTGGGCGCGGACATACATTATCCATTCATACGGAGAACGATAAAATCGCTAGAACCTTTGCATTTGAATTACCAGTTTCCCGAATTGTGGTTAATACGATGGCTACGATGGGTGCCGTTGGTGGTACGACGAATTTGCGTCCATCGTTTACATTAGGTTGCGGTACATTTGGCGGAAATATTACGTCGGATAATGTATCAGCACAGCATTTATTATTAACTAAACGTATGAGTTATGGTGTGAAAGAAGTGAAAGTACCGGCACCTCCAGTTGAGGAAAGTGTCGATATTGAATCGATTGTACAACAACAAGCAGGTTCAATTGATGAACAGCTTGTTGCAAAAATTGTGGAAGAAGTACTAAAACAACTTAAATAATTGGAGGAATTAACTATGAATCGTGAAGGAACAGCTTTAGGAATGGTAGAAACAAAAGGGCTAGTAGGAGCAATTGAGGCAGCGGACTCTATGGTTAAAGCAGCGAGTGTTAATCTTGTTGGTAAAGTACATGTAGGTGGCGGGATCGTAACAGTATTAGTCCGTGGGGATGTAGGTGCAGTAAAGGCAGCTACAGATGCGGGTGCAGCTGCGGCAGAACGTGTTGGAGAATTATTATCTGTTCATGTAATTCCGCGTCCACACAATGAATTAGAATTGATTTTACCAAAATTAGAGCTATAATCCGCACACAAAGGGGATGTAGAGGATGACAAATCTCGATACGCAAGTCCCAATTGCTGTATCTGCTCGTCATGTTCATTTAACCGAAGCACATATTGCCATCCTATTTGGGCCAGGAGCTACATTAACGAATGATTTTGATTTATCACAGCCAGGACAATTTGCAGCCGCAGAACGCGTAACGATTCGTGGACCAAAAGGACAAATTGAAAAAGTACGTGTACTAGGACCTGCTCGCATTGCTTCTCAAGTTGAAGTGAGTAGAACGGATAGCTTTGTACTTGGTGTCAACCCACCAATTCGTCAATCAGGTGATATTAGTGGGAGTGAGCCAATCACATTAATTGGTCCAGCAGGAGAAGTTGCAATTGAAGAAGGCTGCATAATAGCAAAAGCACATATTCATATGCATCCAGATGACGCAAGCCAATTTCAAGTTACGGATGGTGAACTTGTTGATGTAATTGTCGATTCAGATCGACCAATAACATTTCATAATATCATCATTCGAGTATCTGAAAGCTTTAAACTCGACATGCATATTGATACGGATGAAGGCAACGCAAGTAATTTAATTCGAGGCTTTGGCACAGTAGTTAAGCTAATTAAGGAGGCGATTTAATGAATGATCAATTGATTAGTTCAATCGTCGATGAGGTATTAGCGAAAATTCATGGAGCCCATTATAATTCACCAGGCAAATTTTCGATTGGAATTTCTGCTCGCCATGTCCATTTAAGCGAAGAACATGTGCATTTGTTATTTGGAGAGGGCTATGAATTGAAACCAAAGTCACCATTATCACAGCCAGGACAGTTTGCAGCGGAAGAACAAGTCACCATTGTTGGTAATAAGGGGTCGATTCATCAAGTTCGCGTGTTGGGCCCAGCACGCAAGCTGACTCAAGTAGAAGTGAGTGCAACCGATGCACGACAATTAGGTATCCAAGTACCACTTCGCTTTTCTGGAGATACGGCTGGTTCCGCACCTATTACTATTGTTGGACCTAAAGGTAGTATTTATTTACAAGAAGGCTGTATTATTGCTGCGGCACATATTCATATGTCTGTTGAAGATGCCCACTCTTTTGGTGTTACAGATGGACAATTTGTCAATGTACGTGTGTTGTCACAACGACCTCTAATTTTTAATCATGTAAAAATACGTGTATCCGAGCGTTTTAAATTAGAAATGCATGTTGACACAGACGAAGGCAATGCGGCGATGATTTCTGTAAATGATGTTGGAGAAATTGTAACGGACGAACCAGTTCAGCAAATGCCAATGTTACAACCAACACCAAGTTATACGCAAACACATGCTAACTCAATTCCGACAGGATTCAACAAAAAACTTGTAACGGAAAAAGATGTAGCGGATTGGACTGGAACTGAAATGGTAGTAAATCCAAAAACAATCATTACAGCACTGGCATATGATCAAGCTCGTAAACGAGGAATCAAAATAGTTCGGCAAAAATAAAGTAGGTGATGATGGAAATGATGATGGCTCGAGTAATCGGCAATGTATGGGCAACAAGAAAAGAAGAAAACTTAAACGGCTTGAAGCTATTAATCGTTCAACCCATTGATTCAAAAAATCAGCCGATTCGTCATGAATTAGTTGTAGCAGATCGTATCGGCGCAGGGATTGGTGATGAGGTACTCGTTACAAATGGTGGTGCAGCTCGCTATATTTTAACAGACAACCCTCTCCCCATTGATGCAGTAGTTATCGGTATTATTGATTCGACAGAGGTGCGAGGTGATAAAAATGAGTAAAGCAATGGGCATGATTGAAACAAAGGGGTTAGTCGGTTCAATTGAAGCAGCAGATGCAATGGTGAAAGCAGCGAATGTTGAAATTCTAAAACAAGAAATGATTGATGGTGGTATCGTTACAGTATTTATTACTGGAGATGTAGGCGCTGTGCAAGCAGCAGTTGATGCAGGGAGAGAAGCAGCGGCACGTGTGGGTGAATTACTTGCCGCACATGTAATTCCTCGACCAGATGAAGAAGTAGCGAAATTATTTGAGAAAAAAGTTCCGAAGCATACACCAAAGCGAACTGCGCCAAAAGCGACACAGCCGAAAAGTGTAAGTGAGGAGTGAAAGCATGGGTTTTAAAAAACATAAAATCGTAATTGTAGGCGCAGGAAATACCGGAATGACCGCTGCACTTTATTTAGCACAAAAGCAATTGGGTGATATTGTGCTGATCGATATTCCTGAAGTGGCAAAGCCAACAGCAGGCAAGGCACTTGATTTACTACAAGCTGGTCCCATTGAAAATTTTAATGTCAATGTAATGGGTACCGATCAATACGCAGAAATGGAAGGGGCTAGTTTAGTCATTGTGACAGCTGGCTTCCCACGTAAACCTGGTATGAGTCGTAATGATTTAGTCAAAACGAATGCGAACATTATGAAAAACGTCGCGCAAAATATAAAAAAATATGCACCTGACAGTATTGTCCTTGTTTTGAGCAATCCAGTCGATGCAATGACCTATGTTTGCCTAAAGGAAACAGGTTTCGAACCGCATCGTGTCATTGGACAGTCTGGCGTCCTTGATGCAGCTCGCTTTAACACATTTGTGGCACAGGAATTAGGCATTGGTGTAGAAGATGTTTCTAGTTTTGTGTTAGGTGGTCACGGCGATGAAATGGTCCCTTTAATTCGTTATTCATACGTAGGTGGCATCCCAGTCGAAAAAGTGATTGCACCGAATCGCTTAGAAAAAATTGTTGAACGCACACGTAAAGGTGGAGGAGAAATTGTCGCTTTACTAGGTAATGGAAGTGCCTATTACGCTCCTGCCGCCGCAACTGTAAAAATGGCCGAAACAATTATTCGCGATCAAAAAAGAATCATCCCAAGTGTTGCTTATCTACAAGGGCAATACGGTTACAATGATATTTGCCTAGGTGTTCCGACGATTTTAGGAGGGAACGGTATTGAAAATATCGTGCAACTTGATTTAGAAGAAGCTGAAAAAGAGGCATTAGCAGTTTCGGCAAATGTCGTGAAGGAAATGGTGGATTTTTGTAAGACATTATAATTGAGATTATTAAAGCAGGTTGGTTTTCATGTAACATGGAAACCAACCTTTTTATAATTTTAAAGTGAAAATTTAATCATTTGATAAAACGAATTAAATAGTAGATATATACTTGTCATTTATAGATGAAAAAAATAATCCTACACGCTTTACATACCTTGAGGGGGTATGTTAGTATGGGGTGTATTAGGAGGTTGATCTAATGGAAAATGAAGTAAATGATGTCGCCTGCCATACAGAAGATAGTGCCTCTTGTAGAAAAAGTCATCATTCTGAACGTATCAAAAAAGATATGACGACAAGATTAAATCGAATTGAGGGTCAAATTCGTGGGATAAAAGGTATGATTGAGAAAGATGTCTATTGCGATGATGTTATTACGCAGCTTTCTGCTACTCAATCTGCATTAAATAGTGTTGCTAAGATTTTATTAGAAGGCCATTTAAAAGGCTGTGTTGTGGATCGACTTTCAGAAGGCGATGATGAAGTACTTGATGAATTACTTGTAACAATACAAAAGCTTATGAAAAAATAATTTTTTTAACAATTATATACCCCAGTGGTGTATATAAAATAAATAATCATTCATATTAAGGGAGAGAATCAATTATGCAAAACGTTACATTAAATGTTCAAGGAATGTCATGTGGTCACTGTGTGAAAGCAGTAGAGAGTGGCGTAAACGAATTACAAGGTATTAATGAAGTATCAGTAAACTTAGAAGATGCAAAAGTAACAGTGGCTTTTAATGAAGCTCAAGTGTCAGTTGAAGCAATCAAAGAAGCCATTGAAGAACAAGGCTACGATGTAAAATAATTGAGTAGAGTGCTGTTATAGGCACTCTCTTATTTTTATTGAAATATACCCCCATACGGTATATGGAGGAGGGACGCTCAATGACTGTAAAAGAAAAAAATACAACCATTCAAATAACAGGTATGACATGTGCCGCCTGTTCAGCACGTATTGAAAAAGCACTCAATAAAATGGAGGGTGTCGACCAAGCAACAGTTAACTTGGCACTTGAAAAGTCATCGATAAAATATGATGCAACGAGATTAACAGAAAATGATTTCGAGAAAAAAATTGAAGCGCTCGGTTACGGTGTCATCAAACAAAAAGCAGAATTAGATATTACAGGCATGACATGTGCTGCCTGTTCAGCACGAATTGAAAAAGGTTTAAATAGAATGGATGGTATTTCTACTGCCAATGTCAACTTAGCATTAGAAAAGGCAACGATTGAATTTAATCCAGCGCAAGTGTCAGTTGCTGATGTCATTGCTAAAGTAGAAAAGCTTGGATATGGTGCGCATCAAAAACAGGATGAAAAAGATCAAGTCGATTATCGCGAAAAAGCGATTCAACAACAAAAATGGAAATTCATCATGTCAGCCATTTTATCATTACCATTACTTTGGACGATGGTAGCCCATTTTTCATTTACATCGTTTTTATATGTTCCTGATTTTCTAATGAACCCATGGGTACAACTAATTTTAGCAACACCCGTTCAATTTATAATCGGCCGACAATTTTATGAAGGTGCCTATAAAGCACTTCGTAATGGTTCAGCAAATATGGATGTTCTTGTAGTCATGGGTACTTCAGCGGCTTACTTTTATAGTGTGTATCAAATGATTGTGATGAATGGCTCACATCACGCACCACATTTATATTTTGAAACAAGTGCAGTCCTGATTACACTCATTCTTTTAGGAAAACTATTTGAAGCAAAAGCAAAAGGTCGTTCATCAGAGGCGATTAAAAAATTAATGGGACTTCAAGTGAAAACAGCGATCATTCTTCGTGATAGCGTTGAAGTGGAAGTACCTTTAGAAGAAGTAGCAATTGGCAACATTCTGTTCGTGAAACCAGGTGAAAAAATCCCAGTTGATGGTGAGATGCTAGAAGGTCAAACAGCTGTTGATGAATCCATGCTAACAGGTGAAAGCTTACCCTTAGATAAAAAAATGGGTGACGTTCTTTATGGTTCAACAATTAACAAAAACGGTTTCATTAAAATGAAAGCGACAAAAGTTGGTCGTGATACAGCGCTTGCACAAATTATTAAAGTAGTAGAAGATGCGCAAGGCTCTAAAGCGCCAATTCAACGTTTAGCCGATAAAATTTCGGGGATATTTGTTCCAATTGTTGTAGGGATTGCGGTATTAACGTTTATCGTTTGGATAGTATGGATTGATCCAGGTAACTTTACGCAAGCACTTGAAGTGTTAATTGCGGTTTTAGTCATTGCTTGTCCGTGTGCACTTGGTTTAGCAACACCAACTTCAATTATGGCTGGTAGTGGACGTGCTGCGGAATTTGGAATTTTGTTTAAAGGTGGCGAACACCTAGAACAAACGCAAGCCATTGATACAGTGGTCGTCGATAAAACAGGGACGGTTACACATGGTAAACCTGTGTTAACAGATGTAATTGTTGCGCAAGGGATAGAAGAAGAAAATTTTCTAGCACTTCTTGGTGCAGCAGAGAAACAATCGGAACATCCATTAGCGCAAGCAATTGTTCAAGGGATTGAGGACAAAGGCATAGAGCTTGGAACTGTTCAATTTTTTGAATCGATTCCTGGCTACGGTGTGCAGTCTACTGTATCCGGACAAGGCGTCATTATTGGTACACGTAAATTAATGCAACAATTCAATATTGATATTACAAATGAGTTACCTCAAATGGAACAATTAGAATCGGATGGTAAAACAGCGATGTTAGCTGCGATTAATGGGAAATTTGCAGGATTAGTAGCAGTTGCTGATACGATTAAAGAAACATCAAAGCAAGCAATCGAGCGTCTTCAACAAATGGGTATTGAAGTCATTATGATGACAGGTGACAATGTTCGTGCTGCACAAGCCATTGGTAAAGAAGTCGGTGTAAATGCTGTTATCGCAGAAGTATTACCGGAAGGAAAGGCTGAAGAAGTGAAAAAACTTCAAACGCAAGGTAGAAATGTGGCAATGGTTGGTGATGGTATTAATGATGCGCCAGCTCTTGCAACAGCGAATGTCGGTATGGCGATAGGTACGGGAACAGATGTTGCAATGGAAGCTGCGGACATTACATTAATTCGTGGCGATTTAAACAGTATTGCCGATGCCATTGTAATGAGCCGTAAAACAATGCGTAATATTAAACAAAACCTATTCTGGGCATTTGCCTATAATGCAATAGGGATTCCAATTGCAGCATCCGGCTTCCTGGCTCCTTGGGTCGCAGGTGCAGCAATGGCATTTAGTTCCGTATCCGTTGTATTAAATGCCCTACGATTACAAAAAGTAAAACTAAATAAATGAAGAAAAAGTGAACCTTTATACAAGTTCGAAAACGAATTGGGTGTCGACCAAGCACAATCATCAAGGATAGGAGAAAATTGATGCGTAAAAAACTTAGAATGACCATCATTGCTTTAGCTAGCTTAGTGACACTTACCGCTTGTGGAGGAAATGACAGTGAAGATAGCAATCAACATGAAACCAAACTACATGAAAATGGCAGTTCACATCAGCATCATTCAAGTAATGGAGAGCTTCCAGAAGGTTTACAGGCAGCAAAAAATCCTACATTTCCAGTTGGCAGCACAGTATTAATGGAAGCTGACCATATGGAAGGGATGAATGGGGTAGATGCAACAATTGTCGGTGCGTATGATACGACAGTTTATGCCGTTACGTATACACCGACTACTGGTGGAAATCCTGAAAGAGAACATAAATGGGTAATTCATGAAGAACTACAAATTGATGATAACGAACCTTTAAAACAAAATTCGAAAGTCAGTTTAAATGCGGATCACATGGAAGGCATGCAAGGGGCAACTGCTACAATTGATACGATAGAAGAAATGACTGTTTATATGGTTGATTACACATCAAGTTCTGGTGAGAAAGTAAAAAATCATAAATGGGTAACAGAAAGTGAATTAGTGGAAAAATAATAATTAATAGCGCCGTCCTATAAACTAGGTGGTGCTATTTTTTACTTTCTGCAAAATCTCCAGTTAGTGCATTAAATAAGTAAGTTTGCGTATTTGTGTAAATATAATAATGCCCTTGCTGTCCTTTTACTTGTCCTTTATTAGGTTCAATTGCAATTTGACCTGTACTTTTTTCAATGATGTTACTTGCATCTATATAGCTGTACTGTGGTAATTCGTAAATAATGAGCAAAGCAACTATCAATAGTCCACTTGGATATGAGATAAAAATGGCATTTCGCATTTTATGAATTGTTGTGGAATCCTTAAAAATGAAAATGATTAGCAATACGATTCCTGTTAGCAACATAGGTAACCAATAATTAAAAATAGACACGGTAAATGCATAGTATTTTCCTAAAAAGAACAAAATGATTGACAGTAAAATATGAATGATTGAAAAGGTTACGAATGCAGTTTTTTTCATAAACAACCTCACTTTCTAGACGGAAATTATGTACTTTGTTCAATAATGATTGAAATATCTCTCATCATCTATAAATTATGTTGAATCAATTATATAGGTTCATCACCGTAACATGGGGTTGATTATTGTTTTATCAGTTTGTCTAGCTATTGGCGGGCTACGGCATGAGGTACTGCACCCCAAAAGTTAGAGCTAAAAACGAACTTTTGGGGTGATGTTATGCCTAAGGCGAAGTATAGTGAAGAATTTAAATTAAAGGTCGTTCAGGAATATTTAAATGGCCCATATGGTTATCGATTAATTGCAAATAAATATGCACCACTTGTACCCTCACAAGTAAGACGTTGGGTAAGCGCCTATAAAGCATTTGGGCGAAATGGGTTAGCGGTGAAAAAGAAGGATCAAGTTTATTCTGTTCAATTCAAGTTAAATGTACTAAACTTTATGAAACAAACAGGTGCTTCTTTACAGGAGACAGCGATTCAATTTGACTTGAACGACCCTAATTTGGTCTCGAAATGGAAAGCTAAATTTTCAAAGGAAGGTATAGAAGGCCTGGAACGCGTGAAAGGATGGCCAACTATGCCTAAAAAAACAAATAAAACGAAACAAGAAATAATGTCACGCGAAGAACAGCTAGAACGAGAAGTGGAACTACTTCGTTTAGAGGTCGCTTATTTAAAAAAGTTGAGGGCTTTTCGGGAGAACCCAAAAACATTCCTCGAAAAGCACAAGCAACCATTGCCTTCGAGCTTAAAGAAGAAGGATTCCGATTAATCGATGTCTTAAAACAAGTAGCGATTCCAGAAGCAACGTACCATTATCACATCAAGCAACTCAAAAACGAGAACCCGGATGAAGCTTGGAAAGCCTTGATTTTAGAGACGTTTGAGAAACATGAAGGGCGATATGGTTACCGTCGGATTCATGCGGAATTAAAAGCACAAGGGTACATGGTTAATCACAAGAAAGTACAGCGCCTCATGCAGGAATTGAACTTGAAATGTGAGAAATTTGTACGCAAGTCACGCTATAAATCGTATAAAGGGACTGTTGGAAAAGTGGCTAAAAACCGTATGAATCGTCGCTTCAGTACACCACATGCCTTACAGAAAGTCGTAACGGACGTAACAGAGTTCAAGTGTACAAATGACGAAAAACTGTATTTAAGTCCGCTTATGGACTTATATAATGGAGAGATAATTGGATTTAGTATCTCAAAACGGCCGACACTAGAGTTCGTCATGGCATCACTGAAACAAGCGCTCCCAGTCCTACAGGATGGCGCAAACTATCGAATAACAATTCACTCTGATCAGGGCTGGCACTATCAACATAAGGCATGGGTACGCACGTTAAAGCAGAACAAGATTTTCCAAAGCATGTCTCGCAAAGCAACTTGTGCAGATAATGCGGCCATGGAAAACTTCTTTGGCTTATTGAAACAAGAAATGTATTACGGTGAGGAATTAACCTCTTATGAAGCGTTAAAGAAGAAAGTCGAAGACTATATCGATTACTATAATAACGAACGAATTAAACAGAAACTGGGTGGCATGAGCCCAGTAAAATACCGAACTCATGTCAACCAATTAGCTGCATAATAAAACTCTAACTTTAAGGGGTCACTACCTGACAGCATTATGGCCACGTGGTACATGTCCATACTACTGTCTTTAATGCCGCATGCAAGGCCCTCCAATACAAAGTGTCATTCATTTAACCTGGTTAAATGCGTCTGATAATGCCGCTTGCGCTATCGCGAGGCGGCGGGGATTGATCAAGTTTATCCTCTATTCTAAGTGAATTTTGAATCCTATTTCGTTATTGGAATGAAAGTGAATGCCATGGTTTCAGTTATGATGAACACTCTTTCATTTAAACTATTTTCACGTTTATAAAAGATACTTTATCGAATAAGCCTTATCTAAAACACCTTATTAGAAAAAATTTTTTATTCCAAAATAGAGTGCCGCGAAGCGCAGGGGGCGACCCCTTGGGGATTAAGCGTGCGCGGAATATCCACTTGTTGCTTGCCGCCGTAGAGGCAAGTAACAAGTTAGATGGAGCCACGCCCCCAGGAAAGCGTCCCCCGTAGCGTAGCAGAACGGACTAGATTAAAAAGGAATCACTTTGAATCCTAAAATTATGTCATCCCCAACTTATGGTGATGAGCCATTATATAGTATAATAAACAAATTATTCCAATTTGTATGTATACAATATATTCTGTACAATTTAAGAAAGAGGGAACTTGGTTTGGCGCGGATTAATTTAAGGTGTAACTGATTTTGCCTTTCGCGTTCATACATATTTTATGACTTAGTTAGATTAATAGTAAGGGATGATTAGTTTGAGTAGAAGTGAACAAGCAATTTTTACAAATATGTGCATGGTTTATGATGACAATGGAAGAATTGTTGTACAAGATCGATTGAATCCAAATTGGCCAGGGATTACATTTCCAGGGGGCCATGTGGACAAGGGAGAAGCATTTGCGGATTCCGTTATTCGTGAAGTTTTTGAAGAAACTGGGCTAACGATACAGTCGCCCGTACTTTGCGGTATCAAGCAGTTTCAAACTGGAGAAGGCGAGCGTTATGTCGTTCTTTTATACAAAACAAATCAATTTGAAGGGGAACTTAAATCTTCCGAAGAAGGCGAAGTGTTTTGGATCAACCGAGAAAATCTTTTTGATTACCCATTAGCAAATGACTTTGAAAAAATGATTACGGTATTCGAATCAGAGCAGCTAAGTGAAGTGTATTATTACAACGAAGAGGAAGAATTCCATTCGAAAATACTGTAATGCCACCATAATTATGTGTATAAACACAAATCATCTTTTTATAACTTTCAAGTATATAAAAAGTGTGATTTTGTGTTTTTTTTATGCAAATTTTTATGAATACTCCATATATAATGCAAAACCAATCAAAAACTCCATCTCTTAAAAGAAACGATGGTGGATTCTCGGTATCAATCTTTTTAAGTTAATGCGATTAATGAATCACTTAAACTAAATGGTAGTAGGCGTTTATATTATTCCTTTTCAATATAAAGATAGTACTCAATTTTGTTTACGAGTAAATTTCTTCTCAATTGAAATCATTTATCCCATTGCTAATATGTATAATTTTCTGAATAGTCGAATATATACTACCATACAAGTATATTAATATGTTACTGATGAAAGGGGCGAGTGTTCTGATAACGGGTAATTTAAACAGCCGTAGAAATTTTTCGACTAGGGATCATGTATATGAAACATTAAGAGAAAGTATTATTAAGTTGGAATTGAAGCCAGGGCAGAGTATTTCAGAGAAAGAAATATCAGCGTTATTGAATGTTAGTAGAACGCCTGTTCGAGAAGCGTTTGTAAAATTAGCGCAAGAAGAGTTGTTAGAAGTATATCCTCAACGTGGTACATTCATTTCATTAATTGATTTGGAATACGTAGAGGAAGTTAGATTTATCCGAGAGTTGCTTGAGAGGGCGTCAGCAAAGCTAGCAGCCGAAAATTCTAGCGATGTAGATTTTGTTTTATTGAGAGAGAATTTACAAAGACAGAAATTTTGTATGGATGAGAAAAACTATATGAAACTTTTTGAGTTGGATGAGGAGTTTCATCATATTATCTCCATTGGAGCGGGTAAACCAAGAATTTGGTCTGTTTTACAAAATTTCAATGCGCATTTAAATCGTATTCGTATGTTGAGTTTAGCTTCAAATTATAACTGGGACCAAATTTTGTCACAACATCTTGTTATTGCAGGAGCGATAGAGAATGGTGATGGAATGTTAGCTGATGAGGCGATGGGGGAGCATTTACGGAAACTTCGATTTGAATTGGATTCTTTAAAAGAAGGGTATCCAACGTATTTTAAGTAATTATAAATAAAAATGTAAGCGCTTTAAATTCAAACAAATTAGGGGGAAATTAGTATGAAATTAAAAAGTGGTTTCTTATTAAGTATGATATTCATTGTTGTAACGCTATTAGCGGCATGCTCAGAAGATAGCAGTACAGAAGCAAGTTCAGATAAGGTTTATACGCTTAAAATCAACACAGCTTTGGCTGCTACTGATCCGATTTATCAAGGATTAGAAGAATTCAAAGAACAAGTAGCAGAAAAAACTAATAATCAAGTAGTAATTGAAATTTATGGTAATGGGGCGTTGGGCGATGACAGTGATGTTCTTGAACAAGCTAAAGTAGGGGCGAACGTTGCGGTATTAGTAGATGCTGGACGTCTAGCAGAATTAGTACCTGAAATTGGGATTCTTTCTGCTCCATACATTGTTGACAGTTACGAAGAAGGAAATAAAGTTGCACAATCTGATTTGTTTAAAGGATGGTCTGACAAACTTGCAACGGAACATAACCTTCAGATTTTATCATTTAACTGGTATCAAGGGGATCGTCATTTCCTTACAAATAAGAAAATCGAGAAACCTGCAGATTTAAAAGGCTTAAAAATCCGTACTCCTGGAGCTACTGTGTGGACAGAAACTATTTCTGCAATGGGGGCAAGTCCAGCAGGTATGGCATTTTCTGAAGTATATCCAGGTATCCAACAAGGGGTAATTGATGGTGCAGAAGCGCAGCATCCAGCTTCTTATGGTGCAAACTTGCATGAAGTTGTTAAATATATCACGAAGACTAGTCACTTCCAACTAATCACGGGCATTGTAGCTGGTGCAGATTGGATGGCAGAATTACCGGAAGAATATCAAAAAATTGTTTATAAAGAAGCATTAAAAGCAGGTGAAGAAGCTTCTGAAAATACGATTGCACTACTGGCAGATTTCGAATCGAAAATGAAAGATGCTGGTGTTGAGGTTAATGAAGTAGACATCGAACCGTTTAAACAATTAACAGAATCGGTTTACTATAAAATTGATGGATATGCAGAATTAAGAGAAGAAGTGAACAAAATCCTAGGGAAGTAGGGAATGCAATGGTAAAACAGGCTGCTGGAATTTATATAAAATTCGAAAACTTTCTAACAAACTTTTTACTTGTAGCAATTGTATTCTTTGTTTTCTTAGCAGCAATTATGAGATGGGCTGGATTGCCCCTCTCATGGTCTGTTGAATTTGCACAATTACTGTTCGTTTGGGTCATTTTTTTAGGGTCGAATCGGACGCTGAGAGAAAGAAAACATATAACAGTCGATATCTTTGTAAAAGTTCTACCTCTAAAGGTAAGGAGGATTATAGAAGTTTTGACAAAGATTTTGGTTATAGCATTTTTAGTCTTTCTAACAATATATGGTTTCCAACTCAGTGTTGAAAACTCAGCTAGACAAATTAGTAATCTTCCTTTGAGTTATTCTTTTATAACATTAGCAGTACCAATAGGAAGTGTATTAATGATTTGTACGATTTTGGCTCAATTAAAGGAAGAATTGAGCAGCATAAAGTCATCTAATGAATTGAAATCGTAGGGAGGGAATCATTTGTTAATAGTTGCAATTGTATTTTTAACCTTGTTATTCCTGAACATGCCTGTTGCATTTGCTATAGGTATAGGAAGTCTTATGTATTTCTTTATTGGATCTAATTTACCGATAGAAATTACAACTCAGCGAATGGTAGCAGGAACTCAGTCATTCCCTCTGTTAGCGGTTCCTTTCTTTATCTTAGCAGGTAATTTAATGAATGCTTCTGGTATTACGGAAAGACTTATTCGATTTTCAAATGCACTGACAGGACATCTTCAAGGAAGCTTGGCTCATGTATCTATTGTATTAAGTACGGTAATGGGTGGGGTTTCGGGTTCTGCAAATGCAGATGCAGCAATGCAAAGTCGTATCCTAGGTCAGAAAATGATTGACCGTGGTTATTCAGGTGGTTATTCTGCTTCAGTTATTGCAATTAGCTCCTTAATTACTGCAACGATTCCGCCAAGTATCGGTCTTATTCTATATGGTTATGTTGGGCAGGTATCTATTGGGAAACTATTTTTAGCAGGAATTATTCCTGGATTACTAATGATGGTGATTTTAATGGTTATCTCTTATATAATTGCCAGAAAAAGAGGCTATGACAGTAATAACGAACAAAGGCGAGCTACATTACCTGAAATTGGTGAAACACTAAAAGAAAGTATTTGGGCTTTAATGTTCCCTGTAATTTTAGTAGTCGGAATCAGATTTGGAATTTTTACAGCATCTGAAGCAGGTGCTTTTGCAGTTGTTTATGCCATTGTTATTGGCTTCTTCGTTTATAAAGAGTTAAATTGGAAAAACTTTAAAGAAGCACTTTCTCAATCTATCACAGACAATGCTTCTATTTTATTAATCATCTCAGTTTCTTCAATCCTAGGTTTCTTAATTACTTATGATAGATTACCACAAAATGCAGCTGATTTCTTAATTGGTGTAACGACTAACGGAAGTCTCATGGTCATTTTAATTCTAATCTTCTTAGTCATTGCAGGGATGTTTATTGAGTCAACAGTTCTAGTTCTTTTATTAACACCAATATTCTTACCAGTAGTCCAACAAGTAGGGATTGACCCAGTACATTTTGGAATACTGATGATGACAATCGTTACGTTTGGTGGTATGACTCCACCAGTAGGGGTCACGATGTATACGACGACATCCATTATGAAGGTACCACTAGAAGATTATATTAAAGAGTCTATTCCATTTATATTAGGCGTATTTTTATTAGTTCTAATTTTAACCTTCTTCCCATCACTAGTTATGTTCTTACCAGATCTATTTATGTAATGAAAGGGGAAATATAAATGAAACCCTTTAAGGATGAACACTTTTTATTAAAAACAAAAACGGCTCAAAAATTGTTCCATGAATATGCAAAAGAGATGCCGATAATTGATTACCACTGTCATCTCTCTGCAAAAGAAATAGCTGAGAATAAGGCTTTTCAAGATCTTTCAGAAATTTGGTTACAGGGAGACCATTACAAATGGCGTGCTTTGAGAGCCAATGGTGTTGAAGAGCGCTTTATAACTGGAGATGCTACTGCAAAAGAAAAATTTGATAAATGGGCAGCTACAGTTCCTTATACTATGGGCAATCCGCTTTTTCACTGGACTGCTTTGGAGTTGGATAAATACTTTGGTATTGATAAAATTTTAACTCCAAATACAGCTGATGAAATATGGGAGCGATGCAATAATCAACTGAATACAAAACAATTTACATCAAGGGCACTAATAGAGAAATCTAATGTTCATGTAATATGTACAACGGATGACCCAATAGATGATTTACAGTATCACCGTTCTCTAAAAGAAGAAGGCTATCGAGTTAAGGTACTGCCAACTTTTAGACCAGATGGCGCTCTGGGAATTGAACTTGAAACTTTCTCACAATGGATTATCAATCTTATAACAGTTTCTGGCGTAAATATAATATCGTACAAGGATTTTTTAATTGCCCTTAAACAACGTATTCAATACTTTGATGAACTAGGATGCAAGCTTTCGGATCATGGTCTAGATGCTTCTTTCTATCATTTATTTTCGGCAGAGGAGATAGAGGTTATTTTCCAAAAAGGGCTAAAGAATGATGCTCTTACGGAAAAAGAAGTAATTCAGTTTAAAACTTCCACACTTATAGAACTCGGAAAAATGTATGCAGAAAAGGGCTGGGCAATGCAGCTTCATATAGGCGCCATTCGAAATAATAATAGAAGAATGTTAGAGTGTGTTGGACAAAATACAGGTTATGATTCTATTCATGATTTTACATATTCGGCAGATCTTTCTCAGTTTTTAGACGCCCTTGATTATACAAATGAGTTACCTAAGACGATTATCTACAACTTGAATCCAAGGGATAATTACATGATTGGTTCAATGATCGGTAATTTCCAAGGGGGAATCCCAGGAAAAATGCAGTTTGGGACAGCCTGGTGGTTTGGGGATCAACGAGATGGAATGGTTGAACAAATTAAAGTATTAGCAAATACAGGTTTACTAGCACGCTTTGTCGGTATGTTAACAGATTCACGTAGTTTTCTATCCTATACTCGACATGAATATTTCCGTAGAATCCTCTGTGATGTTATAGGAGAGTGGGTAGAAAATGGCGAGTTTCCAGCCGACTATGAGTTGTTAGGAAACATCATTAAGGATATTTGCTATTTTAATATTAAAAACTATTTATCTTTAGAAATATAAGGATTGTTAGGTGATATAAATGGAGATGGTTTTTAGGTGGTTTGGAGAAGGTAATGATCATGTACGATTAGAGCAAATTAAGCAAATTCCGGATGTAAAAGGGATAGTTTGGTCTCTTCATCATGAAGCAGCAGGAGAAAAATGGCCGTTAAATAAAATCAAGGAAGTTCAAGCGCAAGCACATGCACATAATCTCCATATTGAGGTAGTAGAAAGTGTTAATATTCATGAAGATATCAAGCTTGGACGCCCTTCTAGAGATCATTATATTCACAATTATAAAGAAACCATAAGAGAACTGGCTAAGGTTGGAGTGAAAGTGATTTGTTATAATTTTATGCCAGTATTTGATTGGATTCGAACGGATCTTTATAAGAAATTAGAAGATGGCTCTACTGCTTTATTTTTTGAAAAAAATATGATTGAGGGCAGTGATCCGAAGACGCTTGTGTCTACCGTTCTTAAAAGCAAAGGATTTACCCTACCTGGTTGGGAACCTGAACGTTTAGAACAACTGCAAGAGGTTTTGACTGCTTATGAAGAAGTAGATGAAGAAAAGCTTTGGTCTAATTTACAGTACTTTTTAGAAGAAGTAATACCGGTTGCGGAAGAGTGTGATATCAAACTTGCTATTCATCCGGATGATCCACCATGGTCTGTATTTGGTTTGCCAAGAATTGTAACGAATGAAGAAAATATAGGAAGAATAGTAAGCTTAGTAGATAGCCCCTCAAATGGAATTACTTTTTGTAGTGGTTCATTAGGTGCAAATCCTGCGAATGATTTACCAGCTATCATTAGAAAACATAGGAAACGAATTCACTTTGCACATGTACGAAACTTAAAAAGATATGAAAATGGTGATTTTATAGAAACTGCTCATAAGATGTCGTATGGATCTATCGATATGGTAGGAATCATGGAAGCATTTTATGATATCGGCTATACCGGCTATATCCGTCCAGATCATGGAAGAGATATATGGGGAGAAGTAGGTCGACCAGGATATGGTCTCTATGATAGGGCTTTAGGAGTAATGTATCTATTCGGCTTATGGGACGCTTTAAATAAGAGAGGTGAAAAACATTGAATTTGTATCCAAACTTAAAGGGAAAAGTTGCAGTTATAACAGGAGGAAGCGGTGTACTTTGTAGTGCTATGGCAAAGGAATTAGGTCGTCATGGAGTTAAAGTAGCAATCCTTAATCGTAATCTTGAAAATGGTGAAGCGATTGCTCAGGAAATTCGAGCAGCCGGTGGAGATGCACTTGCCTTATCTTGTGACGTTTTGGATAAGCAATCGATTATCGAAGCGAGAGAACAGGTACGTTCGGAGTTTGGTTCATGTGATATTTTATTAAATGGAGCGGGTGGAAATCATCCTAAAGGAATAACAACACACGAAACTTTTGATAAAAAACATTTGAGTGATGAAACAGTTAAAACTTTCTTTGATTTGACGAAAGAAGGGTTTGGTTTTGTATTTGATTTAAATATTATGGGTACTTTGCTGCCAACTCAAGTCTTTGCAGAAGAAATGATCGGGAAAGAACACGCCACAATTATCAATATGTCTTCTATGAGTGCACCATCTCCAATGACAAAGGTACCTGCCTATAGTGCTGCAAAAGCAGGAATTGAAAATCTTACGAAATGGTTAGCTGTCCACTTTGCAGATGCAGGTATTCGAGTAAATGCTATCGCACCTGGTTTCTTTTTAACAGAACAAAATAAAAGTCTACTTACTAATGAAGATGGTTCTTTAACGGAACGTGCACATAAAATTATCACGCATACACCTAAGAAACGATTTGGAAAACCTGAAGATTTGTTAGGGACGATGCTTTGGTTAGCGAATGAAGAGATGTCTGGGTTCGTAACAGGTATTACTGTACCTGTAGATGGTGGCTTCATGGCTTATTCGGGAGTTTAAGGGAGGGTTACTTCATTGGACGTAGTTACGATTGGCGAATCGATGGTCTTATTTACTCCAGAGACAGAAGGATCTATGATATATGCTCCTAAATTCGTTAAAACAATTGGAGGAGCAGAATCAAATGTAGCCATAGCTTTAGCAAGATTAGGACACGATGTAGGATGGATTTCTTTATTAGGACAGGATTACTTCGGCATCTATATCCGAAATACAATACGTGGAGAGGGTGTAGATACCTCTCAAGTAAAGTTTTTAAATGATTATCCAACAGCTGTATTCTTTAAAGAAAGAAAGGCTGAAGGGGAGCCAGCTGTTTTTTATTATCGTAAAGGTTCGGCTGCCTCTAACTTATCACCGAGCGATATAAATGAAGACTATATAGCTAAAGCAAAGTACCTCCATTTAACGGGTATCACGCCAGCATTAAGTGAATCTTGTTTAGAAACGATTCTTCATAGTATTGATGTGGCAAAAAAACACGGCGTCAAAGTAGTATTTGATCCGAATATTAGATTGAAGCTTTGGACAAAAGAACAAGCTACACCTGTTTTAAAGATTATTGCACAAAAAAGTGATATTTTCTTGCCAGGAATTGAAGAAGGAATGATGCTCAGCGGGGAAGAGAATCCTCAGAAAATAGCAGAATACTTTTTAAGTGGAGAAACATCAACGGTTGTTATTAAGCTCGGTGAAGCTGGAGCATACTATGCCAATAGTTCAAAATCAGGCCATGTAAAGGGAGAACGTTTAGAAAAAATTGTTGATCCAATAGGAGCTGGGGATGGATTTGCGGCTGGATTAATGTCAGGACTATTGCGTAATCTATCGTTAGAAGAATCTGTAGGTATGGCAAATCGGGTTGCATCTTTTGCGTTATTGGTTCCAGGAGATTCTGAAGGATACCCGTACGAGTTTCAAATTAATCCTGAATATAAACAAATTCAGCGATAGGAGAGTATATATGGATATAAAGAGTTGTACGATTATCCCTGTTTTAAGAAAAATTCCCTATCATGAAAGTACCTCTATAGTAGATGCGCTATATAAGGGTGGCATCAAAGCAATAGAAATAACAATGGAAACGCAGCACGCAGAGGAAATAATAAGAGAGACATTAGCAAGGTATGAAGGAAAAATGCTTGTTGGAGCGGGAACGGTCTTAACTGTAGAAGATGCTAAACGAGCTATTAAAGCTGGAGCACAATTTCTAGTGTCTCCTGCATTAGATATAGAAGTATTGAAGTTTGCAGTCAGCCAACAAGTGTTATTTATTCCAGGGGTGCTAACACCTTCAGAAATGTTAGAAGCCTCTAAAGTAGGTGCTAATATGATTAAACTTTTCCCAGCTTCTAGTGTAGGACCAAGTTTTATTAAAGATGTAAAAGGTCCACTTGGTCATATTGACATCATGACTACTGGTGGCATTACTAAAGAAACAGCACGTTCCTATTTGGATGCTGGAGCAACAGCAATCGGTGCTGGGAGTGCATTGTTAAAACAAGAGTATATTCAACGTAAAGACTGGGATGGCTTAGCGATGGAAGCACAAAGTTGGCTTGAAATAGTGAGTAAAAAGATAGGATAGCGTGATTTAAAATATTATGATTTACGCAAGCTTAAAACTTAAAACTTATGGCCTTTTCTGCTAGTACCAAATTCATAGCAGGGAAGGCCATTTTTTAAGACCAATTATAGCATTTGAATGGAAGCATATCCGAACAGTTGAGTGAATGGTATTATTACAAGGAAAAGGAAAATAAAAAGGGCGTGAAAACATGGCAAAGAATTTTAAAATAGAGGAACCATTTATTCCAACGAATTTAGAAAAAAGTCACTTTCAGGATGTTTATGCCGAGGAAGATCCATATTTGTCAAATTGCATCATCGAAAATGCTGTAATTGATGGTGAGCAGATTGATAGATTAGTTGTATCGAAGGTCATCTTTAAAAATGTAACTTTTCTAAATGTCGTCTTTAGAAAAATAGATTTAACCGATGTAATCTTTGAAAATTGTGATTTGTCCAATGCAAATTTTAACGAAGGAATCATACATCGCGTATCCTTTAGAAATTCAAAGCTATTAGGGGTAGATATAACCGAAGCTAATTTAGGAAATATTTCGATGATTTCTTGTAATGCAAGTTTCATAAATTTAGCAGAGACGAAGATGAAACAAATCCTTTTTGAAAACGCCTCTTTAAAAAATGCAAATTTTTATGACTGTACATGGAATAAAGTAAAAATGATTGATTGTGATTTGAACGAAGCAGATTTCACTTATACTTCTTTAAATGGCATAGATATAAGTACGTGCCGATTTGAAAGAATAACCGTTCCACTAGAAAGTCTCAAAGGCTGTGAAGTATCTTCAGAACAAGCAGTTGGTTTTGCCACGCTATTAGGGTTAGTAGTTAAATAAACTTTGCCGTCCTTTAGTATTTTTGGACGGCATTCGTTTTTATAAGGGCTTATAAATCTTCAAGACCATATTTGACGTTTGCTAAATTTTCGACTGATTTAATTGAAGTACAACTCCTTGTAATGATTCCTCCACCGCTATATTTATCTCTACGATTATCTTCTAAAGAATTCTCTGAAACGTTCTATATTTTCAATTTTACCGTGTCGGTCTATAACATCATTAGTTGCATTCGTGAAGATTGGAATTTTATCATTTGCGGAATTGGTAGTTTTTTCGATATTTTGACAAACTATTAAAAAAATAGTTAATAGCAGAGCAATTTCTTTCATAGATAACTATATTCCTCTTTTTTTCAATTATACGTAACTCTATATGGAAAGTTACTATCGCTCATTCAAAATTGATGTTTAAACGAAAGGGTATGCAATTATGAGAAAATATTCAATAAGAACGTTTGATTCAAAAGTAAATCAAAAATTAATTTCGTATCGCATGAATATCCTTTTTTTTGCAACTACGATTCTGTTTTCATTGTTAATTATCAGACTTGGCTATTTACAAATTATTAATGGGGAAGATTATGTGCGTTTGCTTGAGCGCACAGAAGAGGTAGAGATCAACACAAGCACGCCTCGTGGTAGGATTTTAGATCGATATGGTCGAATCTTAATTGATAACGAACCCGAAAATGTCATTACCTATACCAAAATGCAGACTACGACTCTAAAGGAAATGTTTAAAATTGCTACGGACTTAGCACGTTTAATTGACCAACCAACCAATAAAGTAACATATCATGATAAGCTCGATTACTGGATGTTTGTAAACGAAGAAGCAGCAAAAGAAAAAGTAACAGAAGAAGAAATACTTGAGTTTCGGAAGCAAAACCCAAAATTCAGCAAAAATGCAATTAGCCAAGAACATGATCGACGAGTACGTGAACGAATTACAGATAAAGAGTTAGCTACTTTAACCGATTTTGATTTAAATGTAATGGCAATTTACCGCGAAATGCTGACAGGTTATTTTTTATCACCCCAAATTATTAAAGGTGAAAACGTGACAATTGAAGAATTTGCCCGTGTTTCGGAACAGTTGAGCGAATTACCGGGAGTTAATGCGACAACCGATTGGAGACGTGTGCATGCATCTACATTATCAGTTTTAGGCCGTACTACAATCCCGAGTAAAGGTATTCCAAAGTCTCAGATAAATGCTTATTTAGCTCGTGGATACGCACGAAATGATCGAGTTGGAGAAAGTTATTTTGAATGGCAATATGAAGAACTTTTACAAGGACAAAAGGCAGTTGTAAAAAATATTACAAACAAACAAGGGCAAGTTAAGGATACGATTACCACTTTCGAGGGTGAACCAGGTAGGGATTTGGTAACGACAATAAATATTGAACTACAAAGAAAAGCGGAAGCAATCATTGAGGATAAACTGTTAAATTTAAAATCGCTTGGTCATTCGGAATTATTAGATCGTGCATTTTATGTCATGATGAACCCAAATACAGGTGAATTATTGTCCGTTGTAGGTAAGAAAATCGAAACGAATAAGGAAACAAATGAACATTATATGGCAGACTACTCTTACGGAACATTTTCAACAGCGTATGAAGCAGGCTCAAGTATAAAGGGTGCAACGGTGTTAATGGGCTATAACGAAGACGTTATTACTCCTGGAACAGTGATGTTAGATGCACCGATGCAGATTGGTGAGTTAACGTTAAATTCTTTATTTAATAAACATGGAAGTGAAATGATTGATGATTTAAAAGCGTTAGAAAAATCTTCAAATGTATATATGTTCAAAATTGCGATGGCGATTGGCGGAAGAACTTATGCACCTGGAATGCGCTTTAGTCTAGCTAAAGGAACACTTACTAAAATGCGGAATGAATATGCACAATTCGGACTTGGCGTTCCAACAGGAATCGATTTGCCAGGTGAAGCTGCAGGCTATCAAGCAAACCCAGATCGAGATGTTAAATTATTAAATTTAGCGATTGGACAGTTTGATACGTATACGCCAATGCAACTAGTACAGTATATTTCGACGATAGCGAATGGGGGCTATCGGATCCAGCCCCGTATATTAAAGGAAATACGAAAACCTTCAAATGATGGCGAAATTTTAGGGCCACTAGTATTAGAAGTTCCCCCAACCATTTTAAATCGCATTGCAAATACAGAGGAAGAAATTGATCATGTCAAAGAAGGCTTACGCCGTGTTTACTTTGGTTCACAAGGTTCAGCAAGAAAAGTCTTTGGAGATGCTGCCTATACTGCGGCAGGTAAGACAGGGACAGCCCAAGTAGTATATTACGGCCCTCAACATGATAAATACGGAACCGAAACAATTAATATTGTACACGTCGGTTTTGCACCATTTGAAAATCCAGAAGTGGCTTATGCAGTAATCTTTCCATGGGCTACGACAAATTTCGATGTGTCACTTCCTCATGGAAATCAAGCGGCTAGGGAAATATTAGATATTTATTTTGAACTGAAAGATCAATACCAAAATGAAAATATTTCAACAAACAAAGTACAGCTACCTATGACTACATTTTCTGAAAAAGTAACAGAAGAAAATGAAGAGTCGGAATGAAATAATGAGGGTGCGTTTTAAAAGCAAAAACAAGAATAACCCCGTTCGAATTTAGGACGGGGTTCACTATACTAAAAAATAACAATAAATCGTTTGAAAATCTAAGTTTTATTGAATAACTGCGCCCAAATCCTGCTTTCAATAACACTATGTCCTATAACAAAGACGCTTACCTGGTTTTCCAAGAAAGCACCCGATTGTGGAAAATCATTTTTCAACTAAAGCAGTCGATATTTCAATAGTTTGCCTGTTAAAAATGCTTAGCATGAGTGTGAAACCTGCAACAATTTCAATAAAACCCGAAGCAAGAACTTTTACAAACCAAATTCCGCCTAATGGAACATTTATGGATGTAACAACAGAAATTGGAATAATAAGCGAAAAGAGAATACAAGGTAAGAATACACAAATTAGTAAAGGTAGGTTAATTTGAAAAGTCCATTTCTTAATGCAAATTAATGATAAATAGATCCCCCAAATAAAATGAATAAGAAAATTAGCCCAAAATTTAGGTGATATATTAAAACTGGAAGCTGAGAATGAATCTATTTGTTTATCAATATCAAAACTTATGATTGTTAATAACAATAGACCAACAACCCAGGCTAACTTCCATAAATACGGTATTAATTTCTTCATGAACAGTCCCCCTTCATTTTTCAATTTATAAATAAACTTTCTGTTTCCTTATGCCAATCCTTCTACAACTAACCTGACCATTTAGTTTAAGTATTTCTTCACAAAGTCATCTTGATTTTAACATAAATATCCAGCTCATTAAAATGTAATTAAACACCGGAAGAGCTAAACGATTTTACAAAAGTAACGGAAGAAAATTTGGGACAGGCAAATGGATATGTGTAATTTTTTATGCATTGAGTAAAAAACATGTATGCGATTCAGCATGATGATGCGTTAACGGCTATTAACCAGCAAAAAGCAAACCGTATTTTAATTTTTGAAAGTCATCAGTAAAATATTTTTCTAATAAAATGAATCTTTTTCCTATGCTCATTCGTTAATATACTATTTCATACATAGTAGGGAGAGAGATTTCATGAAAAAGGGATTATTTATTAGCGTCATTTTATGCGCGACTATTGTATTATCTGGTTGTAACTGGCTTGAGATGAAGTTCGGTAATATTAAAGAACAATTCGTTGGGCGTGAGTTAACGATTCAAACATATGACGAAAACAGTCAGTTAATTGATCGCGTACAAGGGAAAAGTGTTAGTATTGAAGCGGATGACAAGTTTAGTTTAAAGGACAAGGAAGGCAATACGGTTGAAAAATCTTCTGTCTTAAATATTACGGTCGGTGGTAAACAAATGTTGCATGTCGGGAGTAGTCTAATAGCGTATGAGGATGGCTTAGAGGATTTATTTGATATTTATTCACAGCAAGTCGATTTGTCGAATTTTGATCGATCGGTACCATTTATCAATCGCATGGTGAATGATTTATCGAATTACACAACAGGGAAGGATAAGGTCGTGTTAGTTCGTTCGCAATCTGGACAACCATTAGCTACATTTGCCGGTAAAGATGTTAGCTATTATGCGACAGAAATGGACAAATCTACAGGTCTATTAATTGACGGACACTATTTATTCATTTACCGCTGTGATTATACAATTTATGATATGAGCTTATTAGCAGGTTCTTGAAATTCAAATATAACTTCGAATCATGCTACAATAGGGTAAAAATGTTTTAAAGGGGTAGTAAGCATGATTCAATTAATCGTCGTTATCGCCATTTGCGCGGTCGTTGTAATTTGGAAAAAGCGTCCAGTACAAGGCATTAAAACGATTACAACCGATGAACTACAGACGATGTTGCGTGATAACGATAAAATTTTCATCGACGTTCGTAGCGCACGTGATTTTAATAAAATGCATGTCTCACCATTTATTAATGATCCAAGTGGTAAGGGCATTGCAGTGCTACCAAAAGATAAAGAGATTGTCGTGATGTGTCGTTCTGGAATCCGTTCACTTGATACGTGTAAAGAGCTGAAAAAACTTGGCTACCCACGCATTACAAATGTTAAAGGTGGCATTAGTTCGTATCAACAGCGCGGCGACATTTAATAAAAACCGGGTTAAAAAAATGAGGTAAGTGCTTTGCAAAAAGTCGAGAATATTTATTTAGAAGCAGGAAATAATGCCGTACTTCTATTACATAGTTTTACGAGTAATGCCAAAGAAATGCGTCATTTAGCAACTGCATTTCACGAAGCGGGGTATACATGTTCTGCACCGAATTTAGCAGGTCATGGGACTAGCCCAGAAAAATTGTTTGCTTCTTCGATGGAAGATGTGTGGCAAGGGGCAAAGGAAGCGTTCGAACAATTAATGGAAAAAGGGCATGAGGAAATAGTTGTAGTAGGTCAGTCTCTTGGGGGCGTATTGGGAATCCGTTTAGCCAATACTTTCGAAGCGTGTAAAGCTTTATGTATTATATCTTCACCTGTTATTGAGCGACCTATAGAGGGCTTAGAAAAACGTGTTGAGCATTTTTCTAAGCGTTATTTTTTAAATAAAGGGACATCAGAGGACGAATTACAGGTGTTTTTAGGAAAACATTTCCCACGGCCACCTGAAAAATTAATCGCGCTCCAACAATTTATTGTAAGAACAGGTTTGATGCTACCACAACTAAAACAGCCGCTCTATTTAGCAAAGGGCGCACTTGATGATATCGTATTTATGGAAAGCATTGATTTGATTGAAAAAACCGTACAGAGTGAAATCGTCATAAAGAAATTATACGAAAATAGCGGACATCTCATTACATTAGGAAAAGAACGTGAGGAATTAGCGGAAGATTTAATAGCATTTATTCAATCGACTTCATAAAAAATCACCATCCACATTAAAGTGAGATGGTGATTTTCGTATTATTCTTCGTCTTCTTTATTGAACCAAAGCGGATCTTGGTCATCAACATCGCCATTGTAATTAATGAAAATTTCTTCACCAGCTGCAATATCTTTATAGGCAAAGAAATCGAATGTATTATTTTCAAAGTTAATTTCATATGTTGCGTTGGGCTCATAAGAATGGTTAAATAACATACCATAGCCTAATAGAATGCATGAGCGTCCGATACCATATTCAAATGCATAATCAGCAAGGGCCGTTTTTTCAATGTGCTCATGCTCTTCATTTGGATAGACTAATACAGGTGCTTCATGGAATAACGTGCCTTTTGAAATCGCGGTTTTTGCAAAAACGCCGCGGTTATATTCTCCATCACTAATGGGAGATGTTTTTACTTCAATCATGTTTGTTCTCCTACTCACTTTTAAGATTCTGTCTTACTGTACCATGTATCGCACGACAACGCGTGGATTATTTCATATTTTTTATGAATTATTTTTAAAGAAGGGGCTGATTATATGCTAAAACTGCAATTTGAACATTCTTGGAATAAAGCAATTAGTATGAAGGATCGTAAAGAAATCGAACAACTATTCCAAAACACTTTCGAATTTAAAAATAGTAACATCATCTGTCATAGTATTCGTCAAGCCATCAATCACAAAAACCAAATGTTAATCACCGTACTTATCCATAATTTCACCGACGGAGACATAGCATTTGATAATCGTGAAGTATATTGTTTGCTTGAAGAGGGCAGTGTCTCACAAAAGTTCACCATTCCCGCATTAACAATCCCTAGTCAGACAAGCATGCCATGGACATTTATATTTGAGGATAGTGCTGAATTTTTATTTACAGAATTACTTGGGGTGAAAATTGACGAATAATGAGAAAGACTTCGCGAACGTAAACGAAGTCTTTTTTTATTCCAGTTTAATTACGTCAAAATAGTTTTGTATGTATAATATGCCATGCTTTATGATTAAAATAATCGATATAGGTAAAGTTAAGCTTGTAAATGAATCAAGTTCTTAGTAGCTTGTAAAAGGAGAATGAAACTTGAAATACAAAAAGGTAACAATTGCAGGTAGTGGCGTACTAGGAAGTCAAATCGCCTTCCAATCAGCATTCCACGGCTTTGAAGTAAGCGTCTATGATATTAATGATGGGGCAATTGAAGCAGCAAAATCTCGTCTGGGAAATTTAGAGGGCATATACGGTACGTACTTTAATGACGTAGCACGCGCGGAGAAAGCATTCGCAAGTTTAAATTATTATACTGTTTTAGCTGAAGCGGTTAAAGATGCCGATTTAGTCATCGAAGCGGTACCAGAACGTATCGAAATCAAACAAAGCTTCTATGAAGGATTAGCGAAAGTAGCACCTGAAAAAGCAGTCTTTGCTTCGAACTCTTCAACATTATTACCAAGTCAATTTGCTAAGTTCACTGGTCGTCCCGAGAAGTTTTTAGCGCTTCACTTTGCAAACTCTATTTGGGAGAAAAATACGGCTGAAGTAATGGGACATCCCGGAACAGACTTCAAATATGTTGACGAAGTAACTGAATTTGCTCGTAGTATTGGTATGATTCCATTTGTACTGAAAAAAGAGCAACCAGGTTATATTTTAAACTCATTATTAGTACCATTCTTATCAGCTGCAATGGAGCTTTGGGTAAAAGACATTGCAGACCCACAAACGATCGATAAAAATTGGATGATTTCTACAGGTGCGCCAGCTGGTCCATTCGCAATTTATGATATCGTTGGTATGGAAACACCTTATAATTTAAACTTAATGCGTGCAAAAGAAGATCCAGCTGCACAATTTGTAGCAGACAAAATTAAACGTGAAATGATAGATCAAGGTAAAATGGGAGTTAGTACTGGCGAAGGCTTCTACAAATATCCAAATCCAGCGTACCAAGACCCAAATTTCTTAAAATCAAATTAAAGCCATTTTTCTATAAAATTTCTAAAATCTATACTGCATTCCTATTAGTAATTCTAATGGGTGATGCAGTTTTTTTGTTATTAAATTCAATTTAAAATGTAGAAAATAAAGATATTGTTGTAAGATTTTTGCTTCTTGGTACTTTATACTTCTCTATTTTTAGATAAATATGACTAAAGGCTTAAATAAATGTTATATTTATAAAGTTTCTGTATAATATGAATTAACAAATAAAATTTTGGAGGGAAAATATTGTTTTCTAAAAAAGAAAAGTCAAACTCAAACTCACTAGCTGCGTTTATAGCAGAAAGTGAAAAACAATTACAGCAAGCAAAAGCAGGGAAATTTGATTACACTTATCAAATGGATGTAGAAAATGAAGATTTAAAAAAATTACTAATAAATACAAATGAAGTAAATGAATTGCGTGAGACATATGAATGCGTATTGCGTCAAAAATTATTTAATTTAACAACGATTAATCAGGTCGGTTTTTGGGAGCTGAAACTACCAACTGGTGATTTCAATAATGAGGAAAATGAATTCATCATTGATTCTACATTGAAGCGTGTATTAGGTTACGACGATTCAGAGTTAAATCGGGGTTTAGCTGATTTAGAAACACTGGTTCCTGAAAATTACGGTGAGCAAGTATTATCTGGTATGATGGCTCATTTAAATGATAAATCAGGCAAAACACCATTTGATTTAGAGCATCCAATGCGTTTTAAAGATGGACAATATCGTTGGGTACATACTTTCGGTACGGCGAAACGTCATTCAGATGGTGCGCCATACCGTATGATTGCGACCATTACAAATATTCATGAACAGAAAGTGAATTCTGAAGAGCTTGAAGGCTTTGTTACACGATATGATTTAATCAATGAAGCACTTATAGAAGCTCCGTGGGATATGACGATTGAACAATCGGATCCAATGAATACTAATAACAACTTTTGGTGGAGTCCTCAGTTCCGCAAAACACTAGGCTTTAAAGATGAAAGTGATTTTCCAAATGTTATGAGCTCATGGAGTGATCGATTACATCCAGAAGATAAAGAAAATGCATTACAAGCGTTTACGAATCATTTAATGGATTATTCAGGACGTACCCCATTTGAAGAGGATTACCGTTTACAGCTAAAATCGGGTGAATATGTTTGGTTCCATGCAAGTGGTAAGACTCGACGTGATTCTAAAGGTGTTCCAATACGCTTGGCTGGAACAATACGTGACATTTCATTTGAGAAGAACAAACAAGCAAATATCGTAGAAACGGTAGCACGTATGGAAGAATTATCTGCTTCAATCAACGAGATGGTAACGGGTATTAATTCCATTACACAACAAGCACAAGAACTAGCTACGACACAGGAGCGAACTTCAGAAGCTGCAGCAGATGCGAAAACATTGGCTAATAAAACACAAGATATTTCTAACTTTATCAAGGGAATTGCAGACCAAACGAATTTACTTGGCTTGAACGCAGCAATTGAGGCAGCGCGTGCAGGAGAACATGGCAAAGGCTTTGGCGTTGTCGCAGATGAAGTACGTAAACTGGCAGTGAATTCTGCTGAAGCGACTGATAGTATTGAATCCAGCCTAACGCAAATGAAAAAATCGATTGATACAATTTTAAATTACATGACGAAAATTAGTGATTTAGCGCAAACACAAGCAGCATTAACTGAACAAATGAATGCTTCGGCTGATGAAATTAATAGTATGTCACAAGATTTAGTTGATTTCGCAAAAAAATAAGATGACGCATGCACATTTACATACAAAAGTGAATGTGCATTTTTATATTGGAAAATATTTGATATGATGAAGTGAGAAAAAGAGAAATGGGGGGATATTTGTGGAGATGATTAATACATTTGGCAATGCAATTTGGTTTACCATCATTCCAGTAGTGTTTTATATTAGTTGTTTTTATTTTACACTTACATTTTTTCAACATTTAAAATCAGGGGACACGCAACTTCAAAAGAGTTCGAAGCTTTTTGCAGTACTTTCACTGGCACTTGCACTTTTAGCACCTACGATTATCAATTATTTCATCATTTTAAAGATGTCGAGTTTTTAACGTAGTAAAAGTACGAATGTAGAGCCAATTTTTTAACCTATGAAATATGTAAGATTTAAATGTTAAGAACACCTCGTAGTCTAAAATAAAAACGATTACGAGGCTGAATTTTATTTTGTGTCTTTCATAGTGAATTGCTGTAAAAAATAATCGATAACGATTTTATCAGGGGGACTAATTTGCTGTGGGAGATTATGTACATCAAAGAATTTGATATCGGTTGATTCTGTTTCATCAAACTGGATAATACCGCTATAGTTTTCACACGTATAGGCTGCCACCACATTGTATACTTCATCACCATGTGGATATTGATAATAAAGAGCTTTTCCAGAAAAAAGATGAAGCAACGTTAGCTTGTTTGCAGTTAATCCTGTTTCTTCAACCATTTCTCTAGCAGCCACTTCCTCTAAACTTTCACCTAAATCCATTGACCCTCCAGCTAATCCCCAACAACCATTATCCTTTCTTAATTGTAGCAATAATTGCTTTTGTTCGTTGAAAATGAGTACACAAGCACCGACCATGATAAGTGGTTCAGACCCAATCTTTTTTCTTAAATTCAAAATATAACTCAACTTTATCACCTCAAAATGACTTATTTTCAGCTTGTAGGATTGTTGAAAAAATCCAGCCCCCCTTAACGAAGCAGAGCAGACTACATTAAAAGAACTTACCTTAAATTTTATTCTATTATATTTTACCTTACCTTACCTTACCTTACCTTACCTTACCTTACCTTACCTTACCTATGTTTAACATACAAAAATATCCATAATTGTATGGCGATATGGTAACCTTGATGAAAGAGGTGATTAAATTGAAAAGATTATTTTCTTTAATGTTAGTTGCTATAATCATTTTAGCAGCTTGTAATTCAAAGTTGAGTATTAGTGAACTTCAAAGCGTTCCTAGTAAAGTACAAGATGTAATCAAATCTGATTCTACACTGCAAATGATTACTAATGGCGAAAAGAACACCTACATTGTTTTTCACTCAACAGAAGCCGTTTCAGTTGAGCTTGAAGTGACAGAGAATATATTAAACATAAAATTTAATACAACAAATCAAGAAAATACTGAGTTAAAACAGTATGTTTATAAATTAAATCGTGGAGATTCAGAACATGACACAATTAATGTGTTAGTTAACGAGGAAAATATGCCTTTTGATGGTGGTAGGACGATTTTTTAAAAATATTGACTTGTGAATTTTTAATGTAACTACATACAAAAAACGTTCCCAAATGACACTATGATGACTTTCTGAAAAAATCTTTCGAAAATAACTATGGTACCAAATATTAAAATATCACCTTTGAAGCAAGCTTAGAAAGGATATGAATTTATGGGATGGAGAAAAATTTCAGCTTTAATTCTTATGTTTTTAGCTATGTATTTATCGGTGTATGCTGGCTCATCACCATAAGTTGGGGATGACATAATTTTAAGATTCAAAGTGATTCCTTTTTAATCTAGTCCGTTCTGCTACGCTTCGGGGGACGCTTTCCTGGGGGCGTGGCTCCATCTAACTTGTTACTTGCCTCTACGGCGGCAAGCAACAAGTGGATATTCCGCGCACGCTTAATCCCCAAGGGGTCGCCCCCTGCGCTTCGCGGCACTCTAATTTGGAATAAAAATTTTTTCTAATAAGGTGTTTTAGATAAGGCGTATTCGATAAAGTATCTTTTATAAACGTGAAAATAGTTTAATTAAAGAGTGTTCATCATAAATGAAACAATGGCATTCACTTTCATTCCATTAATGAAATAGGATTCAAAATATAGAGGATAAACTTGATCAATCCCCGCCGCCTCGCGATAGCGCAAGCGGCATTATCAGACGCATTTAACCGAGTAAAATGTACAACACTTTGTATTGGTGGGCCTGGCCGTAGCCCGCCAATAGCTAGACAAACTGATAAAACAATAATCAACTCCATGTTACGGTGATGAACCATTATGCTAATACAATTTAGTTAATTTATAGAAAGAGGGTTAACGATGAATTATATTAAATCATTACGTCAACACATCGGAACAAGTCCAATTATTGCACCAGGATCGGCTATTATTGTTTTGAATGAAAACAATGAACTATTATTGCAACTACGCTCAGATACAAATGATTGGGGCCTTCCGGGTGGTGGTATGGAAATTGGCGATAGCTTTGAAGAAACCGCTCAAAAGGAATTATTCGAAGAAACAGGATTGATCGCACAAGATTTGCGACTAGTAGGACTAGCTTCTGGCAAAGACTTATATTATAAATTCCCGCATGGCGATGAAATTTACAATGCAACGGCGATTTATAAAGCAATAAATGTAACAGGTACACTACATAAAAACGAAGAAAGCAAGGCATTAAACTATTTTGCATTAGACAACCTGCCTAATCTTAATTATACAACGTCAAAGCTGCTTGAAAAGGCGGGGTACATTGTGATTAATGAATAGTAAATAATATTTTCGTTAATGAGATACACGCACCATCTTACTTTGAATTCAAATTTATTGAGAACTTTACAAAGGGGAGTTTTGGATGAAAATAGGCATCATCATTTTATGGGTCTTTCTATATGGATATAGTATGAATAAATTAGGCGTTCAAAAAGATGGATTTTATATTATTTACTCCATCGTCATCATTTTTGGCGGTATTTTGTTGATTGAAAGGCTTTTTAAAGGCAAACGCTCCACATAATTTAGCAATCAGAGAAGGAAGGGTTTTATGAACAAAAAGAGAATACTGAGCACCGTTGTATTTTTAATTCTTTGGACGGGTTTTATTTATCTATTTGCTATTAAAGAGCCGATATCCATATTGGATCTATTAGAAGCCAAGGGAAATTGGAAGGATGATAGCGTCTTAGTAACTGAAGATATACTATCTGCACAACTTGTGAATGTCGTATCTGATCCACAACATATATTGATAGAAGGAACAAAACTTGAAACCTTATTTGGTTATTTAGCGTTAACGGATATTAAAAAGTCGAAGGAACGATTAGAAGCAATCGATAGCACTGCGTATATTATCAGTTTTGATACAGAGCAAACGATCAACGCGATTAATGGTACAAAAAAAATGTTATTTAAACAACACGATGGAAAAACAGTGATCAGTTTATTAGGGGTAAATCCTAGTAAGAAGCATTATTATTATGAAACAGAAGATACATCATTTTATCGTTTCGCGATGGACTTAATGAAGTAGACACTTTTTATACATAGGCATTAATAATCTTTTCGAAAAGCCGTTCAACTTAAAGGAAACTATTTCCTTGTAAACGTAAATCATTATATCATTGGATAATTTCATATTATATCGGGGATAGACACTGTATAATATTATTTTAAAGTGAAGTTGAACAGGAGGGATAATCTTGGCAATTTTAATTTTTATCGTTATTGCCTTCTTTATAATTGAGCCACGCTCGTATAATAATATTTATTTATTGGCACTTATTTTATTAGTAGAGTTGCTTTATTATACAGAAAAAATATTCTTTAATACGAACTTTAGTGAACAAGTACTTAACATTACAAGCTTCACATTCGTATTTGCATTTATCCCACTAATTATGGCTACGTTATCCGTATTAACATACTTCAATAGTAAGGTGCTTCTTGAAAAAGAAGGGCGTAAAAAGTCCAATTTATTTTTAGGCATTCTAGGTGTAGCAACAAATATTGTGCTTATTTATTATATTTATTCGATGCGTACGATTAGTGGAAATGTGTATAGTGAAGTAGCGTTTTATTATATTTTTGGACTTTTTGTTTACTTTACGATGATGTATTCTGCAACAGCTATTTACGCAGCACTTTATAATTGGCGTCCTATTTCCTATACGCCGGATTATATTATTATTTTAGGTTCTGGATTAATTGGTGACCGTGTACCACCACTACTTGCAAGTCGCATAAATAGAGCCGTTCAACAATATAAAAAATATAATGGCCGTCCTCTAATTATTACATCTGGCGGACAAGGTAGTGATGAAAAAGTTGCAGAAAGCTTTGCGATGAAAAAATACATTCATGAGCACTACCCAGAAATTCCAGATGAAGCGGTTGTGATGGAAGACCGTTCCACAACAACTTTAGAAAATATGCTGTTTTCTAAAAAGATCATTAAGGAAAGATTCGGCGAAAAAGCACGCGGTCTATTCGTTTCAAACAATTATCATATTTTACGTGCTGGCTACTATGCGCGCCGAGCGAAATTACAGGCAAATGGTGTTGGCTCGAAAACCGCTTTTTACTACGTTCCAAACGCTTTTACACGTGAGTTTATTGGCTTACTCGAAATGTTTAAATGGCGCCATATTACGCTTATTGCATTGTATACAATTTTTATGCTGTTGGTTTTACGGGCGTCGAATTAAGCAAAGAATTTTATATTCTGTTTCATTTAAAAAGGCAGTGGAAAAGAGGGAAATTCATTCACATATGGATGCGAATGAATTTCTCTCTTTTAATTTCCTAAGTATAGAATCGCCACTAAAATCACAACTGGAATACCGACGACAAGTGATAGCACAGAAATGGCAGTGTGGATACGTTCTTTGGATTTGAATAGTAATTTGAACACGAAGTAAATCAAAATCCCGATGAGTCCACCTGCTGTATTTAACAATAAATCATCGATATCGCTAGCGCCACGTTTCAAAATATATTGAAGTATTTCAATGCCTAAGCTTGTCCCAGCAATAGCTCCGAGTACATTCCAAAAACGAAACGGCTTCATTAAGTTTGCTACATAAAGCCCTAGTGGAATAAACATTAACATATTTCCCCATACATTTAACGAAAAGCCTTGTTCAGTAATCATGTCAAACGGTACTAGGTTAATACTACGTCTTGCGTCACGTGCTAAAAATACAGTGTCAATCAGTAGATATACATAGAATAATAAAACAAACCAATAGCCGATATTTAAAACTTTCTTCATATAATTCCCCTTTAAGCTTACTTTCTATAGCATATCACGGAAAGATTAAGAGAAATTGAGGTGAAAACTTAAGATATTCTTAAGTTTTGTTTTACAAAAATTAGCTTTTTACCGCATGTATATAGTGAATCGTTTCAAATGCTTGCAAGTTGTCGTCGCGGTTATCGAAAAATTGATTTTGAATGTCTTGTGGGGACAGGTGCTCATAAATGAATAGCTGCTCTTTGGCAAGCAGTTGTTCAAGCTCTGGAAGTGTCGTGCTAAATTTCATTGGTTCCCCAGAAGCTGCGGCCATTTGAACCATATGTTGCACGCGATTATAAATGCCTTGCTCTGTAAATAAGCGCTCATCCGCTACATCAAATAGTATCGAGCTGCCTTTTGTTAAATCTCTAAATAATGTATTTACAAGCTGTTGAAGGATATCTTTTGTTAAATAATACGTAACCCCTAATAAAGTAAAGACGGTTTTCTTATTTGGATCAAATCCATTTGCTATTAACTTTTTAAGTGAAAGTTCTTCCGTGAAATCCATCGCGACAAATGTTAAATTGTCCGGGTATGCGAGGTTTGCTTGTTGCAGTCGTTGTAGCTTAAATTGCTGGGTGGAAGGGTGGTCCACTTCAAAGATTGCGACGTCTAGATTTGGGTGACGCCATGCAAATGTATCTAATCCTGCACCTAAAATGACGTACTGCTCTGCACCGAGCATAATTTCATTAGTTACAACCTGTTCGGCATAAGCAGCTCGAGCTAACGGAGTAGGGGATAGTTGGATTTGATTGACCCATTTTAAAATGGCGGCATCATTGCCTTTTAGTTTTTCTGCCATTTCGGGACTGAAAAACTGGATACCCTGTGCCATGTTAGAGGAAATCGCATTGTATTCTTCATTTGATAAAAAATGCTGTGCGACTGTATCGTTAAAAATAATCGGGTAATCCTCTTTTACGTGGTAGGCTCTACTAAAAGCCGATACAAGAGATGTTAAACTAGATTCATTATTTTTCATTTAAAACACTCCAATAAAAAAAGATTCCCCTGGCCAGGAGAATCTCATTGTATCACTTGTAATTTTATATGTAAATTATAGCATAAATTAATTTTTTTGTCAAATATTTACCCTTTTAATAGTATGGAAATAGTCATTTTCTATCCATTTGATAGCGATTACCTGCTTGTATATAAATGAACGGATTTTCCGCTTAACATAAGATCACGTACTTTTTTCATGCCGTTTTTTATGGCAATTTTTTCAGAGGCGATATTTCCGTGTTGAATTAAGGAAATTACTTTTGGTAAATGTAATGTTTGTAAGCCATGTTGTAGTAGTGCAATTGCCACTTCAGACGCGTAGCCATTGCCCCAAAAAGGCTCATCAATCCAGTAGCCGACTTCGATAAATTCCTCGCAGTCGATTGTTTGTGGTACGAGTCCGGCATGGCCAATTTTGGCACCGGTTTCTTTATCGAGTAAAAGCTTTAAGCCATAATCGGCATGTGTATGATAATGGCCCATAATCCGATTCAAAAATTGAACGGCTTGTTCTTTATTTCGAACTTGTCCATCGCTGATAAAACGCATCACATTCGGATTACGTAGCATATTCTCTAAAAATGGAAGATCAGCCTCTGTGTAGTCAACTAGCTTTAAACGTTTCGTTCCTAACATTATTAAAACCTTCTTTTTTAAGTTTATGAAGATGCATCCTATTTTGAGTGCATCAATGTTGTTAAATATGATTTTCTCACCATGCGACACTATGAAAAGTATCCGCTGATTCTTGCGCCCATTCTTCCATAAGCTTGGGCATTTGTTCTGGCACTGCTTTTACAACTGGAACGTATAGGAGTGCATAGCCACCCCCTTTTAAAAGGGGGTGCATTTTGTTCGCTAAAAATTGTGGCTCGCAGCTGTAATAATGAAAGGCGTCAATGCTCACAATTGTATCAAAAAACTTATCTGCATATGGTAAGTATAGTGCATTTGCATGCAAAGGGATGACTTTATGCTCGAACTTCCATTGCTTTCTTTTTCTCTTTTGTTTTAGATGAAATACGATTAAAACTGGTCGCTATTTCATTAATTTAAATCATCACGCAGTGCATCAATTATATTTTCTTTTTTAATCATATGGAGCGCATACATCGTTGTTATAAAAATAATGATAAACACGCCTATGATACTAATGGTAATACTCATCCATGGGAATTTAAATTGAACATCCGCACCACCAGCAGACATGCCTTTGTAAATAAGCCAAGCGAGAAGTCCAGAAATCGGAAGACCAAATAATAATGTTTGGAAGCCGTAAAGGGCACACTCAAAGCGCATCATTTTATTGAAGTTACGATCAGACATTCCGACAGAACGAAGCATGGCGAGCTCCCGTCTACGCAAGCGAATGTTTGTTGAAATCGTGTTAAATACATTGGCAATCGCAATGAGTGAAATCATCACAATGAACACAATCGTGAACAAATCAATAATGAAAATGATATTACGGTTTTGCTCAAAGATTTCGTTGGCATTGTATATTGTATACTCACTAGAGATAGCTTGTGCCTGTGCGATTTTCCCCATATCTGTTACCGCTGATGTTGTATCTTTTGACTGGAACGTTAAACCTCGGTCCATTGGTACACCGGTTAATCCCCATTCCTCGATTTGTTGATACGGCACAACAACCATAAAGGTATACGGCTTTACTTCTGATAGCTGCTTTGGTAGTGGATCAATTGGATACGTTTCAACAAATGTCATGTCAACCGAATGCGCCTCTACTTGCTCCCCATCATTCGTCATAGGTGTTAGTACGAGTAACTTTGATTGCTTTGTAAATACATCCATATAGTCCGTCGCATCGTTAGGTAACACTTTCGCCACTGCGATTGCTTTCGCATTGTGTCCTGTATACTCAGCGGGATTAAGACCTAATTGGTTCAAGAAATCGAAGTACAATTCATCCTCTAAAAACTGAACGTCTAAAGGCAAATCGATTGTTCCATTAGTTGGTTCAGCATTTATTGTTTGACGAAAACCAGATGTTACGTCGTCAACATGCACATCTGTTGAATAGTCCATCATTGCTTGATATGAGCCCCCGTAAATACCTTCTACGTTTTGGAACTTTTCAAATAGCTGTGTTGCTTCGTCTTCTTGCATATTTTCACTAAAGAAAAGTAAGTCATAGTCTGTGCTCACGGCGGAAGAGTCAGCAGCTTGTTGTAATGTGGTTTTGAAAGCACTTGCTGATACGAACATGACAACACTTAAGGTTAAGGATAAGACAATCGTGCGATAGCGTCTTTTGTTACGTCTAAAGTTTTTTAGTGCGAGTGTGCGTTCTAAGCCAAATAGTTGCTCCGTCCACTTAGATGTTTGAATTTCTTTCATCTCAACTTTAATTTCGTTTGTTTGACGAATACATGCCATAACAGGTGTATTGGCTGCTTTCCGTGCAGGTATATATGCCGAAACTAAAATTGTTACGAAACTAATTGCGACGGCAATTAAAATAATTGGCATTGAGACGTGTAAAGTTAAGGGAACACCACTATAGGCAATATTGCTGAAGTTTTTAGAGACAAGTGATAATACACCACTAACAGTTGGAATGCCGACAAGTACACCAAGCGGAATACCGACTGCACCAATGCAAAGCCCTTCGAATAAAACAGAATTTCGTAATTGCTTCGCCGTTGCACCAACGGATAATAAAATGCCGAATTGACGCATCCGTTCATTTAATGAAATCGTAAACGCATTGTAAATAAGGAATACAGAGCCAAGCATAATGAGTGCAACTAAAATGGCACCGACTGAATAGAGTAATGTATTGAAGGTCTTATCGTTAGAGAGCCCCATAAAACGTAATACATTATCGTTGTACATGAAATGCTGTTGTTTCACTTCATCTACATAATCATGTACATTTCTTGGGTTATCCATTTTAATAAAGGCGCTAAAGCTACTTGTTTCTTCTAAATTTTCTGCTGTTGTAATAATGGTATAGCCAGGTGCTGAGGCTTCCTCAAAAGTAGGGCGACTGAATGTACCGACAACGGTATACGTTTTTTCCTGTTGTGCGTTCAATGTTTCAGATTGTCCTTGATATGCATCATATTGGGAAAGGGACTGTTCATTTTGCATACGCTGTCCAATGTTTAGCGTTACGGTGTCACCGATTGCAATAGACACCTCACCATTTTCTTTTAAGTGGGAAGGCACAATGATTTCAGAATTGTTTTCAGGGTAGTGACCAGTTGTTAACGTAATCGGTAGTTCGCCATAGGTATTTTGATCAAAGCCAGCAATAAAAACGTATGGCTTATGTTCATTTTTACTGTTTTCAAGCGCAGCATAACCAATGTTTTCAAATGTAATCGTGTTGGCAATACGGTCATCTTCCTGCTGTTGTTCGATAAACGCTTTATCCACGTCTGAAAAGCCAACATGCCAATCGCCATACTTCATAATGGAACCATTCACCATATAGTTTTGTAGGGAAGTCGCAAAGGTCGCAATGCCTGTAATCATCGCAGCAGATAGAATCACACCAATAATCGTCACAATTGTTCGCGTACGGTTTTTTAGTAAACCTTGCAGCGCCACTTTATTGAAAATATTCATTATCGTGCCACCCGTCTCTCATCGCGAATGACTTTGCCGTCAGCCATCGTAATAATGCGGTCGGCTTGTAAGGCGATATTTTCATCATGTGTAACAACAATTAATGTTTGCTCATATTTTTCATGACTCGATTTTAATAAACGCATAATTTCATGACCATTTTTACTGTCTAAGCTACCTGTTGGCTCATCTGCAAGCATGACAGCTGGTGCATTCATGAGTGCACGTCCAATGGCTACACGCTGCTGTTGACCACCTGAAAGCTGATTAGGTAGGTGGGTTTTGCGTTCATGAAGCCCAAGTAATTGGAGTAAATCGTATAAGCGTGCTTCATTCACGTTCCGTTTATCCATCAAAATCGGTAATGTAATATTTTCGACTACATTCAATGTGGGAATCAGGTTGTGAAACTGATAAATTAAACCTACTTCACGTCGACGAAAAATCGCAAGCTTATCATTATTTTGGGCGTATACATCTTGGCCGTTTAAATAGATTTTTCCACTCGTCGGTACGTCTACACCGGCAATGGCATGCAGTAATGTCGATTTACCGGAGCCTGAAGAACCAATGATCGCGGTAAATTCGCCTTTTTCAATTGTTAAAGAGACATTGTCAAGGGCTGTTATTTTATTTTCACCTTGTCCATATTCTTTACATAAGTGTTCAATTTTTAGGAATTCCATTATAAGTGCCTCCTTTTGTGCTATACGCTTATAATAGATCGTTTGCGTTACATTTTCGTGACGGGAAAGTGAGAGATTCGTCACTTTGGAAATCGAATTATAAAAATTGCACCGCCATCTTGATGGTTTTTCGCACTCACCATCCCGCCTTGACGGGTAAGAATCGTTTTAGATAGGGCAAGACCAATCCCGTATCCTGCAGTATTTGTATTTTTCCCCTGGTAAAAACGTTCAAAAAGATAAGGGATATCTTCTTTTTTGAAGCCAGGTCCGCTGTCGTGCAAGCTAAGTTCAGTATATAACGGGTTTTCCTCGCACGTAATTTGAATGACTCCATCATTGACCGTGCTTTCGATACAATTTTTGATCATATTTTGTAGAGCCTCTGAAAGCCAGTCAAAATCGCCTTGTATCGTTGCTTGGTTAGGAATAGTTAGATGTACGGTAATATTGTGCAAGTCCATTGTGATTTGAAAAGGCTGAAGCGTTTGTTGGATTAATTGTTCCACGCGAAGTGTCTCTGTTTTAAATGTCACAATGCCTGCATCTAATCGAGAAATTTTAAGAAGTGACGTAATGAGCCAGTCCATTTGGTCGAAGGATTTTTGACTATCTCTTAGCAACATTTTACGTTTTCGTTCATTTGGCTCGTTTTGAAGTAGTGACAAAATGAGTGTAGCCGATGTGAGTGGGGTACGTAACTGATGTGCGATGTCTGCTAGGGACTCTGCTAAATACACTTTTTCCTTTTGCAACGCTTCGTTTTGCTCGCGAATACGCACCGTCATTTTGGTGATTTCATGTTGTAAAATCGACAGTTCTCCTTCCTCTGCCGCTTGTATAAATAGCTGGTCATCGTGATGAAGCACCATGTCAATTTGCTCTGAAATTTGTGCAATACTTTTATAGCGTGTTCTTGTGAAAATGAAAAAGATCGTCCCAAGTAGTACACAAGTAATAAGTAGTAATAGACCAGCTAACGGCTCAATGAGAAATCCTAGTACTGTTGCGATTGCAGTAATCGTGCTAAAACTATATGCGAGTTTGCGAACTTCATTATTGCGAAACATGGCTGCCTCCTAAACGGTAGCCAGTGCCGCGAACAGTTAAAATGAAATGTGGGTTGCTAGTGTCCGACTCGATTTTTTCACGCAGTCGTTTAATATAAACGGTTAACGTATTGTTTGTGACGAATTCGCCCGATGCATCCCACAACTCATCAAGTAGCCGGTCACGTGTAATAATGCTTTTCGGATTATTAATAAACACGAGTAATAACCGGTACTCCAGTGCGGATAGAAATACTTCTTGGCCATTTTTTTTGACAATACCCGTTGTCGCATCCACATAAAGTCCGTCGAGCTCAAAGGCAGTAGATGTTGGCGTATATTTGCGTAAACAATTGCCAATACGTGCAATCAATTCACGTGGGCGAAACGGTTTCGTAATGTAGTCGTCAGCACCCATATTAAGTCCTGTGACAACACTCGCTTCGTCACCAGAAGCGGTTAGAAAGATCACCGGGATGTTTTGGGTTTGTTTGATTTCTGTGCATACCGCAAAGCCGTTTCCATCTGGAAGAGAAATATCAACAAGTGCTAAATTAAATTTTTGTTCAGTAACGAGTGTAATCGCTTCAGTCTGTGAAGCAGCATGCGTAATTGTAAAGCCTTCAGAGCGTAGAAGAAGAGAAAGGTTTTTCGCGATCTCTGCATCGTCTTCAACTAAAAAAATATGGTTCATTTTTCGTCATCCTTTTCTTTTAAAACCAATAATCATGGTATTGAAATCTGGTAAGTCGTTCAAAATGAATGTTTTCATTCAGCGTACATTGTTTCAAGTAATTCGGACGAACACGGAAAATTAGAGGGAAATGTCCGTGTAATTGATAAATACCCGCTTCTTTCTTTTATAACATAGCACATGAATGGATAAGCTTGTGAATTGTATAATGCTGTATGTTGTATGACAAGCGAGGAACCTAAATGGTGCTATCGTTTTTGTCTATTTCCACGTCTGCGTAACTACAAAGTTAGCTATTCCATATTTGTACTAAAGAGAACCAATAATATGAGGGGAATTGTTTTATTTAGGGTAAGTTTTTTATAATTGCTATTTATATCATGTTAAAGTTAAGAAAACTTGTTTTAATTATTTTGTAGTATAAAAATTATAGCTTTTAGTTTAACTTGTTGTGTAATACTGCTTCATAGAAAATGCAAATGAAAGAGGTGAGTGGATGAATAAAATTTTAGTAATAGAAGATGATGAAACCATTTATGAAGAGCTGCAATTCCTGCTACGTCTTCATGGATATGAGCCGGTAAATAGCTTTCCTTGTGATTTAGCGTTGCTTGATGTGAATTTACCAGGTGAGAATGGGTTTGAAATTGCTCGGAAAATTCGCGAAAAATCGGATATCCCGATAATTTTTTTAACTGCGAGGGATTCAACGGAGGATGAGCTAATCGGCTTTCGCATAGGGGCGGATGATTATATACATAAGCCATATAATTCTTCCATTTTACTTGCACGAATTGAGCGATTACTCGCACGAAAAACAAATGTAACGAGCACCGTACGCGAGCTTAGTTTAGATTTAGCGAATTTAAAAGTACGCTATCATGAGAAATCCACGGAGCTCACAAAAAATGAAAGTCGCATTTTAGCGAGTTTAATGAAAAAAGAATTGATGACACGTGAAGAAATCATTGAAGACTTATGGAATGACAGCTTATATATTGATGAAAATACATTGTATGTGAATATTAATCGATTACGTGAAAAATTAAAGCAAATTGATGCAGTCGATTTTATTAAGACGGTGCGCGGGGTTGGCTATCGTTTATGATGAAACCATTTTTATTGGATAAGATGATTACAATTGGTTTTTTATGCATGGCTTTTATTTTCATGGTCGTTTTTTTAGTTGTTCTCAATGTACCGGTCATCACGATTAGTACAATGGGTGCCGTATATATATTGAGCTTTACTGGTTGGCTCATCGTAAGCTTTACTTTGGCTAAAAGAAAACAAACCAAACTTAACCATTTAGTACAGCAATTAGAGCAGCGTTATTTAGTTGGTGAAGTGTTACCTGTGCCAAGCTCCTATACTGAAAAACAATATTATGAACTGATGCAAGTAGTATCAAAAGATGCCATTCATCGTGTGGAACAGGCAAATCGTGAGGCATATGAATACAGGGAATTTGTTGAACAATGGATTCATGAACTAAAAACACCGCTTACCGCGATGAACTTGATTTTAGCGAATGATGGCGATAAGCGAAAATTGCGTCGAGAACTAAAGCGGTTAGACAATTTAACAGATCAAGTGCTTCATTTTGCTAGACTTCAATCAATTGAAAAGGATAAACAATTTGATCGATTCTCGCTTGCAATATTACTTAATCAGGCCGTGAAAAATCAAATGGATGTATTAATTGCAGCGCGAATTCAAGTATCCATTGAAGGGGATTCAACTGTTTACACAGATCAAAAGGCGCTACAGTTTATAGTCAACCAGTTTTTAATCAATAGTGCAAAATATTGTCCTGAAAGTAAAGTAGTCATGACGGTTTGTGACAATGTGTTCACCTATGAGGATAACGGGATTGGGATTATGAAGCATGATGTTCCACGTATTTTTGAGAGAGGATACACAGGAACGAATGGTAGAAAGTTAGGGACAAGTACAGGAATGGGCTTGTATATTGTTGCGAACATGTGTCAGGAGCTGCACATTCACATACAGGTAGAAGCGGAAGTTGGACAGTTTACACGTTTTACACTGACATTTCCACAAATCTAACGAAAATGTAAGATTACTGATAGATAGCGTTAGAACAAATCAATCTTACTCGTGCTAAGTTAAAGTCGAAATGGAGGAAGATAGAATGACGGCTTTACTTCAAATAGAGGATGTAACGAAATATTATGGAAACAGTCAGGTCATGACTAAGGCATTAGACGGCATTTCCTTTCAGGTGACAAAGGGTGATTTTATTGCGATTATGGGGGCTTCTGGTTCAGGAAAAAGTACACTCCTAAACTGTGTCGCCACAATCGATAAAGTGAGTGCAGGGAAAATTGTACTTGCGGGAGAAGAAATTTCAGCAAAAAAAGAAAATGAATTAGCGAACTACAGACGTGATCAATTAGGCTTTATTTTTCAAGAGTATAATTTACTCGATACATTAACGGTAGAAGAAAATATCGTGTTGCCATTAAATTTACAAGGTGTACCAGAAAAGAAAGCATCCGTACTTTGCCGGAAAATGGCAAAGGAACTCGGTATCGTCGAACAGCTTCAAAAATTTCCGATTGAATTATCAGGCGGGCAACGTCAGCGAGTAGCGTGTGCGCGGGCATTAATTACGAATCCTCGTATCATTTTGGCGGATGAACCAACTGGCGCATTAGATTCGACGAATTCAAAAAAGCTAATGGAAACATTGGCCATCATGAACGAACAGATGGATGCAACGATTTTAATGGTCACACATGATGCATTAGTCGGTTCCTATGCAAAGCGTGTGCTGTTTTTAAAGGACGGTAAGCTTTGGAATGAGCTTTATAAAGGGGATAAATCAAGTCGTGCGATGCATGAAGAAATTTTAGCGACGATGGCACTACTTGGAGGTGAAGGGCGTGTATAAAACATTAGCCTTTCGCAATATGAAACGTCAGCTTCGCAATTATTTAATTTATTTTGTGACGATTGCGATGACCATTTCGCTTGTGTTTGCCATGAACAATATGATTTATAATGCTGATTTACAAGCGCGGGCTAATTCGTTTGCGTCTTTATCTGTCGGGCTGCTCGTATTATCGGGCTTTTTATGTGTTATAATCGCCATCGTACTTGGCTACGCGAATGCTTATATACTTCGATTACGAAAGCGGGAGTTTGGTACCTATTTAACGCTCGGTATGAAACGCCATCAAATTGTGAAGCTATTTTTACTTGAAAATAGCTTTTTAGGCATTTTTGCGGTTGGAACGGGTTTTGTTTTTGGCTCACTTCTCTATCAAGGCTTAATGCTATTGATGTCCGAATTACTGGATTATCCATTTGCATTTTCGTTTGTTTCAGCAAAAGGGGTCATCATCACCATCATCATGGCACTGTTTATTTTTGCTGTTACATTTTTTTCATCCAGTGTGTATTTAAAGCGCGTGACGATTTATGAACTCATTCATGGAGAAAACAAAGTCCAAAAAGTACAACATAAGCCAATATTTTCAGTATGCTTAACGCTTATTTCCGCTGTTGCCATTGTGTATGCTTTTACGAATTTTTCCACACATCTAGAAGGTGTATTTAAAGAAGAAAGCGGTAGTGAAATTGGGCTTCTATGGATGATTGCATTACTTGCGATTGCATTAACACTTTTCCATATCGGCCTAGCCAAAAGCTTGATGTATCTACTGTTAAAAAGTAAAAAACTACGTCGCAGGGGAACAAATCAGTTTGTACTCCGTCAGCTAAGCGCTACATTAAGTTCGAATGCATTGTTACTCGGAATATTAGCTTTTCTCATTTCCTTTGCGATTATCGCAGCAAATACTGGCTTTTTATATAAAGCGGTGGAAGAGGTAAATGTAGAGAAACGGTTTCCATTTGATGTGATGGGTAACGAAGATGCTCATGAAGCACCAGCTATTTCGTTTGAGCAAGCAAAACAAGCCATTGAAAAATATACAATAATTGAACGCTCAATCGAAACACCTTTTTTTACGTCTGGAGCGGTCGATTTTTTAAAGCTAACGTCGTGGTATGATGAAAATTTTACAGATAGAGACGTCTATCTACGTGAATCGGATTTAAATACGTTACTACGAGCGCTTGGTGAGGAGCCAATCAAGCTGAATAATGAATATGCGATTTATTCAGACAGTGCAATTATCGAAAGCTACGATTTTAGTAAACAGACGATTACACATAATGGGAAACTGTATCGGTTAAACGATGTTGAAGCTAAATTACCCGCATTTGTTTGGGCATATTTTGTGATCGTTGTACCTGATGAAGTCGTGGATGGAATGCAGCAGGTGCAAACTGCATATGCATGGGATGTAAAAGAATCGGATTTTGATGCAGAGGCATTACAAAAAGCATTATCTTATAAAGAGCCTTATAGCAATTATTTTGTGCAACGAAGTGACTATCGTATTCAAAGCTATGAGCGATTAGATAGTATGGCATTCTCGGCGATTTTAATTGTAGGTGTTCTATACTTAGGCTTTGTTTTCATTCTGCTTGCGATGGCCATTTTAGCACTTAAAACATTATCGGCCATTAGTGAGGATGAGAAAAGATACCGCATTTTATATCGAATCGGTGTGTCTAAAGCCGTTCAAACAATGACGTTAGCTAAGCAAATATTGCTATTCTTTGCGTTCCCAGTAATCATTCCGATTTTATTGGCGATTCCTATTGCGATTGTATCCGAGCAATTCATTCATTTACTCGGTTTTCAAGAGGAACTAAGTATGCAATTCTTATCCATTGTTATCGTAGCAGTCATTGTCATGATTTATTTCATTTATTTTGCTGTGACATTTGCGATTACTAAAAAACATGTGTTAATGCAAGAAAATTAAAAAAAGGGATGATTTCTGTCTTGTCCAGAAATCATCCTTTCAATAGTATTATAGCCTTTTTTAGTTAGACCTTCACTTACTTAATTTGTGTATTAACAGCTAATTTTTCGGCAACTGTACGGTAATGGTCGTACCTTTTCCTAATTCACTTTTAATGATTAGCTCGCCTTCATGACGCTGTACAATTTCCGCTACAATCGCAAGGCCAAGGCCGCTACTTTGATTAGAGCGAGCAGTATCTACTCGGTAAAAGCGGTCGGTTACACGTTCAATTGCCTCTTCGGGAATACCAATACCATAGTCTTTTATAACGACGTTAACCGTTTGTTCATCATTCGTACACGTCACCACAATTTTCCCTTTATTTTCACTATAGCGAATCGCATTCGTTAATAAGTTATCCCATACTTGTTCAAGTAAATGCTCGTCAGCAAAAATTTCTAAAGGCTCGAGTTCATACACGAGTTCCATTTCCCGGTCATCCAATAGCCAGCGCTTTGCAAATAATAGATTTTTAAGCTGCTGATCGACGGCGAACCTTTTTTTCTCAATCGGTAAATTCCTTTGGTCCAATGAACTAAGTAATAGTAATTGCTTTGTAAGCGCAGATAGACGTTTTGTTTCTTGCTCAATAATTTCCAAATATTGAATACGCTCTTCCTCTGTATTTTCGGCATCCTTTAAGACGCTTGCATAGCCTTGAATATTGAGAAGTGGTGATTGGAAATCATGAGACACATTATTAATAAAGTCTTTTTTTAACTGGTCATTTTCTGCTAAATGTTGTGCCATTTTTTGAAACTGCGTTGCAAGTAAGCCAAGCTCGTCATTTCGATTAATATTTAAATTGATGTCATAATTTTCTTGCGCAATTTGCTCGGTTGCTAGCTGTAATTGTTTGATTGGTCGCACAAGCTGTCGTGCTAAAAAAATCATTGCAGCAAAAATCATAATGGCACTGACAAGTAAAAAGCCAACGATCAAATAGTGCATTTCGGTAAATGATGAAGCATTATCTGAACGAATAAAAAGGGCAAATTGTTTGCCTTCCACTTGTAAAGGTATGCCAATAGTATTTTCTACGTCATTGGCATAATGATTCACAATAGAAAAGTGTTTTCTATAATCTCTAATTCCGTGATAAGTGCTATTGGCCGACAATACATGTAACATGTCATTCGTCATATTTGTATCATCAAATGGCGCACCATAAAAGGTTGGCTTATTCTTATCATTTAGCGTAACGATTTGATAGCCAAGCTGTGCAACAGAGCTTAAATAGTCATCCATTTGATTTTGAGGCAATGTTTGGATAATCGAGGATACTTGTTGTGCAACATGTAAATTTTTGGAATCCGTATCTTCTCTTACTTTCAAGTTATAAAGACCATTTACTAAAATCATGGAAATCCCTATGCTTGCTACGATAACGATAATGGTTACGATAATATATTGCTTGTATAGTGTTTTCATTTCAATTCCTCTATTTTATAGCCAATTCCACGGACCGTTTGAATTTTCACGGCGGCTTTTACTTCTTCTAAACGAGCACGAAGGCGTTTAATATGGGTCGTCAACGTATAATCATCTCCGTTATAATCATAGCCCCATACTTGCTCCATAAGCTGTTCTCGACTGAAAACGAGTTCAGGCTTACTACATAAAATACTTAGTAGCTCAAACTCCTTTAATGGTAAAAGTAGTACTTGTTCGCCGACCTTGACTTCATAAGTAAGTCGGTCAATAAGCATGTTTCCTAGATAAGTGTGATTTCTTTCAAGTTTTTGATAACGACGTAAAATAGCTTGTATGCGGAATAATAATTCTTTTGGCTCAAACGGCTTTACCATATAATCATCAGCCCCAGCTAGAAAACCCTTTTCTTTATCCTCAAGTGCTGTTTTAGCGGTTAGCAAAAGCACAGGGATTTCTTTAGCTGTTAGGCGCTCAGTTAATGATATTCCGTCCATTTTTGGCATCATCACATCAACAATTGCTAAATCTAACGTGTGATGATTCACCATTTCAAGTGCTTCAATGCCGTTACTGGCAAATAGTGCGTCATAGCCATTCTTTTTCAAATGAATGCCAATTAATTTTCGGATAAATGGGTCATCATCTACTACTAAAATGTGCAAAAGTTTAACATCCTTTCAAAAGTATACGATTATTTTATAATTCAAAACAATACTGTAAAGCGCATTTACGGGTATGTCAACTTTCGAAACTATTTAGGAAAAGTTTATCTAGAGTTTATATTCGTGTTATATGATAGCATATGGATATGACGCAAAAGTGATTTCATAATAAATTTTTATGATAGAATCAATTTTCGTAATAGAACTTGAGGAGGAACGCACAATGTTTTTAGCAATTAAAGAAATGAAACATGCTAAAAAAAGATTCGTGATGATTGGCTCAATTATTATGCTAATCGCATGGCTTGTTTTTATTTTATCGGGCTTAGGTAATGGATTATCAACATTAGCAGCTGCAACGATGAAAAATATTGACGGAGATCTTTTTATTTATGAAGAGGGCTCTGCAGCTACAATGATGAAAACGAAGATAGAGGGTAAAATCGTTGATGACGTAGAAGGTAAATATGGTGTAAAAAATGCAGCACAATTTGGACAATCTACTGTCAACGTAAAATCACCAGATGGTAAGTCAAAAAATGACATTGCATTTCTTGGGATTGAACCAGGCAAATTTATCGAACCAAAAGTAATTGATGGTAAACAATTATCTACAGATGATAAATTTGGCGTTATTATCGATGAAACTTTAACAGAAAAAGGGTATGGCATTGGTGACAAAATCCAAGTAGCAAGCTCTGACATTGAATTAACAGTAATCGGTATTACAAAAGGCGAAACATTTAACCACGTACCAAGTGTATTCGCTAACGTAGACACTTGGCAAAACTATGCATTCGCAGCACCAGGCTCTGATAATGGTTTCGAAAGCCCAACCGCTATGATTGCATTACAAGGTAAAGATATTGATGCACAAAAAATCGAAGACAACTTCGATGAAATCGAAACATTCACGAAATCTGAAGCCGTAATGGGTATGCCAGGTTATAAAGAAGAGAGCGGTACAATTTATCTGATGCTTGCCTTCTTATTTGCGATTTCAGCAGTAATTATTGCTGTATTCTTCTATGTATTTATTTTACAAAAAACGCAACAATTTGGTGTTATGAAAGCAATCGGTGCTTCAGATAAATTCATTAAAAAATCAATTATTGCACAAGTGTTCGTGTTATCACTCATTAGTATTATTGCTGGGATTGTGTTAACGTATTTAACTGCCTTAATATTCCCTGAAGGTATGCCATTTAATTTAGACTTTAAAATGGTTATTTTATACGCAATTGTGTTATTAATTGTTTCTGTTTTAGGTTCAATTGTTTCTGCTCGTCAAGTAACAAAAATCGATCCTTTAACAGCGATTGGGAGAGTGGAATAGATGACAGGATTAGTATTAAAAAACGTAACGAAATCGTTTAAAGAAGGGAATTCTACTGTAGACGCATTAAAAAATGTATCATTAACAGTAAACCCTGGAGACTTCATCGCTATCATTGGTCCATCTGGTTCTGGTAAAAGTACACTGTTATCAATTGCAGGAGCATTATTACAACCTACAAATGGTGAAGTGTTAGTAAATGGGACAGACATTGGGAAAATGAAAGAAAAAGAACTTTCTGGTTTCCGTTTAACTGACGTTGGCTTCATCTTACAAACATCAAACTTAATCCCTTATTTAAATGTGTTAGACCAACTGTTACTTATTCGCAAAATGAGCGGCAAAGTATCTACAAAAGATACTGACTTTGCTAAACAATTATTAACAGAACTAGGCTTAGGCGATAAACTAACTAAATTCCCGAACGAATTATCAGGTGGGGAACGTCAACGTGTGGCAATTGCTCGTGCATTCGTTAATGATTCGAAAATCATTTTAGCCGATGAACCAACAGCAAGTTTAGACTCTAAACGTGCATATGAAGTAGTTAAACAAATTCGAAATGAAGTAAAAGATCGCAACAAAGCAGCCATTATGGTAACGCATGATGAACGTATGCTAGAGTTTTGTGATAAAATTTACCGCATGGAAGACGGCGTATTAACACTGCAAGATTAATACACTAATTGTTCGGTAGCAAATGTTAAATAGGGGGGTACTCAGCGCATTGTATAGAGCGTGGGTACACCCTTTTTTATTTGCAATACGATTCAAAAAAAATAGCATTTTCAAGGCTTCAATTATGTAAGAACAAAGTTTATATTGTACAATAGTTGTAGGAAAAGTATGCAATTGTTTGTTCAAACAAGTTGTGCATATTTATGTAGTTTAAGGTAGGATCATTAACCTATCTCTTATAAAGGAGTAGATCATCATGAGTCAATCAATTAAAGGTAAAGTAGCAGTCGTAACAGGTGCTGCACGTGGTATTGGGAAAGCCATTGCTATTTCATTAGCAAAAGAGGGCGTAAACGTAGGGATTATCGCGCGCTCTGAAAACGATTTACAAGCAGTTGCAAAAGAAATCGAAGGCTACGGCGTAAAAGCGGCATATGCAGTTGCGGACGTAACAAACCTAGAACAAGTACAAGCTGCTGCGGACAAATTAAAAGCAACATTAGGCTTAACAGACATTTTAGTTAACAACGCAGGCGCTGGGAAATTTGAAAAGCTTGTCGATATGGATCCAGCAGACTTCAAACATATCGTGGACGTAAGCATTATGGGGACATTCAACGTGTCACACACAATCGTGCCACAATTAATCGAAAAAAATGCGGGTGATGTCATTAATATTTCATCTACAAACGGCTTAAACGGCGCAGCAACTTCAAGTGCATACAGTGCTGCAAAATTCGGCGTTATTGGGATTACAGAATCGTTAGCGGCAGAAGTTCGTCGTAACAATATTCGTGTAACAGTTTTAACACCAAGTACAATTGCCACAGACTTAGCAGATGCACTTAACTTAATTCCTGCTGACAAACGCGATCAATACATGCACCCAGAAGATGTAGCAGAATACATCGTGTCACAATTAAAACTAAGCCAACGCATGTACATTAAAAACGCTACACTAATGAACACAAATCCATACTGAGTTATTGTAACTCGATAATTTTTAGCCACGAAAGTTTTAAGAATGGAGCGATCCGTTTAAATTTTCTTGAGTAGCGAAAAGACATGTGTTTAACGTATGGGTTAGAGAATATAGAAAAAGTTCGCCGGTCACTTTGTTGATTGGCGAATTTTTTTTGTTGATTAAAATCTGCATTATGAAATATTTTCATTTAAAATTATCGTTGAATAAATCCAATCCTTTGTTTCGGTATGATTGTTCGTACGTATTAAATGGACATACAGTGTCATCGTAAATTTCTTCACATTCCAATACATGCGAGCCTTTTTTAACTCATCCATATCCTCAACCGTATGGAGCTTGATTAACCACTGCTTTAATTGATGATCGGATAAGCCTTTTTCAAAAAGCATATCTAAGACAGGCAACATTCTATCATCTTCTTCATCAATAAATGCATAGTCAGTATGTAAGCATTTTTGCAAGACGCATAGGCATTCCTCAATGGTCGCCACATTTTCAAATTGAGGGTGAGCAACAGCATCCGCTAACAGATCACTGCCATGCGCAACACTATGGGCCCAACCTTTTTGTTCTACATAACCACGATAATCATACTCTCGTTTTAAATAGTTAATGCTCGCAGTAAGAGTCGGTAGTAAAATATCTTTTGGTAGAGCGGGTGTTTTAGCATCTTGATAAAGTACTAAAGCAATGACTAACGCAGAAAAAGAACGAGTAAACACAGAATCATCTATAATTTGTTCATCGATTTTATAAAACAAATGCTCATCATCCATGCAAATCGTTAATAGTTTGTGAAGTATTTTATCCTCAATAGGGTGTTTTAGCAGTAATTTTGAGAACCCGAAATACACTAAAGTGTCGCGAATATACGGGTCAGGATTTCCTATATTCTCAATCATGTAGTCGATTAAATTCTCAATATCAATATTTTGTAGTGGATTTAGTTCATCGTTTGCAAGCTGTTCTAATATTATTTGATAGTCCAATATTAATGTCCCCTTTATTGTAATTTTCGTATAAAATAAATGTAACATTATTTGTATTTTTTAGGAAATAGATGGTTCATCACCGTAACATGGGGTTGATTACCATTCCGGTACGGACGCTTTCCGCGGGCACGGCTCCAACTAATTTTTTGTGCCTCTTACGGCGGCACAAAAAATGGATTTTTCGCTCGTGCTGTTCCCGCAGGAGTCGCCTTCCCTCCATTCCAATCAACTCGTTTTTCTATCAAGTTTTGTCATCCCCAACTTATGGTGGAGAGCCTAATTGGTTCATCACCGTAACATGGGGTTGATTATTGTTTTATCAGTTTGTCTAGCTATTGGCGGGCTACCCGCAGTATGGCCACGTGGTACGTGTCCATACTACTGTCTTTAATACCGCATGCAAGGCCCGCCAAGTGTTGTACATTTTACCCGGTTAAATGCGTCTGATAATGCCGCTTGCGCTATCGCGAGGCGGCGGGGATTGATCAAGTTTATCCTCTATTCTAAGTGAATTTTGAATCCTATTTCGTTATTGAAATGAAAGTGAATGCCATGGTTTCAGTTATGATGAACACTCTTTCATTTAAACTATTTTCACGTTTATAAAAGATACTTTATCGAATAAGCCTTATCTAAAACACCTTATTAGAAAAAAATTTTTATTCTAAAATAGAGTGCCGCGAAGCGCAGGGGGCGACCCCTTGGGGATTAAGCGTGCGCGGAATATCCACTTGTTGCTTGCCGCCGTAGAGGCAAGTAACAAGTTAGATGGAGCCACGCCCCCAGGAAAGCGTCCCCCGTAGCGTAGCAGAACGGACTAGATTAAAAAGGAATCACTTTGAATCCTAAAATTATGTCATCCCCAACTTATGGTGATTATCCAGTTACATAGTCAATTGATATTCAAAAAGGTTACTAAAATATACATAAGTTGAAGATTCACAATTCAGCTTATCAATCATCAATCTGACATTTTTTCATACTATATCTTTAGGGGTGAAAAGATGCCGAGAATAAAATACCGTGATGCTGATATTGACCTAATGGCAAGGATGATGCGAGCAGAGGCTGAAGGTGAAGGTAAACAAGGTATGTTATATGTAGGAAATGTCATTGTGAACCGTGTGATTGCCAGTTGTTTAGACTTTAATGATGTAAGAACAGTTGAACAAGTCATATATCAGGTACAGGGAAATAATTACTCTTTTGAAGCAGTTCAAAAGGGGAATATGTTTTATCAACGAGCGAGAGAAACTGAAAGAAGATTGGCAAAGCAAACGTTAGATTATTGGCGGGACCACCCAGCAAAATATGCACTTTGGTACTTTAATCCGTCTGGTGAGTGCCCGCCAAGCTGGTACGGGCAACCTTTTACAGGTCAATTTAAACAACATTGTTTTTATGAACCAGCACCAGGAACATGTGATAGTGTTTATCAGGGTTAGAACATTTAGCTGCCAATTAATTTAACTCAAAAAAAAGGGAACTGCTTGGGTATCCAGGTAGTTCCCTTTAAATTATTTGTTATAGTAATTTATTCAAGGAAGCAAGATTAAGATGAACATAAAACTATAATACGATATGGTGTGGTCTGAGCGGGAATGCTTCTTGTAGTATATCTATAAGTAACAATTAAATCTCTATTTCCTGGAAAATTCGAAAAGTATTGACCATTCGTTAAAAGTATTTGGGTATCTGGAGATAAATTTAACTGTAATTGACCATCACTACTCACCAATTGGTTATTAAAATAATCAACCTTTACATTGTAATTTGGGTTATCTTTTACTATAACTAGTGCCTGATATTGTGGAGGGTAAATAAGAATAGCCGGTGCATCTCCGTCATAATATCCTGTTACACGGTCGCCAACTACAAGTGTTTCTTGGTCAACAACGTAAGTTGAAGGTGAAACCACGAAATTAACGATATTACCTAATTCATTTACTAGTGTAAAAAATTTAGTACAACCCTCGTTATTACCATTTTGACCTGTATTAAAATCCGTAATCTCCATGATCGTTCCTTGAAAAGAATAAAAATTTGTCATATAAGACCTCCAAAAATAAATATAGTAGACTTCCATTCATTTTTAATTTGTAGTGTATTACATACAAAGACAGCAAAAGAAGGAAATTCCTAATAATAACTAGAACTGAGTCAATGGTAAAGAAATGTGAAAGGAAAGGGGAAATGAAATGAGATATAGCCATAAAAAGCCTATCCAAAAATCTCCTTTCAAATTTCGATAAAGGGGATACCGAAATGGATTATCGGATTGAAACTCTTGATTTTGAATTAAAAGTAATAGGAAAGATTCCTACTTCAGGATACGAACTTGCTGATATTCCTTGTATCGAATGCTATTATCCCCCAAAGCACAAACCTAGAAATGAACTTTGGGTTCCTGTAATTCCTAAATAAATATTAATAATTAGGGAATCAAATTTACTAGAATTGTTAATTCTTTTTATAACATTATTTTAACGGAGGGATTTTATTAAAAAAATAACTAGGACATTAATTTTATTAAGTATGTTTCTTTTTGTTGTAGGTTGCACAGCAGATGAAGTAGTAGAAAGTAAAACAGTTTTACCTGATGACATTCCTAACTTTGTTCAAGAAAGTGATTTTGAAACAATTAATTGGGAAAGAAAAGCAGTGAAATTTGGTGACAGTGGAATTATTGGAAATGAAAATAAATCAGGTGTTATAGGTGCAGAAATGCCAAGTTTAAACGTTCAAAAGTGGATGTGGCACCTTTGGGGAATTGAAAATCCTAATAATACAAAGTTAACCATTGTTGGTTTTCATAAAGAATCAGAAACTATCCATCAGATTTTAATAGATGGCTGGACAACGGAGCTTAGTAGCGCAAATAATGGAGCAGATGCACATATACCTTCTAGCGTTAAAATACCAGAGCCAGGAGAATGGGCAATTTTGCTTTATACTGACGAAAAGTTATTTGATATTTTAGTTTATGAAATTAAAGAATAATTAGTGTCAAAAAATGTTCAGTATACTTTATTTGTAATATCTAATACTAAAGCTGTTTCATAATTTAATTTAAGAAGGAGGTTTTACAATTGAAATACTTTAAATGGGGATTAATCGGCGCTGCTATTTATGGAGTAACGAAAGTAATGCAAAATGGCATGTTTCAACAGTTCACCAATATGAATTCGTCAAAAAGCGAAGAAGATAATGCAGCCGCTGTTGCAGCTGACTCAGTCTTTCCAAGCAAAAACGAATAATTCGAACCCCTTTTATGTTATTTCAACAAAACAATAAGAGCAATTTTTCTACTATAGACCATAAATTTACTTTATGGTCTATAGTTTTTACATAACGTACTTAAGTGATGTACATTTGAGAAATGTACTTTATATTAGTAAGTATTAGCAGATATGAAATGTATGGATATGTTAAGAGATTCAAAGGAGTGAAGGTTTGGATATTATTTTAGAACATAAATGGTTTTTCCTTATTACAGCAGAAATTATTTTTTGGGTATGTGCGATTGCGTTTTTACTATTACGCTATTGGTATAAGCTCGATAAACTAAGTATGTTTGCTTTTGGCGTTTTTATCATTAATGATTTATGGATTGCGTTATTAGCTTTTATGGATTATCGGCGTACTGGTGAATTTTCAATTTATCAAATTTTGATCGTTATCATGATTGTGTATGCGCTAACGTTTGGTAAATCAGATTTCAAAAAGCTAGATGGCATTATTAAAGGAAGAGTAGCCAAAATACGTGGTGAGTCATTAGAAGAATCAAGTCACATCGATCCGTAAAAACCTTGTTTGTTTCCTTTATTTATGTGAAATGCAGAATAATATCAATAATTTTGCGCACATTAGATTAGACTTTATAGTCAGTCTTTTTCTGGAGGTGTAATAGAATGGCAAAGAAAAGTAAAACCAGCTTCAAGAAGGATAAAAAGGAAACTAAAGATACGAATCGGCGTGAAGAATATTCAAAAGAGTTCAATCAAGTAATTCATAATAACCCACCGCAAGAAGTTACAAAGCACAGAGGAACATAAATTTTTATCAATTTTAGTAAAAAAGTTGGAGTTAGTATAAAAATTATATTCTGATTATAAAAGCAGACGATTAAAATGTACGAAAAAGTACTTTTAATATACCGTCTGCTTTTTTTATGGAAACTCTTGGCTATACTGTTCTTATTTTAATGTGGTTCACCCAAACCTGCTTCCATAATCATTGCATCTGTTTTAGTTTTATGAACAGTACCGAATGGGTGGTTAGGCGGGGCATAGATAGAGTACAATTTTAATGGGATATTTCCTGTATTTGTGACATTGTGCCACATTCCGGATGGTATAATAATAGCTGAGTCATCGAAGATTCTACATTGGAAACTTAAATTATCTTTACTCTTACCCATTTGTACAATCCCTTGACCTTGTTCAACACGTAAGAATTGGTCCACATTAGGGTGTATTTCCAAACCGACATCTTCACCAACATTGATGCTCATTAATGTGACTTGCAGATGATTTCCTGTCCATAGTGCTGTACGATACGTGTTGTTTTGCTTGGTGGCCTCGTTGATATTTATAACAAATGGGTTTGCTCCATAATCTTTTAATAAGTTTCCACCGTCACCATATTGATAAGAACCAAACGGCAACTCATTAGGAACAGCCCAATAGCCAGTAGGATTTCCTTGAGGATGCGTTGGTCCATTTGAATAATTAGGATATTGATACGTGTAAGGCATATAGTACATTTTTCTAATTCCTCCCACATTCATTTATTCATTACAAATTATTTTATGTACGGTAACACAGGAGTGTACATATTGAAGTCAAGGAAGCGCTTGTTGATTAAAATCTAAAATATATTTACAATCTGATGTTTTGAAAATTAAAAAGTAGAAAGAGGTAGTTATTATGGAGGTAAAGGGAAAATTCATATACTTAAGATCTATTGAAGAGGAAGATATGGAAAGCATTTATATGTCTTGTCAAGATGAAGAATTTTTGTATATGACGGGTACTCGTAAGACATTTACACTTGATGAAATCATTAAAAGTTATAAACAGTTTAGTAAAGACCCGACACGTTATGATTTTGCCATTTGTTTAGTAGATACGGATGAAATAATAGGTGATTTATCCATAGTAGACATTGACCAAGACAATAAAAAGGCGGGTTTTAGAATATCGCTGCATAGTAAAAATACTTTGAACAAAGGTTATGGTACTGAAGCCACTCAACTTGCACTAAAATTTACTTTTGAGGAGCTTAAACTAAATCGTTTGGAATTAGAAGTATTTTCTCATAACGTTCGAGGCATAAAAGCATATGAAAAAGCAGGGTTTAAAAAAGAGGGAACATTGAGACAATCCCTTTACATGAACAATAAATATTCTGATGAAGTCCTAATGGGCATGCTTCAAGAAGACTACTATAAATAAATATTGGCTAAGACTCTAAATCTGTCATTAGAAAAAATGATAATAACTCATCATGGATAATCCCATCATCGCAATTATCAAAAAAAGTGGAGATTATGGGCAATGTAGCATATGAAAAAGCTACAAGAGGAATGTATGTAAGGGTGGTCTCTAACTAATCTATTGATTATTTATAATCTGGCAAGAAAAACAGAATCAAGCAGATGAATGGGAAATTAAGAAAATGAATAGAGCTTGGTTTTTATTGGAGGAAAAAAATTGACTACTACTTACGTAAATTGGGGAAAATCAAGAGTTAAGTTAACTTGGGAAAAAAATACCTTGCTTCCACAAATAATTTAATCACAAGTGTTCACGGCTTTTGTTTTCAAGAAGATAAATTATTATTGGTCGACTTAAACCATAGAGGGTGGGATTTCCCAGGAGGACATATTGAATCTGGTGAAACTCCAGAAGAATGCTTTAAACGGGAAGCACTAGAAGAAGGGTATGTTGAAGGTGAATGTAAGTTATTAGGATACATAATTGTTGACCATAGCGAAAATCCATTGTGGACAGAAAGTAGTCCTTATCCTAAAATTGGTTTTCAAATATTCTACAAAATGAATATAACAAAACTGCTTCCATTTGAAGGTAAATATGAATCTGCTCAACGTATGCTTGTAAACTCTAATGATGTTTCCTCATATTATCACAAGTGGAATATGCTTTATCAGAAAATATTGGATTGTGCTATACAATAAACCGAATACAAAATTAAAACATACTTATCCGGAAGACAATAAAGGAATCCAAAGTACATTAATAAAGCATCGTATCCGTGGGGGTTAGAATGATTTCTATAATACCAATTAAATAAAATTAGGGGGAGTAGAAACCCATGAATTTAGGCACTCCAATAGCAATTGGAAATACAGCACAAATTTATCTGTATGAAAACAAGATTATTAAAGTATTCAATGATTTTTTGCCCGATACAGAATCTTCATATGAAGCAAATAAACAAAAATATGCCTATTCATGTGGACTTTCTGTACCAAAAATATTTGATGTCACGACAATAGATGGGAAACAAGCCATAATAATGGAGTTTGTTAAGGGGAAAACAATAGGGAATCTTTTGTTAGAAAATATGGACCAAGCAGAATATTACATGAATATTTCCATAGAAATCCAACAAAAGATTCATAGGATAGAAGCTGATTCACTTGAACCGATGTCTTTAAAGTTACATCGGCAAATTGAATCCGCACTCGATTTAGATACAAGACAAAAGAACGCTTTGCTACAAAAAATGGATACGATTACATATAAAAAAAGGTTATGTCATGGCGATTTTCATATGTTTAATTTAATTATGTCAGATAACCAACAAGTAACAATTATTGATTGGGTAGATTCTAGTGCAGGGGATTTACGTGCAGACGTCTATCGAACTTATCTTTTGTATGAACAGTTCTCAGTACAATTAGCAGAAATGTATTTGCGCCTTTATTGTCAAAAAAGTGGGTTATCAAAAGAGGACATTTTTCAATGGGCTCCAATTATTGCCGGGGCAAGATTATCTGAAAATGTATCATCAGAAAAGAATGAACGTCTTATGGAGATAGTTAATCAATACTGTCCATTATAATAAAACTATAGTTTGTAGTAGTTAATGTACCAAGGTAGTAATTCAAATAATGAAAGGAGAAAAGATTACGATTGGCTTTATCAACATCTCATGTGTTGCCACATACACTCCACACACGTCGAGTGTGTCTCGCAACTCATTTTAAAAGAAGAGGACTAATCCTTTTAAAGAAGACAGCTACCCATCGAGGTTACTGTCTTCTTTTTGCGTTTCAAACGGATTTTCAAAATTATAATGAATTCGAATTTCACCGTTTACACTACAAGTAATTTTATCGACTAATGCATTTAGCATTTGTGAAGTTAATTTATCGATGGAGAGAAATTGTTCAAGCTTATTCATTAGGGATTGTAGATAGTTTTCATTTGAACAATTATTTAACTCACGATCCAAATCAGAAATAGGTCCTTAAAGATTTGAAATAAGGCCTTTATGTCACACGAGATTACTTGTTCCAAATCAATAGATCTGATAAATTGAAAAAAAGTAAGTGAAAATTGCAGAACACAAGCTATTGATTTGCTTGATTATCTTTTCAACCAGTTACTAAATTCTCCGAAGGGATTATATTTTCAGGGTTAATTAAATTCAACCCTTTAAGAAAAATAAAAATAGTTTTTTTCTGATAGCGCAGATCCAAATTTAAGTATAAAGACCCGCTATATAGAGTAATAAAGATATTAAAAGTTTGAAGAATTTTTGGTGGTAATAATGAAATGCGAATTACAAAGATGGGATACATACATTTTGGGTTAGATTGTGATGTAAAGTATTTAAATTGACGAGGCAAGTTGCATTAGAAGGAACCGATGAAACTTGTATGAATAAAAATTCCAAGTGTTTTATCGCTTTACATTTTATGGTTTTGTTGTATTATATAGATATATAGCTATATATCGAATTTTAAGGAGAAGATAATAGTGGGGGATATATTCAAAGCCATTGCAGACCCTATTAGAAGAGAAATTTTAAATTTATTAAAAGAAAGTGATTTAACTGTAAACGAAATTGTTGAAAAATTTAATATCAGCCAACCCAGTATATCTAACCACTTAACCATCTTGAGAAATGCAGGATTAATCACTTCAGAGAAATCAGGAAGACATATTTATTATTCATTGAATACGACGGTATTAGAAGAAAGTTTTAAATGGTTTTTGTCTTTGATTAATACGAAAGGGTGAATAAATTGAAAAATTTATTATTATTAATTTCCTCATTCTTTATATCTTTAATTATTTGGTTAAGTTGTTATGGCTCTTTACCGAAAAGAGTAATAATGCATGTTGATTCAGTAGGCAGTATTGATTATGCGACGAAAAGTTTTATGTTTATAATGTTCATGATTATTTCTTTTTTCATATTAGTAGTGTTTTCATTGTTATTGCTTATAGAACGGAAGAGTAATTCAAAAATAAATAAGGCATTTGCCATAATAGGTAGTCTCTTTGTAATAGGCTTGAATATTGTATACCTATTGAATGCTCATAATGAATCATTAAATACTGATAGCTTCTTGTTAATATTTGTTGGATGTATTTTTATTGTCATCGGAAATTATCTACCCACAGTACGTTATAATCTTAAAATCGGTGTTAGAAATGGAGCGAGTTTTAAGGATAAAAAAACATGGAATAAAATTCAAAGATTTAGTGGAAACACTTTTGTTATATGTGGGTTATTAATGAGTTGTACAGCTTTAATCCCATCTTTTTTATACGCAGTCGTCACAATATCACTTATTTTTGCGTCAATGTTATTTGTTATTCAGGTGTATTCAAATAAATTAGTAAAAAATAATTTATAAATTTTACAAAACTAGTAAAAATAATGTTCCTAAATAAAAGTTTGGGAATACACAGAAAATGCGTAAACGCTGATTTAAAAGCGTTTACGCATTTTCTATTGGAACATTTGGAGTGAAATATTTAAAAAAACGCTCAGCTTATATGTATATAGGGTAAATAGTATAATGAATTAAAGTCAAACATTATATATATAGGGGTTGAGTTTGATTAAAAATAATCAAACTTTTTTTGTATATAAAAATACATCCACTAAATATTTATTGAGATAATGGATGTATTTTTTTTGGGTCTTTTAATGAAGATGGAAAATATAATTAAGTTCGATCATTTATAATAAAGTTTGATAAAAAACCTGTATGGAATGCAGTTTTCTTATTCAACAATCGGGCGCGTTTATGTAGGAACGCGCTTTTTTTCATTAAGGGGCCATATCGTGGATTCACTTAAACTAATGTGCAGCTTAGTTAAGAAGGGAATTGTACGATTTGTATAGAATGTTTTGGTTATAGAAATATAGGGGGGATTAGATGGAAGATTATTATTGGGATACGCAGCTGGAATACCTCAAAAGAACGAGGGATTTATATTATAACGATGACTACTTAGAGTTTTTAGTAAAAAGTGTTTGGAAGATTTCTAAACCAGTACATATTATTGATTTTGGGTGTGGGTACGGGTATTTAGGACTTAAATTATTACCCCTATTACCAAAAGGTTCTAAATATACAGGAATAGATAAAGGACAACAACTCATTAATAAGGCCATAGAATATTTTCATGGGTTTCCGTATGAATCTGAATTCTTTGTCACAGATATTAATGAGATTGAATTAGAGGGTAAGTACGATATTGCGATTTGCCACGCATTTTTATTACACATGTCCGAACCCCAAAAGGTACTAAAAAAAATGGTAAATTCTATAGCTAACGGTGGGAAAATAATTTGCTTTGAACCACATTGGATTTCAGGCATGTCATCATACGAACTTGGAGGGTATGAACAATCACAAATTGTGCCTCTTGGAGTTCTGCAGAAATTATTCGAAAAAAGTAAAAATATAAATGGGAATATTGGAGTGAAATTACCTAGATATTTATCTGAATTGGGTGTAAAGAACATTGAGTGTAGAGTCAGTGATAAAGTTAACTTCCTCAATCCTGAAGAAGCTCAACACGTTAAGAAAAAGTTGTTTTATTCGCTTAAAGAAGATGGAGTTGGTGGAGAGCCAATAAAAAAGGATCAGTTTATCGAGAACTTGATAAAACGAGGAGTTACATATAATGATGCTCAGGAACAATTCGAAGCTGAACTACTGTTTTCTCAAGTTTTTAACATGGATTCCTATTTAATATACGCACCAAGTATGAAAATTACTTTTGGAGATATAAAAAGGTGTTAATTAATCTTAACACCTTTAGATCTTCTTCAACTACTGAGGGCTTTAATTAAATCATCTTCAACACCTCAATTCTTTATGGATATTTATTTTGTGAAACAGTCGATCTCAACTTGTTTTACACGGTTTAGTTTTTATAAGTATTTATCTTGGAAGACTAAAAAAAGCTTGTTCTACTTTGGTGAAACCTAGCCAATAAATTAAACCCACCAGCACCAATGTGTTGCCACATACACTCCACACATACAGAAGCGGTGGCATGGTTGGAATTAGTTTAATAAATAGTGCATACACCAAATCTCTTTGAAGGGATTTGGTGTTTTAAATTCATATGAGATAAAAATCCAAAAATAAATCCAACAATGATTAAATCCTTTTGTTCTTTTTTAGAGTTAAACTATATGAAAGGATAAAAAAGGAAATGATATGGGTTTGGGGGTGACATTGGTTGGATGATAAAAAGCTGATAAAAAAAATACAACAAGGGGATAGCGATGCGCTTGATGTAATCATTAGGAAATACTACAACGATATGTATAGCTATTGTTACAGAAAAACAGGAAATGCATTTGTTGCTGCTGATTTGACGCAAGAAGTATTTTTGAGGCTCGCAAAATACATACATACTTATGTTCACAAAGGTAAATTTAAAAATTACCTTTTTATTATCGCAAAAAATACGTGTCATGATTATTACCAAAAGAATGCGGAAGCCAGTGAGGATATCGATTTATTGGAGATTCCGGATAGTGATAATAATCTCACAAGGTTTGATCAATCAGAAGTAATTACGAAGGCGATAGGAAGTTTGCCAGACTTCCAAAAAGATGTGATTATTTTACGTTTTTATCATGACATGAAACTAAAGGAAATTGCTGAAATAACGGATTCCTCCCTTGCTACAACCAAATCAAGGTTAAAACAAGGATTGGATAAACTAAAAAAAATCTTAAATAGGGAGGACGTATTTTGAAACCGAAAAAACTAGAAGATACATTAAAAAGTTATCAGTCGCCACAAATGCCAGATTCAGTGATTGAAAAAACGGTAGACCTTGCCAAACACGAGTTTGAAAGTACACCTATTCAATATAAAATGCCGTTTAGAGAATTATTTGTAGGGCAAATAAAATATATTTCTCCTTATCTTTGGATTGTTCAAACAATTCTTCTTTTTATCGTGTTATTTATTTTGTCTCCCTCTGCCAATGGGGTGAACGAACAGCATGCAATAATTACGATACTTTCTGTGACAGCTCCGATTATTGCATTAGTTGCGATACCTGAGCTAGCAAAAAGCTTTAGCTATAACATGTGGGAAATTGAATCTACTAGTAAATTTAACCTCCAAAAGTTAATTGCTATACGCCTTTTGATTATAGGCATAGTCGACATAACAATCATAACGATTTTGATGATGACAACGAAAGTCTTTTATGACATTAGCCTAGTCAGTAGTTTACTCTATTTCCTTGTACCCTTTAATTTGGCAAACAGTGTGTATTTATTTTTACTAAGAAAATCGCATGAGAAAGTTGGCGTAATTAGGTGTTTAATAGCGGGGTTAATTATCGTGGTTGCACTTGCTTCTCTTTCAATATTTAATGCCTGGTATGTACTAGCATCAACATTTATATGGGTTATTTTATTGGCTTTTTCAATTTGTACTTTAATGCAAGAAGTGGTGAAGTTCATTAAAGCCACTCAAAGTGGAGGGGAAATGTTATGGAATTATCAATAGAAAATGTTGGGAAAAAATATGAAAATGAAACTGTCGTTGATGCATTTACCACTACACTTACTTCAGGTGTTTATGGGTTACTCGGTGCGAATGGAGCGGGGAAAACCACCCTGATGAAATTGATTAGCGGGACCTTAAGACCGACAACTGGAGAAATAAAATACGATGGAATAGAAATAAACAAGCTTGGCGAGGATTACCGTGACCTATTAGGCTATCTTCCTCAAAACTTTGGCTACTATCCGAATTTTAAAGCATACGATTTTCTAATGTATATTGCTTCTTTAAAAGGAATTCCTCATTTCAAAGCGAAGAAAAAAAGCTTAGAGTTGCTTGAACTGGTAGGCCTTATAGATGAAAAAGATAAAAAAATAAAAACATTCTCTGGTGGTATGCGGCAACGATTGGGAATTGCTCAAGCGATTCTTAATGACCCTAAATTATTGATATTAGATGAACCTACAGCAGGACTAGACCCAAAGGAAAGGGTACGCTTTAGAAATCTAATAAGTTCGATCAGCACGGATAGAATCATTATTTTATCCACTCACATTGTCTCTGATGTTGAATATATTGCAGATGAAATTATCGTAATGAAAGCCGGACAGTTGTTGCATAAAGGAAATGTGAAAGAGATTACAAGTGGTATAGAAGGTTATGTGTGGGAATGCGAAGTAACGAAGGAAGAAGCAAATACATTAAATCAGACACACACGATAAGTAATTTAAAACATGTAGAGAATAAGGTAAAGATTCGAATTGTTTCCGAAACTAGACCTATTAATGGTGCAGTGAATGTTTCCCCTAATCTTGAAGATCTTTACCTTCATTACTTTGAAGGGGGGAAAGCGCAATGAAGGGGCTTATCTCTTTTGAATTAAAAAAAAACATTCGAAAGCGTAGTACACTCTACATCATAATTGTGGCATTACTTATAAGTTTCTTTGCGATTTTCTTTGGTGCAGTAGCTGAAACCTCATACATTACTGAAACAGAAAAATTAAAAGGATTTCAAGCTATTGAAAATGAAAGGAATGTTCAGGGTGAGCTAAGTGGGTACCTTACGGACGAATATATTAATCAAATAAATATAGAAGCTAATCAAAATGACCCTACATATTGGGGGATTTTACCTACTATTGGTGTACAAGAAGTCCGCTTACCTAATATAATATCGGAGTTAAAGGCAGGGAATATCAATCGTATTTACGATAATATTTTGAACGAGCCGATATCAGATAAACCAAGGCCTGTTGGAACAAGTAATGAATTGACTAAATTACTCAATATGTATGAACAAATTGAAGTACCTTTTTACTACGATTATTACGATGGTTGGGAAAAAATGAGTTCAAGTTTTTCTATATTAGTAGCTTTAGTTATAAGTGCAATTATTGTCATCTGTTTATCCCCCGTTTTTTCCGAGGAGTATAGCCAAAGAACAGATGCAATCATTTTAACAACAAAATACGGAAAAAATAAAGTGATTGTAGCAAAACTACTTAGTTCATTGATATTTACGCTCGCTGTCTATTTTTTATTTGTATCATTGCACTTTATTCTACATGCAATGATTTATGGATTAGATGGTTACAAAGCCAGCATACAGCTTCACGGATGGTACTATCAATCGCCTTATAATATGGATTTCTTAGAGTTAACTATTTATTCGTTCGGCTTAAGTTTGATTGGGCTGTTGTTTATAGCGGTCATCACATTATTTATATCATCTAAAATGAAAAATCCATTTATAGCAGTCATCCTATCTGCAGCAATCCTTTACATTCCGAAAATAGACGTATCGGAAATTTCGTATACAGCAGCTCTTATATTAGATTTATTTCCAATCAATATGATGAATGCAGCACAACATTTTGAATTAGGCGTGTCTTATAATTTCTTCGGTATGCCGTTGTTGCAGCCAATCATGATGATTTTCACTGCAGCTATACTGTCTATTTTATTACTCATTTTCACCTACCGGAATTTTAAGAATCACCAGATTTAATAAGGAAAAAGAGTGCTACCTGTTAAGTAGACTTGTACCTAAAAAAAGTCTCGGGCGGACTGTTAGAACGATTTTTGAATAGAATGGGCAAGGTCGAGTGGTTTTTGATTTTTTAAATAATATTCCTCTGCCGGCCAATATCTTCTTTTATATTTATTTAATCTTTCTTCTAAATTTCCAATGTATGTATCACGATGAAGTACACGCTCGTATCTTATTTCCTTAGGACAATCTAAGAAAACGATGTAATCATAAAAGTTTTTCCATTCGTCTCTTAAAAGAAAAATCCCTTCGATTACGATAATATTGTTAGGAGCTATTTTTATTTCTTGTTGAGTAAATGTATCATTAATTTTATTGTAAAAGGGTAAGTGTAGGCATTTTTCATTTGTATATAATTTATCAAATAATTCTTCTTTTAAATAATTGCTATCCCACTGTAACTGATAGTATTCAAACCATTCGTCATGACCAGTATTATAGCGCTTAGATTGTTCAACAATATGGTCATCAATATGAATAATGACTAGGTTATCTAGCATTTCTTTCAGGTGATTCACAAGTGTCGTTTTGCCAGCACCACTTAAGCCATCGATTGCAACAATATAAGGCCTTGCTTCAACATGCTTTTTATAGCCATCGTTAATTTGGCGAATTAAATCATCATATTTATCCATTTTAATAAAAATCCCTCGCTATAAGATCCGAAAAAATGGGCTTGAGGCCAAGCTCTCTAGACCAAATCGATAACTGTCCAACATGATGGACTTCATGAGTAATCATATGTAACAGAATCTTTTCTTGAGTAAAATTTAATATAGTCCCATTTTTTCTTTTAATTTCAACTGCATGATTTTCATATTCTACAGGTAAATGACGAATGAATAGTTGAGTTTGGGATTTCACAAAATCCGAGTATTCTTTTATATCATTTAATTCACTTATAGTGTTTCGCTTTTCATATACAATTTTCCGTTCTGACATGCTATTTAACCAAAGCAGTTCACAGTCTATGATATGAATTAAGGTTTCGCGAATACTTTTCATACCGCCAATTCGTTCTTTATGAAACTCTTCTGTAGGGAGTGATTGACACCATTTAAACCAATCTTCACGTACTTGCCAATTGTAATTAAATAAGCTTAACATGTTGCACCTCATTCTTTTTTTATAACATTATATGGTAATATTAGCATAAACTTGAGGTGATAAAAATGAAACATAAAATTGTATTTTTTGATGTCGATGGAACAATCACAAATTATAAAGATGGAACGATTGCTAAGAGCACGAAAGCTGCTATTCGAAAATTGCTGGATATGGGTATTCAAGTTGTTGCAGCAACCGGCAGACCCTTATCCATGTGTGATGAAATAGCAAAATTAGGTATAAACACGTTTATTACTGCAAATGGGGCTTATGTGAAACACAACGATATTGTCATTCATAAAATCGTTTTAAATCATGAGATAGTAAGAGCGGTCATGGATTACGCATCGACCGAAAAAAATGCACTTACCTTTTACTCTGAAAAATTACAGATGAATAATATAAAACATCCAATGATATTAAAAGCACTAAACGAAACATTATCATTGGAAGAGTATCCACCTGAAAATTTAGCTGCTTATGAGGAAGATACCTACTTAATGTGTATATTTGCAAATGAAGATATGATTCATAAATACAAAATTCGTTTTCCGCAGCTTACGTTTAAACGGTGGCATCCTTTTATTTTAAACGTACTTGAAGAAGACGTTTCAAAATCAAAAGCAATTATAAAAGTACTTGAATATTTTGGGTTAGACAAAAGTGAAGCAGTAGCATTTGGCGATGGAGAAAATGATATGGATATGTTAGAAATGGTTGATGTCGGAATAGCAATGGGGAATGCAGGAGAAAAGTTAAAATCGATTGCCAATTTTGTTACGAAAGAATCTAGTGAAGATGGTATCACAATCGCTTTAAAGAAATATGGCTTCATTTGAAAATGAATCCTTTTGCTGTATGGAGTATCCCAAGATTACTTTTATTTAAAATGAAATTAGTTGCAAGGATTAAAAATGTTTCGCTATTTAAAATATTAAAATAATATTTTGGGGAGCTTGTTATGATGAAGATGTGGTCATGCAGGAGCGAACGGAATGTTAAAGAGGGGGGGGTTGATCATACTATGAAAACGAGTTATGTACATCATTTATGTATACAGACAAATTCATATTTGGAAACGATTGAATTTTATACGAAAGGGTTAGGATTTGAACTTGTTCAAGAATCTCCTGATTTTCATGGTCGTGAATTTAATACATGGTTAAAGCTAGGTACTTTTTATATTGAACTCCAGACAGGCAAACAGAATGAACAACTAGCACAGATCAATTCGAATAGTGAAGGGCTTGTTCATTTTTGTATTTGGGTGGAAGATCTAGAATTTGAAGTCGAACGTTTAAAGAGAATGAACGTGAATTTTTTACAAAAAAATAAAGAAATTATTTACCATGTTGAAAATGGTGAGTTATGCAAGTTAATAGCGCCAGAAGGAACAATTATCGAATTACGTAATAATCCAGGAGTTTAAATGAAGTTTGGATTATGTACATCATTCAGTTTACTGAAAATTCTAAAATTATTTCTCAGGAAATTATTGAATAGAAATAATTGAAATTTCAATCTTTATAGAGGGGGAAAGACTAATGATAATCATGATTAATGGAGCATTTGGTGTGGGAAAGACCACAATTGCCAATGCGCTTCACAAAGAAATTCAAAATAGCATGATATATGACCCTGAAGAGGTAGGGTATATGTTAAGAAATATTGTACCTGAGGAAATTAGAAAAATTGAAGCAGATACAGGTGATTTTCAGGATTTGGATTTATGGAAAGAATTAACGGTGGATGTGGCAAAACGTTTAATAACTAAATATAACATGAACCTAATAGTACCTATGACTATTCGGAAAGTAGAGTACTTCCATTTCATTCAAAATGGTTTCAAAAGTATTGATGAGCAAACGCATCACTTTTGCTTGCAAGCAAGTAAAGAAACCATTTACGAAAGGCTAAGACAGCGCGGAGAGGAAGAAGGGAATTGGTGCTTTCAACAAACGGATAAATGTCTAGAAGCCTATAATGCACACAACTTTGGAACGTATATCAACACTGAAGGGGTAAGCATTACTGAAATTATTGACAATATAAAAGAAAAGCTAAATCTAATTAACAAAGTTTAAGATCATTAGAGCGAGAAACTCTATCTATTTTAAATTTCAAGCGAAAAAAGTACATATCCTTATTATCCAAGGGTACAGCCGAAATTCCCCTTTTCAATGGCATAGATGAGCGCATCATCCGGTTGTTTTTAAGTTTTCATATACCACAATGATATAAGTAGTACTTGCCATCAGACAATTGTTTAGATATAGAAATGATTTTTCCAAATTTTTCTATCGCGATATCTCTATCAAAACGCACTAATTCATCCTCGGAGTAATCATGATAATAAATCATTTTTAGGATTTCTTTTGGACCATTCCTTAATAAATCACTCCAAGCAGTAAAAATAGATATAAGGGAAGGAGCCGAATGTTCATCAAATAGTGTTATCCCAATGTCATTAAACCCTACTTGTTTGGGGTTTCCTGGGAAAGCGGGGTTCATACATGGAATCCATGTAAGTGAATCATAAATATATTCAACGATGTTATCTTCAAGCCCAATGTATTCAACAATTAAATCCTTGTAATTGTCGTTATCCCTATAAAAGTATAGAAAAAAATCGTCATCTTGTGTTTCGGTCTTTTTTATCAAATAAAATTCATGCATAAATATCCTCCCTCTATAAATGTTGATATATCAATGGCTCGCGCCATTTTTGAGTGTTCAAAAAATTTTTTTCGACACGTACATCTATCTTTATTTTGTAATTATTGATTTTTTTAACAATACACCTGAAAGCTTCGCTAAATTAATTCCCTTTTAATGGTAATTAATCCCTTGATCCAGTACGTTATTTTGATGCACATTTGGATCTCTGCGTTGCTTATGATGACGGACCCTCCCATGTCTCTAGGCGTCTAATTGCGCGTACATTCCTTCGTTCGGTCTATTCATAAGGCAGAGGCTGGCGATGCTCCTCAGGGGACTCGTTGCTATTTGTGCACGGTCGAATGGAATAAATAGTGCCGGCTTCTCCGTGTCATCCTCTTGGTTGGACTTTTGATGAAGTACGTTTAAGCAGCTGCTTGAAGACTGGCGAAATCGTTCATCATTTGTTGTACGTTAAACATTGTTTTCTTTTTACACAAGGCATGTAAAATCTTGAGTAACTTGCCACACAGGACGACAATCGATTGCTTCTTGCGAAGTGGATTCACTGTACGTGTTGTGTAGTATTCATGTAATTGCTTAAATGCTTGATTATGTCGAATTAGGGGCATCATCACACGAAACAAGAGTGCTCGTAGCTTACGTCTTCCTCGTTTAGAAATGCGCTTTTGTCCCTTTTGCTTACCAGAAGAGTTTTCACGCAATGTAAGTCCCGCGAGTTTAATTAATTGGCGTGGATGCTCATATTGTGTTAAAGAACCGACTTCTGAAAGTAAATCGACAACCGTTACATCCCCGATTCCTGGTATAGATGCTAAATAATCATAATCTGTCATTTGTTTCGCTAGCTCTGTGAGCTGAACCGTTAATTCATCAAGTTGAGCTTGCATCAATTTGATTTGCGAAAGCAGTGTGGCGATTTCATATTTGGCCATCACTAAACCTTCTGTTAATCCAATCGAGTTTTGAGCCGCTTCAACTAATTGTTTTGCCTTTGGTAGTTGTGGGCTTTTCATTCCTTCTACTTGGCGATATAAGAAGAGTAGTTCATCTGGTGATTTCCCTTTAATATCCGAAGGTAGTGGCGTCATTTCGAGCGCCGCATACGCCATTTTCCCGAACTTCTTAAAGACTTGTGGAAACTCGGGAAAGAAGCGATCTAACCAACGAATCAGGCGATTTCGAAGGGCATTTAAATCTTCTTGAATTTTCGAGCGCAATGTCGCGCCATTTCGTAATTCCGCTTCCACACCTTCTAAAAGACGAGGATAACTGAAGCGTCCATCTCGCATTAAACGTGCGATGACGAGTGCATCTTTTTGGTCATTTTTAGTTTGGAGATTATCGTCCAATTCCTTTGAACGGTTGACGTGCATCGGATTGACCATCACAAACGGAATCCCGTAGTTCGTTAAAAACGCTGCTAAGTTCATCCAATAGTGACCTGTTGGCTCGAAACCAACAAGGATTCCCTGTTTTTCATGGGCTACTTTTAACGTAAGTAGACGTTCATAAAAGCCTTCAAATCCAACGCGCGATTGCAGTATTGGAAATGATTTTTGGAGCACACGGCCACGATCATCAATTGCACAAGCGAAGTGTTTGTGTTTGGCAATGTCGATGCCGATGACTAAAGTATTTTCAGAAACTTGATTAATTTTTTCATTCGTATTAAAATTCATTTTTGGAAGTCCTCTCTGTAGATGTGCGAGTCAATGGCTGTTGACACTCAAGCATCATACAAGAGGGCTTTTTTATTTTCAAGTCCCCGAAAATGTTTCTAACAGGAATGCTCCTTATAAGTGGAAAATTTCCATTTCAATAATAATCTTTAAATAACCTAAAGTAAATATCCCAAGTAATATTTGGGCTAATTCAATCAGGCATAACCTAAAAATCTTAAGATAAAGTCACTTAGAATTTTAATTTAATCTTAAATTATTGAATATGTTAAATTACGAATAACAAACAACTTTCAGGAGGTGAACCCATTTGAATAAATATAGTGTTTTTTCACTTACTACTTTATTAATCTTTGTTGTTATGTTTTTTACAATGTTCAGTGGAGTGTCAATAGGAGCGTTAGGTAGAATATCCTTTTTTTATGCCTTACAAAACAGCCCTCAAGAATTGACTGTGGTGTTGTTCGTTTTTGACACGCTGAAAAAGCATTTGCTCAACACGTTTTTCAAAGACCATATTCTTCCTAATTCAAGCCCCGGAACCAATAGAGATGAGCAATCCATTCCATTTAAAGAGCATTCCTGTTAGAAGGATTTTCGGGGACTTGAAATAAAAAAAGCCCTCTTGTATGATGCTTGAGTGTCAACAGCCATTGACTCGCACATCTACAGAGAGGACTCCATAACAATGAATTTTAATACGAATGAAAAAATAAATCAAGTTTCTGAAAATACACTAGTCATCGGTGTCGATATCGCAAAGCACAAACATTTCGCATGTGCCATCGACGATCGAGGTCGGGTGCTCCAAAAATCATTTCCAGTCGTGCAATCACGTATTGGGTTTGAAAACTTCTATGAACGCCTAATGGCGCTCAGAACAACTCATGAAAAACAAGAAATCCTCGTTGGTTTCGAGCCAACAGGTCACTACTGGATGAACTTAGCAGCGTTTTTAACGAACTATGGAATTCCATTTGTGATGGTCAACCCAATGCACGTCAATCGTTCAAAGGAGCTTGATGACAATCTCCAAACGAAAAATGACCAAAAAGATGCACTCGTCATTGCCCGTTTAATGCGAGACGGACGCTTCAGCTATCCTCGCATTTTGGAAGGTGTGGAAGCTGAATTACGAAACGGTGCTACATTACGCTCGAAGATTCAAGAAGATTTAAATGCCCTTCAAAATCGCATGATTCGTTGGTTAGATCGCTTTTTCCCAGAGTTTACACAAGTGTTTAAAAACTTCGGGAAAATGGCCTATGCGGTGCTCGAAATGACACCTCTGCCGACAGATATTAAAGGGAAATCACCAGAAGAGTTACTCTTCTTATATCGCCAAGTTGAAGGGATGAAATGTCCACAACTACCAAAGGCAAAACAATTAGTCGAAGTTGCAGAAAACTCAATTGGATTGACAGAAGGCTTAGTGATGGCCAAATTCGAAATCGCCACACTTCTTTCACAGTACAAATTGATGCAAACTCAACTAGATGAATTAACGTCTCAGCTCGTAGAGCTAGCCAAACAAATGGCGGATTATGACTACTTAGCATCTGTCCCAGGAATCGGAGATGTTACTATTGTCGACTTACTATCAGAAGTTGGTTCTCTCACTCAATATGCACATCCACGCCAATTAATTAAACTAGCGGGACTCACATTGCGTGAAAACTCTTCCGGCCAGCAAAAGGGACAAAAACGTATATCCAAAAGAGGTAGACGTAAATTACGTGCGCTTCTATTCCGAGTTATGATGCCTTTAATTTTGCATAACCCAGCCTTTAAGCAATTACACGAATACTACACTACACGCACAGCCAATCCGCTTCGCAAGAAGCAATCGATCGTTGTGTTGTGTGGCAAACTGTTAAAGGTTTTACATGCCTTGTGCAAAAAGAAAACAATGTTTAACGAACAACAAATGATGAGTGATTTCGCTAGTCTTCAAACGGCTGCCTAAACGTATTTCATCGAAAGTCAAAACAAGAGGATGACACGGAGAAGCCGGCATTATTTTCACCATCCGACCGTGATTTATTTAAACGAGTCCCTTAAGGAGCATCGCCAGCCTCTGCCTTATGAATAGACCGAACGAAGGAATGTACGCGCAAACAGACGCCTAGAGACATGGGAGGGTCCGTCATCATAAGCATCGCAGAGATCCAAAAGTGCATCGATATACCGCACGGGATCAGGATAATCATTACCAGTTAATGGTTCATCCTTTAGCGAAGCGTTCGGACAGATTGTAAGAAAAATCAATAATTACAAAATAACGTTAGATGTACGTGTTGAAAATATTTTTTTGACACTCAAAAAATGGCGTGAGCCATTGATATATCAACATTTATAGAGGGAGGTGGCAGCTTACGGGACGTAGATTTTCTTTTATTGAGTTCTACAATTAGGTCTCCTATTTTTTTGATCCCAGATATTATTTGTTGTTCATCTAGCTGAGAAATACATAAGCGAATGAGATTATCCTGTTTATACATATCTAAAAACATGCGTTCGGTGTCGTCAACAAGGATGTTATTTTCAGCTAGCGAATAAGTTAGCTTTTTAGCTGAAATGTTTTTTGGCAAATAGATAGATAAGTAGAACCCTGTACTAGGCTTTGTATAATCGATTTCTACGGGTAAATAGTGCGCACAGGCTTTTTTTAATACATCCATTTTATGCTGATAAACTTTTTTGATCTTTTTTAAATGGGTTACATACATCCCGCTTTTCAAATAAATATCGAGTGCGCCTTGTGAAAGAATGGGGCTGGTAAAATCGGTACTAATTTTATAGCGTAGAAATGTTTTGATTAGGAGCTCATGTAAAACAATACTTGCAATACGTAAGCCAGGTAAAAATATTTTAGAATAGCTTTGAATGTAGATGACCCTGCCAGAAGGATCAAAACTAAAGAAGGGGTCAGCCTTTTTATCCGTATCTAATTCCCCTAAAAAATCATCTTCAACAATGTACACATCATATTTCTTAGCGAGCTCGACTATTTTCTTCTTTTCTAAATTTGTGTAACAGTGACCAAGTGGATTATGAAAGCGCGGGATGACATAGAAAAACTTAATCTCGTTATTTTTAAAGATGTATTCAAGTCGTTCTAAATCAATGCCATTCATCGTTAGTTCAATACCAAATGTGGTTGTTTGACTGAGATTTAGTGATTCAATCATGCCAAAATAGGTTGGCTGTTCAATCAATATGTTTTTCTTACCGTTTGGAAATGGCATAGTCGTTAAGAGATGAAGAGCCTGTTGGGAACCCGAGACCATGACAACGCGATTTGGTGTAGTGAAGACTTGTAATGTTTGTAGCCGTTTGGCAATTTCTGTACGCAATGAGTATAGACCTTGTGGAGCAGCGTAATCGAAAAGTTCCTCTTTATAGGTATCAATTGCCTGGTTCAAACAATGTTGAAAATCAGTATATGGAATTAAATCCTTGGCTGGTCCAGCAGAATAAAAGTCGATTTCGTTTGTTGTAGGTAGCATGGTTTTATAATCGTTCACTATATAGTAGCCACTTTGTGCTTTTGCATAAAGGACATGCTCCTTTTCTAATTCATCATAGGCCTTTAAAATCGTATTTTTACTACAATTAAACTGTACGGATAGTTGTCTAATCGATGGTAGCTTACTTCCTGCTTGATAATCGCCATTTTGCAACTGCTGTTTTATCGTATCAACAATCTCTAAATACTTTGCTTTCATCCTATTTCCCCCAATCTGTACCCATACAGTGAATTAAAAATGGAATGTTAAATTAGCAACGGGTCCTTTATTCTTGCATTATAACAAAAATTGCCCCTAATGAATGGGACAATTTGATTGGGAGGAAGCGTTATGGAAAAAGAGAAAGCAGGGTTGTTGTTAGGAATAATTGGGGTGACTTGTTTTAGTTTGACGCTACCCTCCACAAGTGTTGCAGTGGCGTATTTTGGTACTACCGTAGTTGGTTTGGGGAGAACCGTCATAGCAGCCATATTAGTTGCGATTATATTTTTAGTTCGTAAAGAAAAGCTGCCCACACGTAAACAATTTAAAAGTTTGCTAATTGTAGCAGTGGGCGCAGTATTAGGATTCCCATTACTCACTTCTTGGGCGATGGAGACTTTGCCCGTTTCACATGGGGCAGTAGAGCTTGCTTTATTACCATTAGCTACAGCAGGTATTGCAATTTTTAGAGCTGGTGAACGACCGTCTTTGCGATTTTGGTTAGCTAGTCTTGTCGGTTCAAGCGCGGTTATTGTATACGCCCTTAATTTAGGAATCGGTGGCTTTCATGTTGCGGATTTCGCATTATTAGGAGCTGTATTAATTCTAGGACTTAGTTATGCAGAAGGTGGAAAATTATCTCAAGAAATGGGGAGTTGGCAAGTTATTGCATGGGCGATTGTTATCGGAGCACCATTCTTTGTCATTCCAGTAGGATTAGAGCTCTCCATAGAAATGCTGGATGCACCAATGAAAGCTTGGGTTAGTTTATTCTATTTAGCCGTTGTTAGTCAGTTCTTAGCATATGTAGCATGGTACGGGGGAATGGCATTAGGGGGAATTGCAAGGATCAGTCAATTACAATATTTGCAGCCGTTTTTAATGATTACTTTCGCCGTATTATTTTTAGAAGAGTCGATAACAATAGTGACAGTTCTAACCGCTATGATTGTTGTAGTCGCGGTAGTTATTGGGAAAAATGCATCGATATCAAAAAAAGAGTCTTCCGCTTTGAATACAGAGTTATTGGATCTAGAGTAAATAGAAATGATAGAACTAGAATAGCCGTTTAGCATTGCTTTAAGATGTTAAACGGCTTTTTGTATAAAAGCATTTAAGTTCGAATAAATAATCTGAATTATTTAATTTATTTCACTTGACATTAAATGGATGCATTATGTATATTGTGTATAAAGTATATATACAATGTGAATTGAGGAACATGCATGCAAATTTTAATCTCTCACAATTCGAAAGAGCCTATTTATGAACAAATCGTTAATCAAATAAAGACAGGTATATTAGCGAATGAACTCCCATCAGGATACGCACTGCCATCTATGCGCAATATGGCAAAAGATTTAGATGTCAGTGTCATTACGACCAAACGTGCATATGAGGAGCTAGAGAAAGCGGGTTTGATTTACTCCGTAGTAGGGAAGGGCTCTTTCGTTTCAGAGCAAAACCTGGAAATGATTATTGACAGAAAGCAAAAGGTAATCGAAGAGCAGCTAAGTCAGGCAATTAAAAATAGTAAAGAAATTGGACTTAGCTTAGATGAAATACAAGAATTAATTACACTTTTATATGAGGAGATGGATTAATGGAATCAATTATAGAGCTATCCAATGTAAATAAAGCTTTTGATGGGTTTGCGATTAAAGATCTTTCGTTCCAAGTGAAAAAAGGATTTGTTACCGGATTTGTTGGGGCAAATGGTGCGGGGAAATCGACATCTATTAAGTTGATTATGAATTTACTTCAGCCAGATAGTGGGACCGTAAAGGTTTTCGGCTTAAGTTATAAAGAGCATGAAAAAGAAATTAAACAAAAAATCGGATTCGTATACGATGAGCATGTTTTTTATGAGCATTTAACATTAATTGAAATGAAAAAGCTTATTAAGCCCATGTATGAACGATGGGACGATGAGCTATTTGGTTCTTATATAAAACTATTTCAACTTCCGCTAAAGAAAAAATTAAAGACATTCTCAAAAGGGATGATGATGAAAGCTTCACTTGCAATTGCTTTGTCTCATCATGCAGAACTAATTATTATGGATGAACCAACTGCAGGATTGGATCCTGTTTTTAGAAGAGAGTTTTTAAATTTATTACATGATATTGTTCAGGACGGGGAGAAAACGATATTTTTTTCTACGCACATCACATCAGATTTAGATAGAATTGCGGATTACATTGTCTTTTTGCATAAGGGGGAGATTATATTTACCCAAGAATTTTATGCGGTTGCGGAACAATATGTGCTTGTAAAAGGCGGGTTAGATTTACTTGATACAGACACTGAAAAAGAATTTGTCGCGATCCGAAAATCAAAGCTCGGTTTTGAAGGTCTGTCGAGTAATAAGGAACGTGTCATGCAATTATTTGGTGAATTAGCACTTTACGAAAAGGCTACGTTAGAAGACATTATGTTCTATACAAAGAAGGGAGATGAGGGTGTTGTTTCAATTAGTTAAGAAGGACTTCATTATTCATAAAAATATATTAGTGATTATGTTTGCTGCATTGATTGCTTATATGGTTGTCGATATTTCAATGATTATCCTTGGTCTTTTATTTTCTTGGACGATGACAATGCAAGTATTTTCAAGCGATGAGAAGCGACAAGCAAAAATGCTCTTAAGTTCTTTACCGTTTACTCGTAAAGAGATAGTTAGCTCAAAATACATTTCAGCAATACTTTATGTTTTATTAGTTGTAGTAACGATGAGCGCTGGTAATTTAGTAATTCACCAAGAGCTACCAAACTGGTTACATCTAGCCTTCGTTGTCATCGTATCCTTGTTTTTTGTCGCCTTAATGTATCCATTCTCATATAAATTTGCGAGTAAATATTTACTCATTGCATTTTTCGTAGGATTTGCATTTTATTTTTTAACCGTTAAATTATTTGTGCCAAATTTGAATGATCAAATACGTAACGCATTTGCCAATATCGCTGCTGGAGGAGAACCGATATATCTCTTATATGCAATGATCGCATTAGTGATTGTTTACTGTACATCATGGTTATTATCAATCAAGATTTATGAAAAGAAAGTGTTTTAATGAGAGGTGATGCTTCAAGCAAAAACGAAAACCCTTTTATAAAAGACAGTGGTTTCTTGCTATTTTGTCATTCGCCATTTTACAATGCATCTTCATTTTATTGGAGCTGACAGGATGGGTTCCTCGGTTAAAAGAGATTGATGGTTGTCAAAATGCAAATATAAAAGGCATCTGGTTCAATCCTCATATGACGAAGAACACAACCACAATATGTGCATAGTCCGTCATTATAAAGGTCTAACTAATCCATTTAAAAAATCATATACTGTTGTATGTTTGTTTAATCAATAGGAATATAACTTTCTTTTTTTATACTTAGTAGGTGGAGAAAAATGACGGATTTTAATAGCTCAAATAATTCGAGAAAACAAAATAACCCTTTTAATAAATGGGATAACTTAGTGTTCCCTAAAAGACGAGAAAATCAGAATAGTTCAAGTAATAATAACGAAAGTGATTCCAATATTACTGCTATTGCGGGGAACTGGATTGAAGCTATTGGAACAATAATAACTGCAATTGGGAGCACACCTTCAACTATTTTTACTCAACAAACGCTAACAGATTTCAATATAATTGGAAATATATTAGAAGCTGGTGGAACCGCAATTGCAGCAGAAAGTGAAGATTCATTATTAAATAGTGTTGGAGACCAACTACAAGCTATAGGTAATTTAGCTGTTGTGGCAGGAATACTGGGGAATAATGAGCAGTCAAGTCAACTTTTAGAAATGCAAGGAAATCTTCTTCAAGTAGTGGGAATAGGGGTTACCATTAATACTCAGGGGCAACAAACACTCTTACAAACTATATCTAATACGGGAAATATAATTCAATTAATAGGGACAGTAATTCAAGTTTTCGCTAATACTGATACACAAGAAGGAATCGAAATGAACGCTATAGGTGCTTGGATACAAGTGGTCGGAGCTGTAATTACAGCATTGGCTACTGAATAAGGTAATTAAGAAGGTAAAAGGTAAATTGATAATAGAATGTTGAAAAAAGGAGTAACGATATTTTTGTTGAAGTTATTGAACTAAAGATACACGTAGGTTGTTGAAGAATATGGACCTACATTTTGGGAGAGATATGAGATGAAAAAATTGAGTCTACTCTTTTTTATTTTGTTTATTGTTGGGGGATGCTCAAAAACAGAAGATATAGTTCAATTAACGAAAAAATTCGAGAACCAACTTGATGAAAAACAAAAGGTCATACAAGAGCAACAAAAAGAAATTAAGGAATTGAAAGAAGAGATTGAAGCCTATAAACTCATTCCAGACACGGACTATAGAACATCCTTACAAGAAACAGATCGTGAGGCTAGGAAAATAATGCGACTTATTGCAGAAGGTGAATTTGAAAAATTAAAGACAGAATATCGTGTGGAATTTGAGATTAAAGATGATGTAATAGTTTTTGGCGTACCAGAATCCAATGCCCCATTTTCAATAGAATTAGCTTCAAACTTTATGTATATCGCAAATTTTATAAAACATAAAGAAGGCATGGAAATTAGTTATTTTATTTCTAACCCAAACTATGATAGATCAGATTTAATTTATATGTTATTTGACAATGACATGAAATTTAAATACATATTCGTAGGGGATGCTTAATCAAGTTTCGCATCTACTTCCATGTATATTCCGTACATACTCCTCGAATCCAACTCATAAATTATAAAACCAGAAACAAGAGGAGGACGTACGATTCAAATTCATGTAGTACAACCAGGGGAGTCGTTGTGGGGGATTGCTCAAGCTTATGGAACAACTATAGAAAATTTGGTTTCGGCCAATCAAATTCCAGAACCAGACCGTTTAGTTGTCGGGCAAGCTTTAGTGATACCAATGTGGGGACAATTTTATGTCGTGCAGCCAGGGGATAGTTTATGGTCCATTGGGCAGCGTTTTGGTATAAATTATTTAACGATTGCTCAAATGAATGGCATTAATCCGAATGCACTATTGATGATAGGAACGAATTTATTTATTCCGCCACTTCCAAAAACATCCGCAGAAATTCTAGCGTATATTGAACCCAGAGGAGATGCAGTGAGCGAAGCATTAGTAAACCAAGCAAGGGAAGCAAGTCCTTATTTAACGTATTTGGCGCTATTTAGTTATGAAGCAATGCGTGATGGTACGTTAAAAGCTCCGCCAATTGAGCCATTGCCAACCATTGCAGCACAAAGCAATACCGTTATAGCAATGGTGATAACAAATCTTGAAGACTTTCAGTTCAGTAGTGAACTAGCACGCGACATTTTTCAAAGTGTAGCTGTTCAAAATTTACTTTTTGACAATATTATTAAAGAAGCGAAGCGCGTTGGAACGATTTCGGATATTCATTTTGATTTCGAAAAAATACCAGGAGATCAACGAGAAGCATATAATAACTTTTTACGAAGAGCGGTTGAACGCATGCACGCAGAAGGCTACACAGTATCGACAGCACTAGCACCAAAAACAAGAGCTAATCAGCCAGGAGAATGGACGGCTGGGCATGACTATAGGGCACATGGGGAAATAGTTGATTTTGTAATGTTGATGACATATGAGTGGGGGTATTCTGCAGGACCACCAATGGCCGTTTCGCCGTTGCCACAAGTTGAAGAAGTAGTACGGTATGCATTAACCGAAATACCGGCGAGTAAAATAATGCTTGGACAAAACTTATATGGCTATGACTGGACGCTACCCTTCGTACAAGGTGGCGAATATGCAGAAGCAGTAAGTCCACAACGTGCAATTGAAATTGCAAAACGGTATAATGCAGTCATTTACTATGACTATACAGCACAAGCACCTTATTTTAACTATGTTGATGAACAAGGTCGTACGCATACGGTGTGGTTTGAAGATGCTCGTTCTATCCAAGCAAAGTTTAATTTAGTAAAACGATTGAATTTGCGCGGTGTAGGTTATTGGAAACTCGGACTTCCGTTCCCACAAAACTGGCAACTTATCGGAGCAAATTTTAATGTAGTGAAGAAAGCTAATAGAAGTTCAAATTGATTCGGGGGTAGGGAAACCTACCCTTTATTTAATTTCACGTGAAATAATGTAACCTATTTACTTTAAAAGACACTAATATATTATTAAGGAAGGTGGATTTGAAATGGACAAAAATAAAAAAATAGTAATGATAATATTTGCTTTAGTTTTAGCATTATTAGCGGGTTGTGAAAATTCTACCGATATAGCGAACACAAAAGATCGTGAGCATATAAACGCTGACACGAATACAAGTGAAATTAAGAAGGAAGAATATCTCAAGAAACTTAATGCTATGGAAGAATCCGATAAAAACATTGAAGCTGGAACAACAATGGTAGAGTTGAATGAACAAGCTTCGGAGAGATATAAAAAATGGGACGCGGAGCTGAACGAAATTTACGAAGTGTTGAAAGCTCAGCTTAGTGCAGAACAGATGAATAAATTAAGAGAAGAACAACGGAACTGGATAAAACACAGAGATGAAACTGCAAAAGAAGCTTCACTTAAGTATGAAGGTGGCTCGATGGAACCATTAGAATATGTGACTACGCTAGCAAATCTTACAAGGGATCGATGCTATGAGTTAGTGGAGAAATATATGAAGTAGCGAACAACCATAAATCTCAAATTTTCCAACTACATAGCAACAGGAAACTAAAAACAAAAAAATTTAAAAGTAAGTGTATAAAAGTTAATAATCGACCTATACTATTAAAGATTTCACTTCCAATCTAAATGACTAGGAGGGTTAACCCGATGAGTGCGAATGATCGTTTTCTCTGAAGGACCATCAAAACTGAATACAGCTAATGCACAATTTTCTTAGGAGAATTAAGGCAGACGCGAGGCAGTGTGTCATGGAAGATTATATGTAAGTGTTAATCACGCCCGGAAATTAATTTTTCCGGGTTTTTTGTGTGTATTCTATGCGAGGAAATTCGAAATGGATTCGTTATAATTAGTGAAAAGCTTTTCGAATGACATGAAGGGGCGAGCATATGAAATGTACAGAGAGAAATTATATTAGCCGACTCAAAAAGAAAAAAGAAGACGCACTTGAATATATAATGAATCATTACGGTGGTTTAGTACACGGTATCACTCATCAAATTTTGGGACATATTAGCCGTCAAGCTGTCGATGAATGTGTGAATGATACATTTTTACTGATTTGGCAACGTGCGCATCAATTTGATGGAGATACAAAAGCCTTTAAAAAGTGGGTTGGCATGATTACGAAATATAAGGCCATTGATTATTATCGCGCCTTAGAAAAGCAAAAGACACGTGAAAAAATTGATGAACAGGTGATTTTGGCGCAAGCAATACCTGATATGCAAATGACCTATATACAAAAGGAACAAAGAGATGAGCTATTAGCTGCCATTAGTGGATTGCCAGAAATAGATCGCGACATTTTCATGATGAAATACTTTTTAGATCTACCAAGTGGTGAAATCGCAGAAGCTTTACAGTTGTCTGTATCTGCTATCGATAATCGATTATCACGTGGTCGGAAAAAGCTTGCTCAAAATATAAAATTAAAGGAGCAATTCATATGAATGATGAAATGAAACGATTCGTGCAAATGGATATAGATACAGTAGAAGAAATACCACTAACAGACATACAAAAGCAGAAAATCCGTAAAAATGCACGTATAAAAAAAGTACCAAATCGTAAGTGGAACAAATTGCTTACAGCTGCCGTTGTAAGCTTAGTAGTGATTTTTGGAAGTGTATATGCATTACCGACTATCGCCAGTCAGTTGCCTTTTGTTGAAAATATTTTAGAGAAAATTGATCCTAACTTTGTACCTAAAAACTATGAGGATCTCGCGACAATTATTAACCAAGTGGAATCCAGTAATGGCATTGATATGATGATTGAAAATGCTGTTTATGATGGTACGACATTAATGGTGACATATGCCATCCATTCCGACAAAGATTTAGGAGAACAGCCTATGACGGGTACAATGTTAGATATAAAGGGAGCAATTGTTGCAACAGGGACTTCATCATTAGATAAATCTGCTAACGGTCTTTATACCGGTCTGAGCTCAGTAACCCCTAAATTTAATAAGAACATGGACGTATTGCAAATTAAGTGGCAGCCTAAAACAATTACAAATCCCGAGACCAATGAAACGTTTGAAGGAGATTGGTCATTTGCTTTTACAATGGATGCACTTCCTAGCAAATCTGAACAATTAACAACAACTATAACGGATGATAACGCGCAAATCCAAATTCATACCGTTGACTATACGGATTTATCAACAGTTATCCATTATGAATATAACATCGACCCAGCCATTATGAAAAAGTACCCGCTATCATCCATTCATATCGTAAAAGCGGTCGATACTTTTGGCAATGAGTATGATATTCATGACAATGGTGGAATGATTTCAAAAGAAGGTCACGGTTTTAATTGGAGTTTTGCCTTATATGATTTACCGGAGGATGTATCGACAATTACATTAACAGCTGAACTGTCTTATGTGGCACAATCAGGTGTCATCACGTCAGATATGAGTGAATTGCTAGAGCCAATTATAGTGAAACTTGAGAGATAGATTGAGAGTTATGATTCATAATCATTAAATAAACTAACGGGCTTTACTTCAAGAAGGAGTAAAGCCTTTTTTATTGAACTAGATATCACCAAGCCTAAATTTTAGAGTCAGTTGTAAACTGAGCTGTTTATTTATTTTACCAGATTATATTTTCTTACAATGGCTAAATATATTGATGATGCGATGCTTTGAATAAAGAAGACGAACATGACATAAAAGATAAATAATTCTCGATTAAATAACTCGAAAATTGCTACTAAAATGACACCAATGATTATTCCGCCCGTAAGAAAGGTATAAGAAAATGACTTTATTTTATAAGTAATCATTTTGCCTCTTTCATCCTGCGACTCCTTGTTATGTTCAAAAGTCGCTTTGTAAAATTCCGCTACCAACGTGATGATTACTAACCCCAAAATAATAGATGTGAAAATATTAATCAATTCTAATCCTCCTTATATTCAAAAATATCTGTTATTTCCTTTTCCAGTGCGGCTGCTATTTTAAAAGCTAACACTAAAGAAGGATTGTACTTATTTTGTTCCAAAGCCACGATCGTTTGACGACTTACTCCAACGGCATCCGCTAAGTGCTGTTGTGTCCACTTTTTTTCAGCTCTGCCGATTAAAATGTTATTTGTAAGCAAAGTATCCCCCTTTTTAACGCATCTTCTGAAGACATGATTTCATTGTAATATATTTCATACATTTTGTAAAAAAAATATTACATTTGCTGCTGCTTTTTTAAAAAGATTTTTAAGTACCAAATTAGAAATAGCCAACATAACCAAAGAGATTTGCAATTATACGTGTAATTTATTTCCAATATGCTGCTTATATTTTATAATTAAGAAATGAACTCAGCATCATTTTAGAAGTGGAGTGTTATTTTGAAGAAAAAAATATTGATTATTGAAGATGACCAAGCAATTAGTCAGATGGTCAGTGATAGTTTATCAAGGGAAGATTATTTAGTAACGACTGTATTTGATGGCGAAGAAGCTTTAGACGTCCTGACCCGTGAGCAGGACTTTGATTTAATTCTCTTAGATTTAATGCTACCGAAAGTGGATGGTCTTGAATGTCTAAGAGTGATTCGACTCAATAGTGTAGTGCCGATTTTAATAATGTCTGCAAAAGGTGATGATGTAGATAAAGCATTAGGACTTGGGATGGGTGCTGATGACTACATTTCAAAACCCTTTTCAATGATAGAATTGATCGCTAGAATTAAAGCGCTCATAAGAAGAACGACAAATTATTCTACTGAAATTGCAAACAAACAAGAGAATATTATTAGAGTAGGAGATTTAGTAGTTGATTTGAACGGTTATGCTGTGAACAAAAACGGTGAAAATTTGAAACTTACCGCTAAAGAATTCAGTATTTTAAGTTTACTTTTAACAAAGCCGAAGCAAGTATTTACGAAGGAGCAATTATATAATCTTGTATGGCAGGCAGAGTACGTGCAAGATATGAATGTCATCAATGTCCATATCAGAAGGCTTAGAGAAAAGATAGAAGAAGATCCTTCAAACCCTAAGTATATTCAAACTTTATGGGGTATCGGCTATAGGCTGGGGGAATTTTAAAAATGGTAGTCATCCTCGTAGTTCTCGGACTGTCACTTAGTTTAAATGTCTATCTGTCTATGAAACGTGTGTCGCAATACAAACAACTGGAATATATTCATATGAAAATACAGCAAATTATACATGAAAAAAACGATGAAAAATTATTGCTTTATACGGATAATTCTCAGATACAATCTTTACTAACGCAAATAAATCGTTTACTAGATTACAACCAAATCATGGCAGCAGATTACAATCGTATCGAACGTTCCATGAGAAGAATGTTGTCTAATATTTCACATGATATTAAAACACCGCTAACAGTCATTCTTGGTTATACAGAAATGATGGCCAATGACGAAAGTCTAACCCCTCAACAGTTGAATTCGTTGTTAAATATCGTGAATCTAAAAGCGGAAGAGGTCATTGGATTAATCAATAAGTTTTTTGAATTAGCAAAGCTTGAATCAGAAGATAAGACGGTAGAAATTTCAAAAGTTAATATAAATGAAATATGTCGAAAAAAAATTCTCGATTATTATGATATATTGTCGAGTAAAGATTTTAAAGTATCTATTTTAATTCCTGAAGATATTTATTATGCCTTAGTAAATACAATAGAAATGGAAAGAGTTCTCGATAATTTACTATCTAATGCCATTAAATATGGTGCTGATGGAAAAATGGTCGGCTTAGAGGTAAAGGCGGATAAGGAGCATATTTATATTGTGGTATCGGATCAAGGCAAGGGGATAGATGAAATACATAAAGAGCATGTTTTTGATCGGATGTATACGATGGATGATTCTCGAAATAGCCGTTACCAAGGAAGCGGTCTTGGCTTAACGATTACGAAAACATTGGTGGAAAAAATGGGTGGAGAAATTTTATTAGAGAGTACGCCTTACCATAGAACGGCCTTCACTGTTAAATTAAATAGGTTTATAGGTTAAACATGTCGTTGGAATACCTAATATCGAAAAGATGTTAGTATTCCAACTATTTTTTTGGAAAAGTAAGGAATTCGTAAGGAATGGTTAATAAAAAGGATAAGTTTATTCGATACAATAAAATTATGAAAGGGGCTAGAAAATGAACTATATACTACAGGCAAAGAATGTAACAAAGATTTATAAAGATAAAGAAGTTGTTTCGAATGTAAATTTACATGTGAAGAAGGGAGAAATTTATGGGCTTTTAGGTCCGAATGGTGCAGGGAAAACAACTATCATGAGAATGATTTTGAATTTGGTAAAGCCATCTCACGGAGAGATACTCGTTTTTGATCAAAAGCTAACTCCTACATCCTATGAGCTTTTCAAAAGAATCGGTAATATCATTGAATACCCGATTTTTTATGAAAAATTAACAGCTCGTGAAAACTTAAATCTTCACTGTGAATATATCGGTTATTATGACAAAAATGGGATTGATGCTGCTCTCGCAATGGTCCAATTAAAGGACTTTGAAGAGAAACAAGTAAAGGATTTTTCATTAGGTATGAAGCAGCGTTTAGGCATTGCAAGGGCCATTCTAACTAAACCCGAATTATTAATACTCGATGAGCCATTAAATGGTCTAGATCCGGTTGGGATTAAAGAAATGCGTACGCTTTTCAAGATTTTGAAGGAAGATTATGGAATGACATTGTTGATATCTAGTCATAATCTTGGGGAAATTGAAAAAGTTGCAGACACTATTGCGATTATTAAAGATGGCCAACTCATTAAGGAAGTATTAATGGAGGAAATTCGATCAGAGAATGTGAGCTATATAGAATTAGAAACAGATGATATCAAGAAATCTGTATTTGTAATTAATGAAATATTAAAAATCACGAACTTTAAAATAATCGATACTCAAACAATCCGGATATATGAGTCGGAAATAGCTGAAGGTGAGATTTCAAAGGCTCTTATTTTGAATGGTGTTCTTGTAACCAAGATGAATAAGAAAGAACATTCATTAGAAGATTACTTTATGAAAATAATTAATGGGGGTGGGACAATTGCTTAAACTAATTCATCTAGAAATTAAGAAACATAAGCTATTTAATTACTGGTTAGGCGTCCTAATAGCGAATATAAGTATTATCGCATTGATGAGTATGATATTTATTATAGAAAAAATTGAGTTAAATATGCCATTTGAAGATTTTAATATGATGATGAGTATGAGTGATACTCTAATTCGAGCTACGTTTCTTATTTTTTCATCGATTATCATGGTTAAAATAATCATAGAAGAGTATAAAAGTAATTTAATGAGTATTATGTTTACCTACCCAATTAGTAGAAAGAAGATTTTACTTTCGAAGCTAACCATTGTTGTAATCTTTACTTTTACAACGATTATGTTTTCATCATTGTTGATGGGTGTTGGCGTTTATTTACTTAATCCCATGATCCATATTGTCCCTGAATCGATTAGTGGAGAGAATGTTGTAGCGTTTCTAACGACAAGCTTTTTCGGTGCACTGGCAACGGCGGGGTTGAGCCTTATTCCACTATTTTTTGGAATGCGTAAAAAATCATCGACAGCTACAATTGTTTCAGCTATTCTCCTTGCAACTCTTACAGGATCGTCAATTGATGGGGTCAGCATGTTACAACTAATTTCCATGCTGATTTCTCTTGGGATAATAGGAATCATCATTGGTTATCTGGCAGTAAGAAATATTGAACATGTAGATATTTGATCGTTGGGGCGTATTTCGGTAAGCCCCAATCAAAATACGCATATAAACAACCTGGCACCTCCTGTACGATAAACGTATCTTTTAAAGGGGGTGCCAATCTTATGTCAACAAACAAATTAAACATTGTTCTCGTCAAAATCGATCCTCTTCCGGTTAAAACTTACCTTATTTTTATAAAAAATGAAAATATTTTGAATCGATTTAAGGCGTTCGTTAGTCTAATGAATAGAGGGCGGTGAGGTCTTATTAATTGTTTACAGGAAAATTTAATTGAACGTATCAAGCAAGGCGATTCAGAGGTGTTTTATGAGCTCATTCAGCCAATTCATGCGGATCTTTATCGCATGGCTTATGCGTATGTGCAAAATGAAGCCGATGCAGTCGACATCCTTCAGCAAGCGATGATTCAAGCATATGAACGCATCGACAGCCTGAAAGAGCCAAATTATTTCAAAACGTGGATGATTCGAATTGTCATTAATTGTAGTAAAACGTATTTGGCAAAAACAAGGAAACTAGATGTGACAGATCCGCTTGAACTAGTCGATGTCCAGTCTGTTTCGCATACATATCAGGAAGAAGAAATCGATTTGTGGGATGCCCTGCAATCATTAGAAGAAAAATACAAAACGGTGCTGCTTTTAAGATTTTACCAAGACTATACGGTACCAGAAGTGGCAAATATTTTAGAAACGCCTTTAGGTACGGTGAAAACAAATATTAGGCGTGGTCTCATGCAACTAAAACAAAAATTGAAAGGGGTGTATCTAGATGAATGGCTACAATCCGTTGAAGGAAATGATGAATAAAATACCGGTACCACCGCTAAGAGAGGTGCTACGAATTGATGGTATGAGTAAACTTTTCGAGCAACCGTCACATACGGTCCGGGCCTTAAAAAATGTCCATTGTACGATTTATGAAGGAGAAATGGTGGCAATTATGGGAACAAGTGGCTCAGGGAAGAGTACACTGCTGAACATGATTAGTGCGATTGATGAGCCTTCATCTGGAACACTTTATTTATTTGGCGAAAATGCCAATGAGATGTATAAGGAACCGAATGCGTCGAAATTTAGAAAAGAGCAGATTGGCTTTGTTTTTCAGGATTTTCATTTATTAAAGGATTTGAATGTGGAGGATAACATCGCGATTCCGCTTATTTTAAATGACGTGCCTTCTAAAGAAATTGCGAGTCGAGTGGAAAAGGTGATGAAGCAACTTGGTATTTATGAGTGGCGCAAGCATCGTCCACAGCAATTATCCGGTGGGCAAAAGCAGCGTGTGGCCATTGCCCGAGCGATTATTCATGAACCACCGATTTTACTAGCAGACGAGCCAACAGGGGCACTTGATGTGAACACAACAAATGACATTTTACAGCTATTAACTGAGTTACAACAGCAAGGGCAAACGATTATTTTAGTGACACATGATCCGTATGTGGCAACGTTTGCGGGGCGTGTGTTATTTTTCCATGATGGTCAAATCGTCGATAGCTACCAAACAGAGCAAGCCCCAGAGGATTTAGATATCATTTTAGAGCGCTTTAAAACGATTTCTAGAGGTGATGCGTAATGTTTGATTTGAGAGCGATTGCATGGAAATTATGTAAGGCTGCAAAAACGCATGTCATCACAAGTATCAGTATCATTGCCGTTTCAATCTGTTTAATCGTCACAATGGCCACGTATATTCATAATGCGAAAGCGACATTAGATGCCAATATTGATGCCATGTTTGGCGAAATGGATATACTCGCAGGCTACGATTACGGGCAAGGACAATATGTTTCATCTGAACTGTTTGAAACGGTGCAGGAGCTACCAGAAGTGGATGCGATTTCGCCGGTTTCCCTTGAAATGACAGACATTAATGAATTATCAAATGTCTATACACTCGGAGTAGAAAACGATGCACTTGTAAAAAGCCGCTATCATTTTGAGCAGGATGTGACAGATGAAACCGTCATTATAAGTGAGTTGTTGGCGAAAACATTAACTGTAACAAAAGGAGATTCGGTCACGTTAAATGACAAGGTTTACACCGTAATTGAAGTGTTGCCTACAGCGATGGGCGCAGAGCCATTTAATATGGCATTCGTTCATAACGATGAATTAAAAGAGAGCGGTTTTGCAGCGTTGTTTATGCTTATTCAAACTGACGAAGTTGAAACAATAGCAAAGGCGTTACATACGTTTGATTCACAGCTCAGAATTGATATTGTGAATGATTATGATTTTGTCAAAATGAATTTACTGACTTTGCTTATTTTTGTGGTCGTATTATCTGTATTTGTCATACTCATTACTGCGCTATTATTGTTATCAACAATGCAGCTGTTATTTACAAAACTAAAAGAGCAGCTCATGATATTACGCTCGCTTGGCGCATCTACTACACAAATTGCACAGCTTATTCGAATTCAGCTTGTTAGTATAGTCGCTTTAGGTTTAATTTCAGGCACGATGCTTAGTTTTGTAACCATTCATTTCGCTTTACCTCAGTTCATTAAATGGATGCAGTTACCGGAAGCATCAACGGAATTTCCAATTGTTTTAGTGTTGGGTATAGTCTTTGGAATTGGCCTATTATTAACAGGCTATATGCTGATGCAAGTGCAAAAAGCTACGAATATTTTACCGCTACAAATCGTTAATGACACAGAACAGCGTATGTTTGTTTTAACGAAGTGGAAGATGATTGTTGTCGGAATTTTTGCAGTCATGGCTTTACTTTTAGTATTAGGTGGACAGCTTGATCCAGGAGGCGGAACGGGAGCGTTGCAAATCCTTTTTGGCTCGCTATTATTGGCATTAACTGTGCTGTATTTAATTCCATTTGCCTTCCAGTGGCTATTAAAAGGTGTACTACGCCCAATTCGCATGATTTTCGGGAAGGAAGCCTATTTAGCGTGCCAGCAACTTATTCCACAAATTCGTGTGAATATCAAAATTGTCCTTACACTAGTAGGCTTAGTTGTTATTTTAGTGTTTGGTTCATCGGTACTAAAATCGCTGCAGGCAAATGATTTAGTGTATCTCGAGGAACGTTTTGAGGCACAGTACATTTTGACAAATTCCGCATCGGATATAGCGGTAAATAGCAATATTTTAACAGAGCTTGAGCAATTACCAAATACCGTAGTGAAACGTGTAAGAAGTTATGGGAATTCGCTGTCACTGTCGCTGTCAGCTGATGGGGAGATATTTAATTTCTTTGCGGTAAACTTGAGTGCATACGGAGTTGAGGGGGCAACAGAAAATAAAATTGTTATAACCGAAAAATTTGCTAACGCTGAAAATATTGCAATTGGTAATTTTATCACACCGTATTTCTACGGGTATAGTTCTGGTTTCATGCAGCAGCAAGGAGCATTTGAAGTTGTCAAAATCATTGGAAAAGAAGAGTATTTAAACAACCATGCCTATATCGATTTATCCTCAGAATATGCCCGAAATCAATTACCATTGCGTGAAATCAAGCTCGATACAGTAGATAGAGGTCAGCTAGATCAGCTATTAAGTCGTTATCCAATGTTTCATTTGATAGAAAAGCAGGAAGCAATTGAACAATCAAATACGATGTTCTACCAGCGTTGGAGCCTATTTGTTGGAGTATTTTGTGTGTTACTTGTTACAACAACAATCGGCATTATTCAAACTTTAATGCATTTAATTTATACGAATCGTGCACAGTATACCATTCAACGTTTGCTCGGCCTTTCGCCAAATGGGTTAGTGAAATACTTATGTATGCAGGTTTTATGCTTTGTGTTGTATGGCTTAGTGACAGGTTTACTAATCGGCGCGTTATTAACGCGTCTGGTCGCTCTGATTGATAAGGGAGGACAAATTGCGTTTGATTTCGGAACGATTGGCTTAGTCAGTGCGGGACTCATTTTCGTATTACTCATTGTATTTGGGTTACAGGGGTATATGATTAGCAGACGCAAGCTTTCAGAGGAAATGGTGGAGCTTTGATATATTTCGGGCTTACTGTATATTTATCGGCTTTTCGATTTTTTCACGGTACGAACGACGAATGGTCAGCTAACTGAAATTTTTTTCAGTTAGCTGACTATTTTGCACATGTGGCTTGAATATTTTTTGACCAAGGCATGTACTAATGTATCTTTTACGCAAAAATGGGCCCTATTGAGTCCTACCAGATTTATGCGGATTTACAAAGTTAAGCAAATAATGTTCCGAAACGTGAACTACACCCTTGTTAGATGTGTCTAACAAGGAGGTGCATTTTAGTGAAAAGGATATAGGCAGTATTTGTCGAATTAAACCTATGTAGAAAAAATGTTTATTTGGAGTGAAATATTATGGCTACATCAGAAAAAGTAAGGCAAATGTTAGATTCATATAACAAAAATGGATATTTAAATGGATCAATTCTTGTAGCATCTAAAGGGAATATCCTTGAAAATAAAGGATTTGGTTATGCTAATATAGAACACGCTATACCTAATTCAAAATCAACTAAATACCGTATAGGATCACTTTCTAAAGCCTTTACAGCTTATGCTATTTTTCAATTACTTGATAGAGGAAAATTAAATATAAACGATATGATTAGTAAATACATAGATAATTATCCGGTTGGAGAGAATATATCAATTTATCATTGCTTAACTAATACATCTGGAATTCCGAATTATACTAGTTTTCGAGACTTTTGGTCTAGTACAATGCGGTTACCATCTTCTCTAAAACAACTAATCGATACATTTAAAGATCAACCTTTAAACTTTAAACCCGGAGAACAATTTGAATATTCTAATTCTGGTTATGCTATTTTAACAGCTATCATTGAACAAGTGTCGGGTTTATCTTATTCGAATTATATGCGAGAGGAGATATTTATTCCTTTTGGAATGAAGAATACTGGTTGTGATGATGGTAGAAAGATAATACCCGAGTTGGCATCAGGTTATTCTTTATGGGAAGAGACAATTCACGCTGAATATACCGATATGTCATTTCCCTTAGGTTCTTATGGGCTATATTCCACGACAGAAGACTTGTATATCTGGGATCAAACATTAAAAAATTCTAATCTTTTGAATGATAATTTAATGACAAAAATGTTTACACCCCACTATTCTTCTTATGCATCTGGGTGGGTTGTATCTGAAATACTTAGTAGAAAATGTATACATCACTTTGGTGATTTAAGTGGCTATTGCAGTAGTTTTCTTCGATTTATTGATGAAGAAGTTACTGTAATCTTTTTAAGTAATTTGAATATTACTCCTGTATCGCATTTAACAAAAGAGGTAGCAAAAGTGGTTTTTGATGAAGAAGTTACCCTTCCAAGGCCATTAGAATCCATTCAATTAAAGAATCCCCCAAAAATAGTAGGTGAATATCAGTTTGAAAATGACCAAAGTAAAAAGGTGCATATCTCTGAAAAACTAAATGAACTATATTTGATAGCTCCAAAAATGTATGGTGTACTCTATAAATATAGACTGATTCCTGTTGAACAAGAATTATATAAAATAACTTTTTTAACTGAATATATAAATGAAAAAGTAATCCTTCATTATTCAAGAACTTCAGGAGAAATTGATTATATGCAATACATTGACCTGTATGGTGAGGAATACATATGTTATCGCATTGAATTTTAAGTACTATTAGAAGGCATGATACGAGTTGAAGTGGCTTATCAAGACATTAGTCGTGGATGGTAGATATGGGGTCACTTCAACACCGCTTTGGGAATATTTAAAGGAATGAAATTCTATGTGTCGAAATAATTTAAATCTGTAATTTGAAGTTTTAGCAAAGAACGGTGGTTTAACATTATGAATATTAAGACGGTTATTATTAGTTTTATCGTTATATATATATTGGTTAGCCTTCCAGCGATATTAGGGATTGGATATGTTATTGATTGGGTGCCAGAAGCGACATTTCTACAAAAATTTAAGGGCTATGTGATTGAAGGATTTACAAATAACTACCTTTTCAAAATAGTAATTTCAATAATAGTCAGTGTTATATTTAGCTTTTTTCTACAAAAACGTAACGTTAAGTTGGATTAAGACATTTATTCAAGCTATACAAAATAACGTTACCAAACGTAAATTAGACGCGTATTTGGTAACTATCTAACTTCATAGTTACATTATTTGGTATATTATTTTTAATTAAAACTATTTAGAAAGAGGAATATAATGAGCCTTTATCGTTATTTTGCTTCAAAAAATCCCTTACCGACTGTTATAAATTTAGAATACCATTTTGGGGAACAGTTTGAAGTTCTTCCTTGTAGAAAAAATCCTCCTATCGCATCAGGGGGGCAAATTCAAAAGCCTAATATCTACAAAGTGAGAGGGAATATAAATGAAACGTTTTTAGATCAACTTGTTGACTATATTAAGGAGAATGTTGAAGAACAAAACCGAGTTGAATTTTGGGCAATATGGCACAGTGAAAAAGTACCTTCTAAAAACATACATCGAATAAATCCACAGCAAGTAACGATTGAAGATTTACGATTCTTACATAACAATGAAAATAGCTGCATTAAATTTTTCCCAAAAAATAAAAAGTAGCCTTCTTGAAGTTCAAATGAGGGATATATGTTTCCAACGTCGCTTTGGGTGCATTTTTTAAATTAATAAAATAGGTCAATTGAAGATAAAATAAAAAAGGTTCAACAAATTTGTTGAACTTAACTGGTTATACATTTTCAAATTGAAGGTATTCTAAAATATTTCCGAATGGGTCAGTGAAACTAATATATTTTCCTGGGGGACAATCAGTTGGTTCTTCTATTATAAAATTCACGTCTTTTTCTTTTAAGGATTTGACCGTCTCAAAAATATTATCTGTTTGCAAACCTAATACAACTCTTGAAGTTTTATTATCTTGATTGTAAGTTACATTATCATTCTCTTCTAAAATAATTGGTAACTCGCCATGTACAAGTGAAGCAATATTAGGACCGTATTGCTTGTTTAGTTCAAAACCTAAAGTATTGGTATAAAAGTCAATCGCTTGATTTAGATTTGGTACGTAAATACTTATAACACAAACTTTATTAACCACTTTATCCCACCTTTTGTTTATTGTGGTTAAATTATACTTTATAAAGCATACAAAATAAACCTAATAAACGTTGCCAAATGACAATTTGGGAGCACTTCAAACACCGAAAAACACTAATTTAACAGTATTTGTCGGTGTTTTTTATAGAAAATAAGGCTCTGAGACGCTGTGAAAATTATTCTAAAGAGGACTGTTCGATCCCACTTGTTCTGAATGGCTGTAACATATAAATAGACTCTCAAAGAATTGTTACCAAACGACGGTTTGGAGACATTCTACTTCAATTACCTTAATTAAATATATGGTAAAATTGTACAAAAGGAGGTTTTTTAATTGTTTAATGAAATGAAAGATATGATTAATCATTTGGAAGATACAGAATTAAAATCATTATTACTTTAAGTCTTTTTGCATATGCAAACTGTTGAGGAGAGAAAAGGCTATTCAGAGCAGCAATTCTTTTTAGATATAAAAAATACATATAACGACCTGTTAGCATATAAAAAAAATCAAGCTAGTGTCGATCAAACACAATTTCACACGACGCATATTGTATTTGATGATTCACCTGCTGGTTGTTTAAAAATCGCTTTAAAAGAGTCTGATTTAATGCAACAAGAAAACATATTTAACTTTTCCGATTTATTTTCAATAGGTCCGATTTGGAACTTACATGCCGTAGAAGGAATCAATAATCGATACGAGTGGTTACGTACACATATAAGCATGGATGATGAAGTGCTATTCAATTATGAAGACAACTTTAAACAAAATCTATTAACGATTGAACAAATGCCAAAGCATCACCAAGTTGTGATTTGGGCTGGAGAAAATGCACATGAACAAACGGCTTTGCGATTTATGCTCTATGTATTAAAAGAAAAAACAAAAACGATATTGTGATGATCAATATAAATGAAGCCTATAAAACGCATTTTGAACGACCTGAAATTGATTTTACCCCACGACATATGGGTGAACTTTCAGCGAAGCAATTACAACAAATGCATGAAAACAAGAAAAATTGGCATGCACTAACACAATCAGAACGTAAAGCATTCGAACAACAATGGGAGCGACTATGTGTCGAGAAAGAAGCTTTGCGAATCTGGCAATAGAATCATTGGCGAAGTAATGGGTCATTTAAATCAATATATTGGCGACCAATTTATCCAGTATCGCGTCATACGCTTAATCATGAATGGCGTATTGGACATGGAAGGTGTGCCGACAGCAATGCGATACTATAGCATTAAAATTAAATAATACATTAGCTTCCTAGCCTAGATGGCAACTGTTATTTCAAAAATCGTTCCTAAACACCGCTTTGGGGACGTTTTTCTTCAATTAACGAGATAGTAGTTCAACAATAAAATAGTATAATTTATAATAAATGGGATTTTAGGGGGATTAGATGAATTTTAAGAAACCAGCAGGATTTGGTATAAGATTTGTAGCAAGTATTATAGATTTTTTAATTATTTCGTCAATATTTGGAATCGTATTTTACATGATAAACGGTAATTATTCTATCGAACAGACCGAAGAATTCACTTTTCAAGCATTATATACCTTGTATTTGACCATTACTCCTATTTTGTGGGGTGGATACGTAATCGGCAAGAAAATTTGTAAGGTTAAAATAAAGCGTTTTAACGATGATGAGAACCCTACAATACTCAATATGATTATGAGAGAAGTGGTTGGTAAATATATCATTGTATTAGCTACCTTTGGAATATCAGTATTGGTCAGTGGACTTATGGTTATCTTACGAGAAGACAAGAGAGCCATTCATGATTTCATTGGCGGGACTTATGTTAATAAAGAATAAATTTTTCTTTCACTAACAGATGCTCTAGTACAACAACGATTTATAAAACATACAAATCCATATAAAATAACGTTCCCAAATAAAAGTTAGGTAATCAATAACCATGTCTAACTTTTAGGGTTCACTTCAACATCGCTTTGGGAAGGTTATGCTTAATTAAATTATTATGAACTCCAAATCTTGAATATTAAGAGGTGAGCTATATTGATAGAGTTAAAAACAACACTTTTAAACTTAGAAAAGCAACTAATGTATTATCGATTACACGATTTTGAAACGATTCTATCCGAAGATTTTATTGAGTTTGGAACGTCGGGGAAAGTATATGATAAGACATCACAATTAAGTTTCGTAAATGAAAAAGGATTAACCGAAATTCCATTTATAATTACGAATTTTTATGTAAATTTATTATCGGAGAACATTGCACATATAACTTATCAAACAGAATCAATAGTTGAGGGTTCCAAAACATTAAGAAGTTCTATTTGGCGATATGAAAATACACGTTGGTATCTGTATTTTCATCAGGGAACACGTACTCTTTAAATTATAGTTGTAAATTGAATGAATAATCTAAATAAATATAAATGCAAGTTTGGGTAATAATTATGAAAAGAAAAGGTGAAATAGATGCGGGAATTTTCTTCGATAGAGAAACAACTCTTCGAATTAGAAAAAAAATTATTAGAACCTGAAGTTCGTAGTTCAAAAGCTGAATTATGTAAGTTACTGGCGGAAAGTTTTTTTGAATTCGGAAGTTCGGGTAAAGTGCTGTATAAAGATGAAAATATTAATGAAATACAACTTAGTGAAGTACAAATGAGTTTAAGTGATTTTGAAATTCATCCATTATCAGAGGAAATTATTTTAACAACTTATAAAATTTATAATAAGTTAAACCAACAATCTTCTTTACGTAGTTCAATATGGAAATTAGTTGATGGACATTGGAAAATGCATTTTCATCAGGGTACAAAAATACCTTCTTCACTTTAATTTTTATTTAATTAAACGATTTATAAAGTATACAATTGCAATCAATAAAACGTTCCCAAATCAAAGCTTGGTAACATTTTTCATTCAATTTTCACGAAAGGAACCATCCTCACTTTCATTTTCTGTGGTGCAGCAATGTTGTTTTGCTGCATGGATAGCTAGCTGTGGACTTTGTCAATTTAAAATAATTTATTTACAAAAATATGGAACTTAAAATTATTTCAATCGTATTTAAGTAATAAGTTTATTGAAGTTATGAATGTAGAATAGATTATTGATTATAAAGGAGCGTGAAAAATGATAATTAATTTGTTAATTAGTGCAATTTTCCAAGTATTGCTTTTTTCAATATTTCCATTCGTTTGGTGGCTGGTTACTGCTAGAAAAGAAACTAGGTTCTTAACTTGGTTAGGAATTAAAAAAATAAAAATAAGAAACAATCAAACGTATATGGCTTTATTTTTATTCATTATTATTATTTTAGTAATACCCGCTTATATAGCAATTAATTTTTATATCGATGAATCGGCAATGGCAACCTCACAGTTTACAGGTAAAGGGATTTCAGCATTTATCCCAGCTTTAATCTATGCCTTTTTGCAAACTGGACTATCAGAAGAATTATTTTTCCGTGGTTTTCTAGCTAAAAGATTAATAAATAAATTCGGTTTTCAACTCGGTAATTCTATACAGGGTTTTCTATTTGGATTAATGCATGGTGCAATTTTTATGATGCTACTCAATCCAATACAACTAATAATTATTATTCTAATTACTGGAATTGGAGGATATTTGCTTGGCTGGATAAATGAGAAGCAATCAAACGGTTCAATTATTTCAAGTTGGCTAATACACGGGATTGTTAATACAATCTCTTCCACTTTGGCTTTATTTAATTTGTTGTAATGATATATTTTAGTGCTACAAGCATTCATAACGTATACATAAACAGACCTAATAACGTTCCCAAATGAAACTTTTGGAACATTCAGGTGAGCAGCTAGGACATCTTCTTGTCTTAGCTGCTTTTCTTCCCCCATCGCTTTGGAGAATTTTTTATTCAACTAGCTCCACTGTTATAATTTTAAATTTCTTATAAAAAAGTGCATCTTTTTTCGATGACTGGTTCTCTAATAATTAGGGGGTGAAAACATGACGGTTAACGAAAAGAAGGTAAAGCAAGCTATAAGAGGAGATCGCGAAGCTCTACTATTTTTACTAAATCAAGAAAAAGATAAGCTTTATAGAACTGCTTATAGTTATGTTCAAAATAAAGAGGATGCACTAGATGTTTTTCAGCAAACGGTGCTACTGGCGATTGAGTCCATTCATCAGCTACGAGAGCCAAAGTATTTCACGACATGGCTGATGAAAATTTGTATTAATGCGTCGCTTCATGTATTACATAAACAAAAAAATGTAATTTTAATTGATGAGTTAAAATTGCAAACTCTCTCTACTGAAATCGCAACATCTGATGAAAAGTTGGACTTGCTTGATGCGATCTATCGGTTAGATGAAAAATATAAAACGGTACTGCTTTTAAAATATTATGAGGATTTGACTTTCGAACAAATAGCACAGGTGCTTGGCGAACCGATTGGCACAGTGAAATCGAATGGTAAAAGAGCGTTAGAGAAAATAAAAAAGGCATTGAAAGGAGTGTACATAGATGAACGAACAAAACCGATTTAAAGAGGCTATGAATGAAATTCCTGTTCCTTCTAAAGAATTAGACGCTATTTTGGCTGACGCTTTTCAGCAAGAGAAGAAGCAGCGGAAATTCCCTTTTAAACGAATGGTTAAATATACTGCTGCCGTGGGAATTCTATCGATTGGTCTAATTTCATCTGTTTATGTTTCACCTGCATTTGCTAACTTTGTTACACAAATTCCGATTATTGGTCAGGCATTCGACTATTTCATTTCACAAGAAGGCTACTATCAAGCATATGAGGAAATCAGTACAGATATTGGTTTAGTTGAAGAAAGCAATGGGATTGAGATAATTATTGAGCAAGCATTTTACGATGGGAGTACGGTAACTCTTTCATACGTTTTACGAGCTGAAGAGGATTTAGGTTCATTTCCGACTTTTGAAAATATGCCAACGAATATAAGTAACGCAGGCTATGATGGGAAGTATGTGAACGGTGTTGGCTATGTATGCATGATGACGGTATCCATGCGTGATAACCCACAAGACAAAGTGAATATAGAGTGGAGTCCTCAAGCAATTCATTCAGGAGAAAAAGTAATGAAAGGTGACTGGCATTTTGAATTTTCTTTAAACAAGCTAGAAGGAAAACAGATCGTAATTAATGAGCAAGTAAACAAAGAGGGGGTATCGATCGAGCTAATCGATGCAATCAAAACAGATGTTAATTTAACGATCAATTACTTACAAGATATCGATCCTGCTGTTCATGAAAGATGGAGGTATGTTGAGGCTGAGTTGAGTGCGATTGATAATTTAGGCAATAAATATGAAGTTCCATATAATGGTGGATCTGACACAAAAGGTGGGGATTCGAGTGAAGATATCACCTGGAATGCAACAATTCATGGACTGGATTCCGAGGCAACATCGATTACGTTTTACCCATTCGCCCATGTAAGTAATAGTCAAAGTGATAATAAACGAATTGATTTCGAAGCGATTACGATTGAATTGAATTAACTATTTATCATTATTGCACTAACAGGGACCCCAATGTAACAACAACTAATACTGTATAAAAAATAAATACAAATAACGTTCCCAAATCAAAGTTAGGTAACCAATAACCATGTCTAACTTTTAGGGGTCACTTCAAGTTTGGGAACCTTTCAAACAGCGACAGACACTGATTTCACAGTGTTTGTCGCTGTTTTTATAGAAAATAACGCTCTGAGACGCTGTGAAAAATTATTTTAAAGAGGACTGTTCGATCCACTTGTTCTGAATGGCATGAAATGTTACCAAACGACGCTTTGGGAATGTTCTATGAGTGCTATAATTTCAGTTTTAAAATCCTTATCATGTATACTTGTATAAAAGTTATGGAGGAGGATTTGTATGGCAAGATGCACAAATTGTAACTATAAATGGACGTTTAAAGAGGTCATGACTGCTGGATTTTCAAAAGACGGTAAATCATGTCCTAACTGTGGAGAAAAACAGTATGTTTCAAAAACAACTCAAAACATTATGAGCTTAGGTTCTATTAGTTTTCTGCTTGCAAATATTTTCCCCTTTTTTATCAAACTTAGTAGCAAAAAAGATGGTTATCAATAATTAATACGATACACAAATAACGTTCCCAAAGGACACTTTGGGGGCGATTTGAATAGATAACACAATAATTTCATTTGAGGTGGTATTATTTTTAAAAAAATAGCATTAGTTTTAATCGTTTCTAGTGTCATTTGTTTTTTATATTTTTATAAAACACCCATACTTAGTGCCGACGCAGCTTTAATTAATGCGGAAAAATATTTACTAAATCCATCAGAAGAATGGGGAACGATTTTATTTGATGGACTAGAAGGAATCCCAGAAGAAGATATACATGTAAACCTTTCCGAAAAATCTGGATTTTTGAATGAATTATTTAATAGAATGCAATGGGAAGTGACAATAAAAGCCCCTGAAATGAATGCGACGATCGTGATAGACGCCCATAATGGAAAATTTATAGATTTAGTCGGCACTTTTAGCTAAGTGTAGAATATACAATCTCATACAAATAAACGTTCCCAAATGACACGGAAATTTATATGCAATTTTTCAGTTAGAAAGGAGAAGGATTAATATTAAAGAGTTAATAAAAAATGAAAACTCTAGTAGCAAGCCGCTATTATTAGCAGCAATTGCATTATTTATTATATTAAGTGGTTTGACTGCTTCTGATTTTAAACTATATATTTAGCAATCGAATGTAAATGCTATGCAATAAAACGTTCCCAAATCAAAGTTAAGTAACTATATCCCCCTTCATCATACCCTGTAATGGAAAATCAAGTGTATTGTTTTAAATAAGATTGACCAACTATAATTTAAGAGTATAGCTCATTAATATCTATTCCATTTCTTCTTGCTGAATATAATATTCTATCGCTTGATCAAACCATTTTTGTTCATCTTCTGTAAAAGGAGAAGGTGTCATATTTTCAAGTTCTTGAATATCAAGTTCTCCTTCTATATTCGTATCAGCGAGTTTTTGTATCAAATCCTCACCAAGAAATGAAAAAAATTCTTCTACATAGTTCTTAATCATTCGTTGTACTTTCGGGTCCTCTACGGGTTTACCATATAATTGTTTCACTTCTTTAGACACTTGAATAAACGTTTTATCTAAAGAGATTTTATCTTCTTCCGGTTTCTTTTCTAACTCTTCCGCGATATCCGTTAACATATGGCGATCCATCCATTCTTCTTGTATATGTTGAATACGCATACCGTGAATAAGGTTAAGTATTAAGTTACTATCCACTGTTCCCTCTTCCTCAATTAACCTAATTACTCTATTAATAGATTTCATTGACTGTTCGATTTGTTTTTTCTCTTTTTCTAAAGCTTGAAAATGGAGATACAAGCTTTCGTTTAAATCAACGGTAAAGCTTGTTTTATTTAATAAATTTTTTATTTCATCCAGACTATATCCTAGGTATTTTAAACTCAAAATTTTTTGTAATATTATAATATCTTGATAATTGTAAATGCGATGCCCTGAAGAAGGATTCTTTTCTGGTCGTAATAAACCAATTTCATCATAGTAATGTAAAGTAGGAATAGGTATTCCTGTTTTTTCTGAAAACTCCCCAACGGAAAACTTGTTATTGTTATTCATCAAAATTCCTCCTAACAAAAGTATAAGTTCATTATAAAACCTCAAGTAACTTGAGGTTCAAGGGATAAATTTGAAATTGATATATTGTCACAATGAGCGGTTCAATCACTAAAATAAAGAAACCTTCCATTGTCATTAAAACAACCTTCTTTCATAAGTATCTTGTTTATTATTATTACAACTATTGTAATTTTATATTTAAATTCCTATAAAGTGAAGTCGAGTGTTGTTAAATATTTCAAAATATAACTTAGGAAGCATACAAATAAAATCTAATAAACGTTCAATGCCACTTAGGGAATGTTTTTTCACTATTCAATAAAAAGCAGGTCAATGTAAAGATATCTTTACATTGACCTGCTTTTATTATAATATACATGTAAAGATATCTTTACTTTTTTGTGGAGGTGCAAATTTGAAAGTAATTAATCACATCAAAGAAATCCGATTAAAAAAAGGCATTACACAAGTACAAATGGCAGAGGATTTACAAATCACTAGACAAACTATAAATGCAATTGAAAAAAACAAGTATAATCCTAGCCTTGAGTTAGCACTAAAACTGGTGAAGTATTTTGATGTACCGATTGAACAGTTATTTTATTTAGATGAAATGGAGGGGAAATAAATGTCACCTAAGAAGTTGCAAATAATTACTTGGATTGTAATTATAGGGTGTTTTTTGATAGGTGGGTTATTGGGGATTTATTTGATAGGAAAAGAAACAGGGCGATTTAATTATGACTTATTATTGCCAATTTGCCTTGGTACATTTGGTGGTTTTCTAATTTTTATCGTATTTTCAAAGTTCAAGCAAAAAAGAAATGGAAATGTGCCAGATATTGATGAGCGTAGTGTGTCATTAATTCAGAAGTATTTTTTGATTGCACTTTATGTTATTTTATTGGCTAGTGGTGCTGCGTTACTCATTGCCTATTCACTGGGAATCGAATATATCGAAACAGGTTTATTAATTTTCTGTTTGTTCGGTTTGTATACTATACTTGGTCTAGGTACTTTAGTAGTGAAAAGATTATAAAATGATAATCTAATTTAACATAGTAAGTTCTCTTCAACCATGCGGCACGATTGTTGGAGAAGCGTCATTAAATTCAAAGTTCTTAGTTCATTAAAGATTTATAAAATATGCAGAATCATACAAAATAACGTTTCCAAATTAAAGTTAGGTAACCAATAACCATGTCTAACTTTTAGGGGTCACTTCATTTCCGGATGGTTGGCGTCTATAGCGTTTATTCTTGCTCCATTCAGTATTCTTATTAATTTATTTATAGGGGTATTCAGAATGTTTGACTTATTCTTCTCACTTGGTCTTTGTGGAATTGGAATATTTATAGCGATGGGGATGTTCGTCGCAACAAAAGCTCTAACTAAAGGATTTATTCGCTATTTGAAATTTAACATTACTTTTGTGAAGGGTGGTTTGAAGCATGGGTAAAAAATTATCAATCCTTGCGTTGCTTCTTTTACTAATTGGCGGTATCGGCAGTTTCATTACGTTTTCCCAAACCAATCAAGAAGAAACCACGACAGAGAAAACAGTGAGTTCTGATATGGTGAAAGAGGTCTACATTCAAACGGACAATGCAACTGTAGAAGTTCTTCCTACTTCGGATTCAGAAATTAAAGTAGAGCATGTAACAAAAGGTGTGGATGTTTCTAAGTTGGATTTTAATGCCGAAGTAAAAGGGAATAAGCTTACCATTAGATTAAAAGAGCGCAACAGTAGTTTCAGCATTGACTTTAATATTCAATCCTCTCATTTATACGTTTATGTCCCGCAAAAATCGTATTCTTCCTTTGTCGTCGATAATGATAATGGAAAAGTGAAAATGTCAGAGCTGAATATAAAGAATTTGAAAGTGAAAACGGATAATGGTCGTATTGAATTAAATAAGATTGTAGCAGAAAACGTTGACGTAAAAAGTGCAAATGGCAAGTTGGAGCTTAATGATGTAGAAGGAAATCTCAAGGGTTCCTCAAATAATGGTAAAATATCGCTCACTACAAAAGACTTAGATCGGAACATACAATTAGAGAGCGACAATGGTAAAATTACGATTAAAACGGATAAGGAACCGACTAATACCACCTTTAAAATATCTGCAGACAATGGGGAAATCAATATTCTCGATAAATATCAGGGGAATGCAGTCATAGGAAAGGGAGAAAATCTAGTTGATCTAGAATCGAATAACGGCAAAATCGAAGTGATAAAATAAAAAGAGGATTGTAGAGAGAATGTAAATCGTCGGATTTATAAAAAAGCCTGATTATATGCTATTTTCCGCCGTTAAAAATGGTATAATGACTAGATGACATAATTAGTTAGAGGAAGATGACCAATGACATTTGAGGAAATTTTACCGTGCTTAAAAAATGGAGAGAAAATTATTCGTAAAGGCTGGGGCGGAGCAGAGCTATATGTAAAGTATGTGCCGCAAACGACATTAGATGGTTTATCGATGAACCCGTATTTTGTTATTAATGTGACAGGTGAAGGCTATACGATGTTTACACCAACAGTATGTGATATTTTAGCGGACGATTGGGAAGTCGTAACAGCGTAATACTAAGAGCTGACTTGTATCTAGCAGGTCAGTTCTTTTTATGGAGGATAAATAAATGAATAATCGTTTTGAAAACAACGTAGTACTTGTAACGGGAGCTGCATCTGGTATTGGACGAGCGCAGGTGAAGGCATTTTTACAGGAAGGTGCTAAAGTAATAGGAATTGACATTCAGAAAAGCGATGTCGTGGAGGAAAGCTACTCGCATTTTGTAGGGAGTGTGACGGATCAGGAATTCCTTGAGCAAACAATTGCACAAATCGAACAAATAGATATTTTATGTAATACGGCAGGTATGCTAGACGGCTATGCGAAATCACTGGAAACGGATGAAGCTCTTTGGGATCGTATTTTTAATGTGAATGTAAAAGGTATGTATTTCGTGACGAATGCAACGCTGAAAAAAATGCTACCACGTAAGCAAGGCATCATTATTAATATGGCTTCCATTGCTGGTCTTATTGCAGGTGGTGGTGGTGCAGCATATACAGCTTCTAAGCATGCTGTTATAGGTTATACAAAGCAGCTGTCGTACGATTATTGTCGAGACGGGATACGTGTAAACGGCATTGCCCCTGGAGCAATTGAAACGCCGATGAATGCTGCAGATTTTGAAGGGACTGGCGAGATGGCGAAATGGGTTGCTGAGCAAACACCAGCAAAACGTTGGGCAAAGCCTGAGGAAGTTGCGAACCTTACGTTATTTTTAGCAAGTGAAGCAAGCGATTATATGCACGCAACGATTATGCCGATAGATGGCGGCTGGATGAACAAGTAAAGATGAATATTGCCATTATTTACTTTTTCCTTCATAATAGAAAGGTGCAAAAGCACACTATGGCACTTTGGCAGAGTACTAGCACTCTTGCTCCTTTGGTCATAGTTATTAGTAAAATAGCAAAAAGCTATTTTATAAAGGAGGAAATTTAAATAATGGCAACTTCTGTTTCAACGTCACGTGTTAGCGTGCATGAAACGGCTAAGGTGGCTATCATTGCTTCGCTTTATGTGGCAGTGACACTTGTTTTAGCTGTGATTAGTTTCGGTGCTGTTCAATTAAGACTATCCGAAATGTTTAACTATTTAGCACTTTTCCATAAACGTTATATTATGGCGGTAACGCTTGGCGTAGTTATCGCAAATTTCTTATCACCGATGTGGTGGGTTGATGTACCGGTAGGTGGTATTGCGACATTCATTGCATTGATGATTTGTCGAATGCTAACAAAAAATATGAAAAGCTTGGTGTGGAAATTGATTGTAACCGGCATAATTTTTACAGCCTCGATGTTTACAGTAGCTGCACAAATCACGATCATATTTAATGCACCATTTTGGCCAACATATGGCATGGTAGCAGTCGGTGAAGCCTTTTCAATGCTAGTAGGTGGCATCACAATTTATTTATTACAGAAGAAAATTGATTTTACTAAATAACAGCTCCAGCCTCGCAAATTTAAGCGGGGCTTTTCTATTGGGCTTATATAATACTATTTTAAAAATAGTTAGAAACCCGAATCAGTATTTGATGAATCAATATGCAGCCATCTAGGGTGCATGTTACTGGGATTTTTACATAACATGAATTAACACGATTCTGGAGGATTCCAATGCAGTATTTACCTATTATTCTTTCTTCTCTTTGTACAGGCTTAGGCGCCATTCCTGTTTTGTTAATTAAAAACGTTTCCCATAAAGGAAAGGATACATTGCTCGCTTATACAGCAGGCATAATGGTTGCCGCTTCCGCCTATGGTTTAATTCCATCTGCTCTCAAACTATCGAACATTACTGTATTGGTTATAGGGATACTGATCGGTACGTTTGTCCTCACGCTATTAGAAAGTATAATTCCACATGTTGATTTAGAGCATTCACGTAAACCGGCGACTAATTCGAGAGCAATCGTTTTGTTTTTAGTTGCCATGTCTTTACATAACTTGCCTGAGGGTTTATCAGTCGGTATTAGTAATGTACGCAATGGACAGGAGTTGGGGGTACTTGTTGCGATTGCAATTGGACTTCAAAATGTACCAGATGGCTTTTTAGTTGCCCTGTTTTTAGTGACACAAAATGTGAAACGTAGTAAGGCCATTTTTTTGGCTACCTTGACAGGAATCATTGAAATGTGTGCTGGATTAATTGGTATATTATTTGGAGAATCGTTTGAATATATTGTCCCTTATGGCCTTGCTTTTGCTGCAGGTTCAATGCTCTTTGTTGTTTATAAAGAATTAATTCCAGAGAGTCATGGAGATGGCAATGAAAGAGCAGCAACAATCGCCTTCATTTTCGGCTTTCTGACAATGGTGATTTTAACGGATTGGTTTCGATAACAATATTAATCTCCCCAATAATTTTCCATTAAAGAGATGGACCAATTCGGTTGTCTTACTTCACCTTTAGGTAGGAATTCCTTCATTACTGGCTTCATGTCGATAATGGGCGTTCCATCTATTGCATCTAATCCTTTAACAATTAAAGCCCGCTCTTTAACGTCAACCAGTTCAACCATAGTTACGCCCAATTTATTTGGTCTATTTTTTCCCCGTTGAACGAAGATCCCAACCTCAGGATATGCTTGATTGTTTCTTGGATGTCTTGCTTCATATTGAATTTGATGATCGGATACTTTATCAAAGTAAAAAATGATTTCTAAATGCGAGAATTCATTGATACCTTTTAATGATGAAGTATTAATATTTTCTGCAAGTTCAATTGTTGATAAGATGGAACCCCAATTATCATCCGCAATCTCTTTTCGATTATTATTTACATAAGCTACGGGCTGGATTGAATACTGCATTTGCTGTTCCTCCTTATTTGAATAAAAAATCCCATTATTTTCATATTCATCATACCAACTACAATATATAAAAGATAATATTCATCTATTATATAGTGTCATAACTTTGTCTTATGGAGCAGCGGGGGAGAATGGGAAATTTTAAATCAAATAATTGTAACCTTTTCTAAACCTCAAACGAATAATGAGTGAACAGATTGAGGAGGGATAAGCTTGATTGATCGAAAGGACTTAGAATCGAGTATCGTTGAGATTTACCACAAACATTATTTAGACGTATTTCGATTTCTTATTTGTTTTTCAGGAAATCAAAACGATGCAGAGGACTTGACGCAAGAAGTATTTATTCGTGTATTAAAAAACTTACCAAATTTTAAAGAAGGCAACAATCTAAAGACATGGATCTTCTCCATCGCCAAACATGTAGCAGTAGACCATTATCGAAAAAAGAAGTTTACCGCTGTCTTTAAGGAAGGGTTTTTCACGCAATTAGAGTCTAAAGACAAAAAGCCTGATGAAGAGGTTGAAATTTCTGAAATGGAACAAATGGTGCATGCAGCGATTTCTAAATTAAAGCCAAAATATAGGGCGGTCGTCATTTTGCGCGGCATCAATGAATGCTCCATCAAGGAGACGTCGGAAATTCTACAATGTAGTGAATCAAAAGTGAAAGTAGATTACCACAGAGCATTGAAAGACCTGAAAGGAAAATTGAATATTGGCGTAGAGGGGGTTTTGACAAATGTTAAATGAAAAAGAACTATTTCAAATGATGAAAGAAACGTATCCTCAACATCCAAGTAAGGACTTTATTGCATCAACCGAAAAGAAGTTGAGACAAAAGGCAAGAGGTATGAAGCGAACGAGCAGTGTAAAAAGATTATCAGCTGTCACAAGCAGTATTTTACTTTTCGCAATCGTATTATCCTATATGCTTTTCTTTATAGAGGACAAGTCAATTACAACTATGTTTAGTCATGCTGGCAATGGATCGTCCGCCACTGCCATTGATGACAAAAATCCAGTAGTGTTTATTTACCACACACATAATCACGAATCATATTTGCCAGAACATAATATCACACAATTTGGCGAACCATTTAGCCCAACTAAAAATGTCACTTTAGTCGGAAAGGCTTTAAGTGAGGCTCTAAAGGAAAACAATATTAACAGTGTGTACAGTGAGACCGATATTTTCGAAATGCTACAGGAACAAAATTTAACTTTCAATGACGCCTATACCATTTCGAGGGAAGTTGTACAGGATGCCGTAAATAAATATAACAGCATTAAAATGGTTTTCGATATACACAGAGATTCCGAAAAAAGAACAACAACCACAATCAAGATTGACGGAATCAATTATGCAAGAATCGGGTTTGTTGTATCAAAGACAAGCGATAATTATGAAAAAAACAAAGCATTTGCCAACCGCATTCATGAAAAATTAGAGCAACTGTATCCTGGATTATCAAAAGGTGTTAGTGAAAAAGGTGTGAATCCTCGAAACACATATAATCAAGATGTCTATGATCAAGCCGCCTTGTTAAACATTGGTGGTGTTGAAAATACATTAGAGGAATCTTATAGAACTACTAATGCTTTAGCAAAAGCTATTAAGGAAATAATTCAGGAATTAAAAGAATAAAATTATGTTTGGGTAATCTTTGTCCCATAAAAATATAATGAGTTGTTGATCGACAAAGTTCAACAGCTCTTTTTACAGTTAGATACAATTTAAGTAGTTATTATAATTATCAAACAATCTTTGAAAATAAATTAATTTAGACTTCGAAAATTATGTAATAATAAGTAAAAAAGGAAGTGACTTGCTGTGGAAAAAAATTCGAAAAATCGATGGGATGACAGTCATCGTCCGTGGGCTCTACCGAATTTACCTTGGACGATGAAACAGACATGGAGCGATCTTTTATTTGCCCATTATCCAATTAAATTTGAAGCATTACGAAAGTTAGTACCTGAAGAACTGCCTTTGGATTCATATAATGATATGTGCTGGATTGGGGTTGTGCCGTTTCGTATGTCGGGAGTTAGGCTACGAGGATTGCCACCTATTCCGGGAACAGACCAATTTCCGGAGCTGAATGTACGGACCTATGTAGTGCTAAATGGTAAGCCTGGCGTGTACTTTTTTAGTTTGGATGCTGCCAACTGGCTTGCTGTACAGGGAGCTAAAACTCTCTATCATTTACCATATTGGTACTCTGAAATGGAAATCAAAAATAGTGGAACAACAACTATTGAATTTGAAAGTAAGAGACGAAAGGACACTGAAATTGAATTAGCGTGTAGCTATAGACCGATTTCAGAACCATTTCAAGCACCTATTGGGTCTTTCGAGGAATGGTTGGTCGAGCGTTACTGCTTTTATACGTTAAATTCCTCAGGTGTACCACTACGTTGCGATATTTTACATGAGCCTTGGATATTACAAAATGCAGAAGCAGAATTTAAGCATAATTCGATACTGTCCAAGCAAGGAATTGCTGTTGAGAGTGATTTGCCTATACTGCATTTTGCAAAAAAAATAGAGGTGCGTGCTTGGCCATTGGTTCATCATTTCACGAATCGTTTTAGTATTTGAGGACAGAGATAGTTATCGCTTTAAGCTGGAAAATCTCAGGAGGGAGGAGTTTGTAATAATAGTAAATCCAATAGAATTCCATATTCGTAATTTAACCTATTCTTTAAGGTCAGCGAAACAAGAGGATGCGAAAAAATTGTCTGAAGTACGATTCCAAATCGATGGTGAAACAGAAAATATGGATAGGGAACAAGGGGAAGCGTACATAGATGAGGTTGGTTTTAAACAGTTAATTAAAGAAGACACAAAAAAATCTCATAATCTTTTTCTAGTCTGTGAAGTAAGCGGTAGTATAGTAGGCTTTTCAAGGTGTGAAGGCAATGAGTTGAAAAGAATGGCTCATAAAGTGGAGTTTGGTGTTTGTGTACTAAAGGATTTTTGGGGCTATAGCATTGGTACGAACTTGTTAAAGGAATCTATTAAATGGGCTGATGCTAACGATATTAGAAAAATGACTTTAAATGTACTCGAAACCAATGAAAAAGCCATCATGCTGTATAAAAAGTTAGGGTTTGAACAAGAAGGCGTACTAAAAAATGATAGGCTACTATCCGATGGGAATTATTATAATACAGTTGTCATGGGAAGATTTAATGAATAAATTAAACAGCAGGCTTCATGGGGAATAGAATACTACAAAATGAGGAAAGGCTTTTTGCGCATATTATACAGATGGAAAATGAAATTTCATTAATCACCAGCATTATTCCGCAAGCGGGCTATTTTGCGGAATAAATTATGCTAAACAAGGGAGATTCTAATATGGATTTAGCTTTGGAAATCGCTCTACCTCTTATAATAGTAGGTGGAATTGCTGTATTCGTAGTGAAAAGAATGGAGCGCAAACTTAAGAAAGGCACCTTGGGTAAGAAAAATTCAAAAGGTGCTCAAATTTTATTAGATAGTTTAATACCGCTGGGAATGGTAATTGGTTATGTTGTTGGGATACTCCTTAGCATATTTTCTCCAATCTCTTTACTTTCTGCAATTAGTTTAGGAGCTGGATTCGGTTTGTTATTTGGATACTTTGCTTATGAAATTTATAGCAAAAAAGAGTATATGATTCCTTTAATTCTTTCGTTAGGATCAATGGCATTCCTATATTTATTGGGGTTTATATTCGATATAGATTTTCTTGTATTTAAGATTACACCTTCAAGTACTGAAGTTGCCCTCTTACCAATCATTATTGGTTTATTAATAGCGTTTATTGGTGACAAAATAGTCGATTCTAAATCAATAAAAAGAGAAAATTAACATTTGTGATATTCATTATGGGTATTTAAAATATGGATTATTATATATAAGGAACATAAGTTTTTGTTTTATGAAGGGGAGAATGAATGATGTGGAAAGCATTAGAATGTGTTGCAATTTATACAGAAGACATTGAAAAGTCGGTAAAGTTCTATCAATCATTAGGGTTAACAAAATCTTGGGAAACATTTCAAGACGAAGAAAAACAATGGACACTGGTTGGCATGAAATTTCCTGATGGTAATTCAGAGTTAGTATTAAAGAATAACCCCAATTTGAATTTTATTGAAGCGGAAATTGTTGTTGAAGACGTTCGGGAGGCTTACAAAAGATTAAAATTAAATACTGAAGTGCAGTGGATTCGCACGCCTTTCCCTAATTCTTTAGGTGGTCATGTTGCTGTAATGCAAGCACCAGATGGAAATGTGTTTGTTTTAGTAGGTAAATAATAAGAATAAATCTGTTGAAGTGTAGTTACTTATTTACTTCGTTAAGGATTAGGGATATTTCCCACTACAATTAACGACCCAGTTTAATTTAAGATTCAAACTTAGGGGTGATAAAAGTGTCTATAAAAGGTCTTAATCATTTACTATTTTCAGTTACTGATTTAGAAGATTCAATAGAGTTTTATCATAAAGTTTTTGATGCTAAATTGTTAGTAAAGGGTAAAAAAACTGCTTACTTCGATATAAATGGTATGTGGCTTGCTCTGAACGTAGAGAAAAATATACCCCGTAATGAAATAAGCCAATCCTATACACATATTGCCTTTTCAATAGAATACTGCAAAATGAGGAAAGACTATTTGATTTTATTCGAGAGATGGAAAGTAAAGTTGCATTAATTGCCAGCATTTCTAGTTCTCCCTATCTCCTAGCTAAAGCGGGCGTGTTAAAGGGTAAAAAATATACAGTCGGATTGACGGAACAAGCACGTGAGACGTTAGGGATTTTTGAACGTGAACATTATTCGGATAATCTCGTAGTCCAAGATGGTAAATTAATTACTGCTACAGGGAGTGGGTTTATACAGTTTGGAACATTAATAGGAAAAGCATTGAACCTTTCTTTTGATGAAAGATGGTACCAAGGTTAAATGCTGGTGGAAAAATCCTTTATAGAAAGGTGAGTTTATGAGCATAGGTAGAGAGTATTTGAGAACAGTTCTTCAACGCTTTACAGAAGCAAAAATAACGGCCGAAAAAGCAATTGAGCAATTAACGGAAAGTGAATTGTTTTGGACTCCTGATGAAGAGTCTAATAGTATTGCGATTATTATCAAACATATGAGTGGAAATATGGTTTCTCGTTGGACTGATTTTTTTACAACAGATGGGGAAAAACCGGACCGTAATCGGGATGAAGAATTTGTAGGAGATTTTCATACGAAAGATCAGGTTATGGAACTGTGGAACCTTGGTTGGACTACCTTTTTAACGTCATTAAAAGACATTGACGAAGAACACCTGTTAAAAACAATTACGATCCGAAATGAGTCGCATTCAGTGATAGAAGCAATTGAACGTCAAATGTACCATTATTCTTATCATATTGGGCAAATCATTTATATAGCCAAACATTTAAAATCAAGTAATTGGCAATCATTAACGATTCCTAAGAAATCCAAGAAGGACAATGTAACTAAATCCGGACTGTAAGCGTAACTAGATAAGCTTCTGTCCAAAATTCTAATTTATAGCCGTCGTTTACTAAACTTTGCTTTATTCATCATTCGATAATTTCGCATACTAATATATAGGTTCCATCCAAAATAGTAACTCAGTTTTTTTGTTCAAGTTCTTCTCCTAAAATTTTCGCTATTTTCTCAATGAGGTGATGCCAATTTAAGTTCTCTCTTGCAAAGTTTTGAATTTCCTCACATGTTACTTTAAGCAATTCTTCCTGTTCTGACACTTCTTTAAGTGACTCAGTAAAGAAGGGCCAATTGTATATAGGATGGATTCTTCCCCATCTTTGATTTTTCGTAATATCAATTGCACCATCTATATCCGTCAACATGAGATAACATCCGTTTTTTGCAGCTTCCGCTAATACGTGGGCATGACATTCAACCTTTGATGTAAGACAAAATATTTTAGCTTGTCGATATTCGGCCTCTAATTTAAGCTTGTCAAAGATAGGTCCTAAAATTTTAACCTGATTCGAATACGGACTAGCAGAAACAACATCTATTAACTGTTTTTTAAATTCATCTGACATGGCACCAACTAAACGAAGCTCCCAATCCGGAAGCCTGGCATTCAAAAAAGCATGTACGGTCATCATTACTTGTTTATCCGGTGAATCCAATCGACCGACAGTTAAAATTATATTTTTCTTTTCATCATAAGACACCGCTTCTGTTGGGGAAAAATCATAATACCCATTTGGAATATGGTGAATTTTCCTTTGATATTTTTCCTCAAGTATTTTTACAATGGGTGTACATTCTGCTGATACAAAATCACAATGCTGAAATAGGTGATTTAAATAATTGGGTGAATCTACTAAACGATTTAACCAATAGCGGTTCATATCCAATTTTAAATACGTTTTTCCATTTGGGTTGTTCTTTTTGTATGTCTCTAATAGTTGCAAATAAGAAGGATAAGCCCCAAAGGCAAAGGTAATATCGATTTCGTTCGCATGGTCTTGTAAATATTGATTCATATTTATTTCATAATTATCCTGAAAAGCGATAAATTCAAAATTGATACTTGGAAAAGTTTCCTTTAACTTTTCTTGATTTATTTCCGTCGTAATTAGAACATCATAGCCTAAATAATCCCCTAACAAGATAGGAATTAAGCAAATATCTTTAAAAATATATTGATCACCTAATGTATGCCCATCCATACTGAGTAACGCAATTTTTTTCATGAAATTTCCCCTCCATAGTATTTTCTGTCCCCTTACAATATGATAGTTTTCATGTACAAATTAGGTTCCATTCTTACACATTTTCCCTATATATGTCCCAACCAATCTTACTTCCTATACATATATATAGTACGGGAGGGAAATGTAATGATTTCAATTAGTTTATGTATGATTGTAAAAAATGAAGAAGAGGTAATTGGTCGTTGTCTTGAATCTGTAAAAGACCTCGTTGATGAAATAAATATTGTCGATACAGGTTCAACAGATAAAACAAAAGAAATTGTTAGTACTTTTACCGATAGAATTTTTGATTTTGAGTGGATTAATAACTTCGCTGCTGCAAGAAATTTCTCTTTCCAGCAAGCAACGAAGAACTATATTCTCTGGATTGATGCAGATGATGTATTTCTGGAAGAAGACCAAGAAAAGTTTAAACGTTTAAAAGAAACGCTTTCTCCAGATGTTGATGCAGTTTCTATGATCTATAATTTAGGATTTGATAATGATGGGAATGTTACTGCACTTTTACGAAGAAATCGCTTAGCGAAAAGATTGAACAATTTCCAATGGGTTGGTGAAGTCCATGAGTATCTCGCAGTTCATGGAAATATATATCAGAGTGATTTAGCGGTTAGCCATCTTCCGTTAAGTCATGATACGAATCGGAATATCGGAATTTATGAAAAAATGTTAGAAGCAGGAAAAGACTTTTCTCCAAGAGATCTTTATTATTATGCAAATGAACTCGCAGATCATGGAGAATATCTTCAAGCAATAAAGAAATATGAGGAATTTCTTGAAACAAAAAAAGGGTGGGTTGAGGATAATATTCGAGCTTGTCTTCGAATAGCTGATTGTTATAGTGAAATAAAGGAAAAAGATAAGGCGATTACAGCAACGTTAAGAACCTTTTCTTATGATATGCCACGACCAGAAGCATGCTGTCGAATTGGGTTCTATTTTATGGAGCAAAATAAAAATAATGAAGCAATATATTGGTATAAACATGCTCTTTTACACAGCACGAGTGTAGAATCGAGTTTAAGTCTGCAAAATCCAGCATTTTCTACTTGGCTTCCACATTTACAACTATGTGTTCTATACGATCGTTTAAAAGATTACCAAACTGCTTATATGCATAATGAGTTAGCTAGTAAATATATTCCAAACTCTGAAAAAGTACTATATAACAAAAAATACTTTGATAATATTTTATTCAAATAGTTTTATGTCCTTACCTCCCATTATAGAGTTGAATAGCTTATTACGAGGGAGGTGAGAAAATATGAGTTTAAATAATTATTATAATCATCATGCTTGTAAAATGTGTCACCATTCAGATTGTATTTGCCAGAATCAAAACAAAGGTCCATTAAAAGTATATCGTGCCCAAGATGCTTGTATAAGATGTCATTCACCAAAATGTCATTGTGTACCTTTACCTCCTACGCCTCCAAGTCCTGGTCCGACTGGGGTAACAGGTCCAACAGGTCCAACAGGTCCAACAGGTCCAACAGGTCCAACAGGTCCAGGTACTGGAGTAACTGGAGCAACAGGAGGAACTGGAGCAACAGGAGCAACAGGAGCAACTGGAGCAACAGGAGCAACTGGGGCAACAGGAGCAACAGGAGCAACAGGAGCAACAGGAGGAACTGGAGCAACTGGAGCAACAGGAGCAACCGGAGCAACAGGAGGAACTGGAGCAACTGGAGCAACAGGAGCAACCGGAGCAACAGGAGGAACTGGAGGAACTGGAGCAACAGGAGGAACTGGAGCAACAGGAGCAACAGGAGCAACAGGAGGAACTGGAGCAACAGGAGCAACAGGAGCAACCGGAGCAACAGGAGGAACAGGAGCAACTGGAGCAACAGGAGGAACTGGAGGAACTGGAGCAACTGGAGCAACAGGAGGAACTGGAGGAACCGGAGCAACAGGAGGAACTGGAGCAACAGGAGGAACTGGAGAAGCAGGAGCAACAGGAGAAGCGGGAGCAACTGGGGCAACAGGAGAAGCGGGAGCAACCGGAGCAACTGGGGCAACAGGAGCAACCGGAGCAACAGGAGTAACAGGAACAACGGGAGCAACCGGACCGACAGGAGATACAGGAGCAACCGGAGCAACTGGAGAAGCAGGAGCAACAGGAGAAGCAGGAGCAACAGGAGAAGCGGGAGCAACTGGGGCAACAGGAGAAGCGGGAGCAACCGGAGCAACTGGGGCAACAGGAGAAGCGGGAGCAACCGGAGCAACTGGAGAAGCAGGAGCAACTGGGGCAACAGGAGAAGCGGGAGCAACCGGAGCAACTGGAGCAACAGGAGAAGCGGGAGCAACTGGAGCAACAGGAGAAGCAGGAGCAACTGGGGCAACAGGCGCAACAGGTGCATTCGCAACAGGCCAAGCTTTATTCTTTGTTTCAGGAGAGACTGGTACAGCAACAGTAGGTTTAGGAGATGTTTTAGCTTTTAATTCTGATACATTGGAAATTATAGTAACACCAGGTTCTGCCATTGTTACAATCGAACAAACAACATTCCCAACAGGACCAACCGGAGCGACAGGTGAAACAGGAGCAACAGGTGAAACGGGTCCGACCGGAGCAACAGGAGCAACCGGTACAATTTCTGGATTTGGATATTTCTTCACAACAGGAACTACATCTGTTGGGGCAGCTACACCGGTTCTATTAAGAGCTAACGGACCAATTTTGGGAGGTATTACATTTACCGCACCATCGCAGGATGTAGTTATAACAGAAAGTGGAACGTACTTGATTGTATACACCGCTTTATCTACTGGCTTGGATAATGCAGTATTTGGTATTCAGGTAAATTCAATTACGCAACCTTCAACTGTATATGGTCAATTCACTTCATCAGGTCTTGATACACAAAGTTTAACGGGGAATGCTATACTTTCTATTACTGCACCAGCTACTATCAACTTAGTTAATGCAGGTACTTCACCAACAACGCTTAGAGAAACCTTAGATGGTCAAGAGGTAATAAATGCCTCATTAACTATTATTCGATTAGCATAGAAAATTATAAATAAAGGTGCTGGGATGAAACCCAACTCTATAAATTTAAAGTGTTGCAAATCAAATGCTAGTAGATTTGCAACACTTTTTTTATTTTACCCTTAGGCTGTTTTTGGTACAGTTAGAGATGGTAGGAGTTATTCTAATAAACGTCAGGGTTGAATTTTTTCACGGGTATTTTTCAGCTCAAAAACGCAAATAAAAAACTGAATTTGTTTTTAACAAACTCAGTTTTGAAAGTTCATATATTTAAATGAAATAATGCGCATATAAATTATGGTGAGACTCAATCCAATCTTTCATCTCGATAATCATCTGTTCATAAGACGGGACTTTAAATTTAAAATCCTGCCGTTGATTGATAAGGGTTTTATCTAATTTCACTTTTGAATCAGGTAAAATGATTATTTTTTCATCCTTAAAATGTTGATTGAATAACGTTAAAAGGTCAAATTTATTTATGCTAGCATTATTTACTAAATTGTATAATCCGCATAACCCTTCGCTTCCTGCTCTTTCCATCGCTTTAGCTAACGTTAACGTTGTAACTCCAGTCCAAATAGCCTCTTTATAACCATGTATCGTGCCATTTTGTTTCATAAACCAATTAAATAAGCCAATTCCGTCTTCTTTCATATCAGGACCGATAATGGAATTTCTAAATGTTAAATGTCTTTCATTTTCGATTTCCCCTAATGCCTTCGTGCGATCATAAAAGGTTTCTCCATCACGAAGACTATGCTCATAATAGGGGGCCTTTTTTCCTGAAAATACACAATCTGTACTCATGTGGAATAACTTTTTATGTTCATCGGCTTTAAGTATTTCAACAATGGCATGTGGTAAATAACTGTTAAAAAAGACCGCATTGGAGGGTGCTTTATCACAAGCATCGTTCAATACGCCGATACAATTAATCACAATATCGTAGTCCAAATCGAGAAGAAGGGACTTTAAAAATGCTCCATCTGTTAAATCACCATTCACATTATCTCCATACGAAAAAGGACTTCTAGAGTACGTAATGACTTCATGCCCATTCTCCAACAAATAAAGAGCAATTGTATGACCAGCCATTCCAGTTGCGCCTAATACTAAATATTTCAAACTAATGACCACCCTTCCAAGAATTTAATTCCTCTTGTATTAAAGGGAGCGTTAGTAATTTCTGTTTTATTTCATCGATTGTAAGGATTTTTGTGTTGTTGGAGTTATATTCATCACTTAATGTAATTTTAGGGGAGCCTTGATTGAGATATTTTGCGTAATTTAAATCACGGTTGTCAGCGGGGATTCGATAAAAGTTGCCAATATCAATCGCCTTCGCTGCTTCTTCTTTCGTTAATAGTACTTCATATATTTTTTCACCATGACGAGTGCCTATTGTATGAATCTCATTATTTGCTTCAAATAACTCAATTAATGCTTGAGCGAGGTCTTTAATATAAGAAGAGGGAGCTTTTTGTACCATAATGTCACCATTTGATGCATGATGGAATGCATAGATGACTAAGTCTACCGCTTCTTCTAGACTCATCATAAAGCGTGTCATTTTGTCATCAGTAATTGTCAGTGGTTTTCCACTCTTAATTTGATCGATAAATAACGGAATGACCGAACCTCTTGATGCCATTACATTTCCATAACGAGTACCACAGATTAACGTTTCATCAGGAGCCATTCGTGATTTTGCAATAAACGTTTTTTCCATCATTGCTTTAGAAATCCCCATGGCATTTACAGGATAAGCGGCTTTGTCGGTAGAAAGACAAATGACTTTTTTAACACCTGCTTGAATAGCGGAAGTTAACATATTATCTGTGCCAAGAATATTTGTTTTGACAGCCTCTAAAGGAAAAAACTCGCAAGAAGGTACTTGCTTCAAGGCTGCAGCATGAAATACATAATCCACATTATACATAGCATGATTAATACTATGAATGTCCCTGACATCCCCGATAAAGAACTTTAATTTATCATTTTGATATAAAGTCCGCATGTCATCTTGTTTCTTTTCATCTCGAGAAAAAATTCGAATTTCTTTAATATCCGTATTTAAAAATTGTTTCAATACTGCATTTCCAAATGAACCAGTGCCGCCAGTTATCAATAATATTTTGTCTTTAAACAAGGTGTATTCTCTCCAAACTTCACTGTAATATTAAATATTAGTCGTACTTCATTATGGATTCACGATTTTAATCCTCTTTGATATAAATAAAACTCCGAATTTTCCCTTGGGTAGTTGTACCAATAGGCGAAGATTCCTGTATATTTGCTCGTTGGATGTTGATCAATTAATGTTTTATTGAAATCGTAATCTCCAGCCATATCTTTTCGATTTGTAAATCTCGCATCCCCTATAAAATTTCTACGTATAATTTTAAATTGCCCACACCAACTGTACCCATCTGTTTCACTCTTCACAAAACGTTGCCCAATTTTAGTCAACATATTGTAATAGTAAATGTCGTATGTACCATCTACTTGAGCTAAAACATCTCGTATGGTAGGTAAATAAATATCATCACTGTCAATAATTGCAATATAATCTCCGCTTGCTTCCTCAATGCATCGATTATAGGAATGACTTGCGCCTTTATTTGCGCCGTTCTTCAATATTTTGAGTTGAGGACAAGTTTGCTGATACTTCTCTAAAATTTCAACGGTCCGATCGATAGAACCATCATCGCATACAATAATTTCATAGGCATATTCTTTTGGAATACTATCTAGCATTCGCTTAATCCACGCCTCGCTATTGAACGCAGGGGATAAAAAGCTGAATTTCAAATAAACACCCCATTCCGTCGAATTAAACTTTTTATAGTTTTATAGATGATTCTCTAATTATTATATGGGTAGGGGGATTTTGAGTTTGGGTGCTACTACCCAAATATTTGAATCCTTGTGAAGAGAAGTTGTTCTAAGGGAAATTAGAAAAGATTATTAAATGAAATGTTATTCTTGTAACATTTCGTTCATTTCAAAATATGATAGAGGAGCTAAATTCTAATAAATTTTTATACAATAAGGAAGGTAGTGAGAAATTGAAGGAAACGTGGCATGAGGATTTAATCGATTTTCTTGGAGGCCTTATTCGCCCAAAGTTATATGTAGAACTTGGGTTATTTCACTGTGATTTATTTAATAGAATGATTCCCCATGCGGAAAAATTAATTGGGGTTGACATGAATCCTGTAGCAGGAAATTTTATGCAACAGTCGGAAAAAGTCCGTTTTTTTAACGGTACTACACAACAATTTGTGCAAGAATTACAAGAAAATCCATTGCAAATTGATCTTTTGTTTATCGACGCGGACCATGCAAAAGAAGCGGTATTACAGGACTTTTATGATTATTTTCCTTTCGTCGCACCACATGGTTTAATTTTGTTCCATGATACACACCCAAGGGATAATTGGATGATGCAAAGGGCTCTTTGCGATACGGCCTTTCAAGCAATTGAAGAATTGTCAAAAGACACAACGGAGTATGAATTAATGACAATACCGGTTAACCCTGGTTTAACTCTTTGCAGAAAACGTAAAAAGCAATTATCTTGGCACGAGTAACAAGCTACTGCAGAAACAATATGGATTAAGTGAAGCGAATTGTTCGGAGATGGGGAAGAAACGACTAAAAACATATAGTTAGCAATAGGCTTCCAAGATATTGTTAATATAATGAAAGAGAAAAAAGCTCAAATTTTACAGTGTAATGTAAAATTTGAGCTTTTTTATTTGAAAGATTAGATTTTCCAGTATATCAATGTAAACTTTTAAAGTATAAATCTGACTCTGAACCTTCTCGAGGGTAGTTATACCAATAAGCAAAAATCCCTGTATGTTTGCGGGTTGGATTTTTCGCTAATAAAGAATTATAAAAATCTAAATCTGCACCAGTAGGCTTTTTTGTATATTTTGCATCCCCAATTATGCTACTTCGAAAGATTTTAAAGTTTCCTGGCCAATCAACTGGGCCGTGAATATAATAGCTACCCTCTTTCGTTAACATATTGTAATAATAAATATCGTATGTACCATCGATTTGGTGTAATACGTCATTAATCGTTGGTAAATAGATATCATCACTATCGATAATGGCTACATAATCTCCTGTAACTGCAGCTAAGCAGTCATTGTAAGATTCACTTGCCCCTTTATTTTTTTCATGCTTTAAAAATTTAAGTTGAGGACATGTTTTTTGGTAGTTTTCCAAAATTTCTAATGTTCGATCGGTTGAGCCATCATCACAAACGATAATTTCGTAAGCATATTCTTTTGGAATACTATCGAGCATCATCTCAATAGAATCTTCAGCATTATAAACTGGCGTTACAAAACTAAACTTCATAGTAAACCTCTTTTCAAATATACTATTTTAATTGCTTAATCACCATTTATTTTAACCCTCTTAGATGTAAATCAGATTCTGAATTTTCTCTCGGGAAGTTGTACCAATAAGCGAAAATCCCAGTATATTTACAGGTAGGACCTTGATTAAGTAACGCCATATTAAAATCAGTATCCCCGGCATATTCTTTTCTTGTTACAAATCGCGCATTCCCTATAAAGGAGCGCCGAATAATTTTAAATTGACCTGGCCATATATAGCCATCGGTAGGCCGTTTAATAAATGCCTGCCCATCTTTTGTTAACATATTGTAATAGTAAATATCATACGTTCCATCGACTTGTTTTAATACATCAACAATCGTTGGTAAATACATGTCGTCGCTATCTATAATGGCTACGTAATCTCCAGTTGCCTCTTCGATTAAACGATTATAACTTTCACTAGCGCCAAGATTTTTTTTATTGATTAAGATTTTAAGTTGAGGGCATTTTTTTTGATAGTCTAATAAAATATTCAGCGTATTATCTGTTGAAGCATCATCACAAATAATAATTTCATATGCATATTTTTTCGGGATACTGTCTAACAGTCGCGAAATCCACTTTTCAGAATTATATGCAGGTGTTAAAAAACTAAATTTTATGGGAATCACTCCTTTGTACCTTTTAGTTGAAGATGCCTATAACTCACTTCTCCAATACTATATGCACTAATAATTAAAGGATTAAGGACTCCCCCCTAGAAGGAGATTATTGTTCAAACATCTAAGTTACTTAACTCATTACACATAGTTGGTCCAAAAAGGATTAGCGCATTTTTTGTTGAATTAATATTATTGCAATGTGTACAATCGGGTATCTTTTATTACTTGCTTATAGTATTGCCGAAAGCTAATTAAAACAAGATGGGGAGCATTCTAACGGGGTTCGGTTTATGTGGGGAAAAACCATAAAATCAATGTACAAACTCTAATATGCAAAACCAATATCGTGATAAATTTCTTTACCGATCTTAATTTGATACTTCTATCCTAAAATGCATACTAGAATTTCCAAATGTACTTGGAACATTCCTTTATCTATTTCGTCAGAATTTTCATTCAATAAGATTGTTATGCCACTAATTTTGACTAAGCTATCAATTGAAGAAGAATGTTAGGGGAGGATGTAGATGGAGTTAATAACAAGTAAAGTAATTGTAATCGCATTGTTCTTGTTAATTATTACTGCGATTGAGACTTTAGCTTATTCTACGCGGATTTCTGGTATAAGGGTAAGATTAATCGCAACGGCTATTTCGTTGTTTAGTACGTTAGTGATTGTTTCAAGATTTTCTACTATGATTCAACAACCTTTAACAGCAAAACTAATAGCAGAAGCACCAGATCTAAACAAGTTAGGTTTTATAGAAGACCAGTATCGGATTTTAATAGGGATTACATCTGTTGGCGTATTACTTGGTATTCTTTTATTTCCAACCTTTATCAACATTTTTTCAAGAGCTATTATTCAATTATCCAATGAAAAAGGTTCGGTAATCACCATGCTGTTCAAGCAATTAAACCTTAAAGGTATGAAAAAAATTGTTATGTGTTTTCGCTTCCCTAAATTAACGCACTTACAGGGTATTACATTTAAGACCATACCGAAACGGTTATTTGTGATAAATGTTATTGTCTCTGCTGTTTTTACAATTGGCGTTTTATCTTCTTTATATGCATCGATGTTAGTCCCAGAGGATTATGTACAGACCGCTTTAATGTCTTCAGGGATTATTAATGGAGTAGCAACGATTTTACTGACATTATTTATAGATCCAAAGGCTTCTGTTTTAGCAGATAGAGTATTAAAAAAGGAAAGCGATTATGTCTTTTTGAAAAGTTATTCACTAACGATGATTAGCTCGAAATTTTTTGGTACCATTTTTGCTCAATTATTATTTATACCAGCAGCCTATTATGTTGCGTGGTTTGCCGAGTGGATTTAAGTATAGAACAAATTGAGAATGCTGCAAATCCGTCAATGCTTATGAAGATTGGGCATTCAAAATAGCCACAGCAGAAGCTAAATCTTTTATTTTTCATTGCGTAAAATAAGTTACTTAACAATAAGGGAATGTGAGAGAAAATCTACACGTTATGGTTCTCGAAATATATGAAAAGCTTTGTTTTATGAATAGGTGTACTTATCTTCAACCCATCAACATATAGTACATTCAGTGTGTTTTTATATATTTTTTTGTTATTTCCATATAAAGAACAGTAATGGTGATATTATAAAAATACAGAATTTTCATTAATTTTAAACTTGAGGGGGATTTTTTTAGTATGGTATCGTTTTCTAAACCTGATGTGGAACAGTTTCTACGAACATTTGCGATAGGTGATTTTGCGGTGAGTCCAGATGAAAAACAACTTGTTTTCAGTACAAATTTAAGTGGTAAGTATAATTTATGGGCGATGAATTTGCCGAATACGTTCCCGATGCAGCTGACATTTATTGACCAAAGCTGCCAAGGTCTTCTTTATGATAAACAAGGACAGTTCATCATTGCCGGTTTTGACCAAAATGGAGATGAAAATTCTCAATTTTATGGACTTCCGCTACAAGGGGGGACACTGAAACCAATTATTTATGAAGAAGGAACGCGTAATGCTGGACCCATTTTATCTGAAGATGGGAAAAAGCTATATTACACATCTTCTAAAGGAAACCCAACTTATTTAAATGCTTATGGCTATGACCTTGAGACAGGCGAGGAAGAAATCGTCCTTGAGGGTAAAGATACGACAACTTTTTTAGTAGATTTTAGCCCAAATGAAGAGACATTCCTCTATGTAAAAGCCTTTGCCAATACGTATTCACTGATGTATGCCAAACGAGGAGAGGAGCATATTCTCCTGACACCACTTACAGAGCAGGAACATACGGTCAGTGACGCCTGTTTCGTATCCGACGAACTCATCTATTTTTTAACGAATTATGATGCAGACTTTACGTATTTGGCTACGTATAATTTAGAGAAAAATGAATTTACCAAAGTGAAAGATATAGAGAATGAAAGTTTTACTGGCTTAAAATATGATAAACAACAACAGCGCTTGTATATTAGTAGTGAAAAAGGTGTAGAAGATCATTTATACATGTATGATTTGCAAACAAATGATTGGAAAGAACTGCAAACACCATGCAGTGTTATCGAAAAACTTGTCGTTACGAAATCCGGTAGTTTGTATTTATTAGGAAGAGGAGCTACAAATCCACATAATATTTATCAACTGATGGAAAATGTTTGGATCTCTCTAACGCAATACTCAGTTCCAGGCGTCGATCAAAGCGAGTTAGTCGAGCCAGATGTAATCACGTATACTTCCTATGACGGGCTTGAAATTGAATCCTTATTCTTCAAGGCAAAAAAGGAAAATGATAATTGTGAAATCATCTTTTGGCCACATGGTGGTCCGCAAGCTGCCGAGCGTAAATTTTTCAGAGCTTCGTTCCAATTCTTTTTAAATAATGGCTATAGCATCTTTGCTCCTAATTTCCGTGGTTCAACAGGCTATGGCTTAGCTTTCACGAAAATGGTAGATGGGGATTGGGGACACGGCCCACGCCTCGACAATGTCGCTGGTCTCGATTGGCTTATTGATAATGGCTACGCGGAAAAAGGCAATATTTTATTGATGGGCGGAAGCTATGGAGGATACATGGCGTTATTGCTTCACGGCCGACATGCTGATTATTTCAAAGCCGTAGTGGATATTTTTGGCCCATCTGATTTGTTCTCATTTATCAATTCAGTTCCTGAAGATTGGAAACCGATGATGGATAAATGGGTAGGAAATCCAGAAAAGGACAAAGAAAAACTGACTGAATACTCTCCAATTACGTATTTAGATACGATGACGAAGCCAATGCTCGTTATCCAAGGAGCAAATGACCCACGTGTTGTGAAAGCAGAATCCGACCAAATTGTGCAAGCTTTAAAAGATAAAGGTCGTGATGTCGAATACATGCTTCTTGAAGACGAAGGCCATGGATTCTCTAAAAAGGAAAATGAAATTGCTGTTTACAAAAAAATCCTCACATTTTTTAATCAATTCGTTGAAGCGAAAGTGAAAGCATAAAAGGACTTCCTTCAAGCATGGAATAAAATAAAATGTACCCTATAAAATAGTCACTTTGCAAAAAGTCTATCTTATAGGGTGTTTTTTTATAAAATCAATGGGCGAAAAAGCGAATACACATCATGAACGATGAAATCTGTAACAATAATAATGTATGATACATAGTATAAGTTAAATACTGTACGACATACAATAAAGAACAAGAGGTGAGTCCATGAGTAATTTATTGAATTCATTAACAACAGAGCTTAGGAGAGGAACGCTGACATTAGCGGTTTTAAGTCAGTTAAGAACTCCTCAGTACGGATATTCACTAGTTCAGTTATTGGAGGGGTCTGGAATTTCCATTGATCAAAGTACCCTATATCCATTACTTCGCCGATTAGAAAAACAAGAGTTGGTTTCAAGTAGTTGGGACACATCAGAAAGCAGACCTCGTAAGTACTACGTATTGAGTGAATATGGTTTGGAAATTTTTTTGCAATTAAAAAAAGAATGGATTAACAATTCGAAGGAACTTTATGCTCTATTAAGAGAGGATGAGGAAGATGAAGATGAGGTTAATTGAGGTTTATATTCAAGAGGTTACTCGTAGGCTGCCTGAAAGAATGCGTACAGATATTGCACTCGAGTTACGTTCAACCATTGAGGATATGCTTCCAGATAATTATCGAGAGGAACATGTTAAAAGGGTACTAAATCAATTAGGGAACCCAGCAGTATTGGCGAATGGTTACAAAGACCAGCCAATGCATCTCATAGGTCCACGATATTTTGATCTATATGTCTCGTTATTAAAAATGATTGTACCAATTGCAATTGTCATTTCCTTAATCTCAATAATTGCTCAAAATTTTATTGGATACAGTGGAGAAGAGTCAATTTTAAATGTTGTTATAACCATTATTGTTAAAGGGATTGGGTCTATCATCGAGGTGGGAATCCAAGTCTTTTTCTGGTTAACACTTACCTTTGCGATTATCGAAAGGGTGGATAAGGATAAAGATCCACAACCAGTAACTTCAAGTATGGAAAAATGGACTGCAGACGATTTAAAAAATATTACTTATATTCCTAAGAGAAAAGCCATTTCGAAGTTTGAAGTTTTTGGAAGTTTGATGTGGACGGCCATTTGGGCAACTCTATATTTTTATGCCAGCCAGCTTGTAGGTGTATATGAAGGGGATGGTGATCGATTTGAATTTGTGATCCCTGCTCTGAATCAGGAAGTTTTACTAAGCTATAGGCCAATTATCGTGATGATAATCGTTTTTGAAATAGCACTTTCTCTTTATAAGTTACTCAAGGAACAATGGACAAAAAGAATGGCCATATTTAATACTATCCTCCAAATAATTATAACCATTGTCTTCACTATTATTATAACGAATCCGAATATAATGAACCAAGCATTCATCACGTATATGACCGATTGGAAAGATCAACAGATAGTTGGTATTTTAATTTTCATCTTTATAATTGGCGCCGCAGTTAATGTATATGATGGGTTCAAGAGGGTTAGAGCGCGTTAGAAAATGCGTATACCCCAAAAGTTAGAGGTAAAGAATCTAACTCTTGGGGTATTTTTAATTTATTTATGAATATATACAGTAGTTCCAGTTTGGACTCTAGATGATAGATCTAAAACATCATGATTAAACATCCTAATGCACCCATGGGAAACATTATGGCCAATTGACGACGGTTGATTGGTTCCGTGTATCCCATAATGAGGTTTTGATAGACCCAACCAAAAGGCTCCAAATGGTCCACCAGGATTTTTCTGTTTATTAATAATTGTGTACGATCCAGTAGGCGTTGGTGATAATATCTTCCCAACAGCTATCGGATAGGTTTTTATAAGCTCATTACCATCAAAAAGTTTTAACTGATGTTGTGATGTAGATACGTCAATCCATTTTACCAATAAGACCAACTCCAGTTTTAAGTTTATATTATGTAGGAGATAAGGCTTTTGATTTTCTTATTTTTCATTTAAGACCTCCATAAAAGGTTTTCAGGTAAGTTTTTTGCAAATTGATTATTTTTACATTTATGTATATATGTAATAAAATATTATATATGAAGTATCTTATTTTCGAAGTCTTACCAAACCCTCGCAGAATAAGAATCATTAGTATTTTATCTACTGGGAGGCGGAAATTGTTACAAGTGATATGGATGAGCAGCTAATATCTTAGATCTTCGCTATTTAGAAAGGTGACATAAATGATCAATTATTTAGGAACACCCAAAATTGAAACCGATAGATTAATTCTTAGAAGGATGGAACTGTCTGATGCTCCAAAGGCTTTTGACAACTGGCTTTCGGATGAAAGGGTATCTGACAATCGAGTCAGCGCGGCACATAAGACTGTTTCGGAAACTATCGAAAGGATAGAAAAAATAGTAAAGGATTATGATAATAAAGATTTTTGCTGGTGGACTATTGAGCGAAAAGTTACCGGAGAATTAATTGGAGAAATTGATTTGTATGATTTCGACAATACCACTGGAAACTGTGAGGTAAGTTATTCGATTGGATACGAATGGTGGAACCAGGGGTATGGGACCGAAGTATTAAGGGCGATTATGGAGTTTGGTTTTCGAAATATGAATATACATAAAATCGCAGCAGCACATAATACTGACAACATAGCTTCCGGAAAGGTAATGCGTAAGGCAGGGATGGTCCAAGAAGGAATCATCAGACATATGGTTCGCAATGCCAAGAATCAATACAAAGACTGTGCTATTTATGGAATACTTCAAGAAGATTATCTTAAATCCATGATGGTGCCAAAAGTTATATCCTTAGGTTAGAAGATTAAAACGGGAAAAGATAAGCTATGAAGATGTTCTTTCAAATAGGGAAGAGGCATTAATGGATACGAACATTGAACAATACAATTATTTAAAAATAAGCGTATTAAAAGAATTACGTAATAATAAATAGTAAAGGTTCTAATGACTTAATCGTTGTTGGACTAACGGGGGCGTTGATCTAAAAAGGATTAATGCCTTTTTTGTTGAAGTAATAGACTATAGCAGCAGTTTAGTTTCAAGTAATCATAAAAGCAAAGTAGTATAAGGTAATCGATTGAAGAGCAGAACACTGCCAATTTTTAGAGGGAGGTACATGAAAATAAAGAAATATTTTATATTTACCTTAGTCTTATTTTTATTTGGATGTGAGGAGAAATCAATACCGGTATTAGAAAGTAGTGAAGTAAATAATAATGCCCAAATTGAGCAACTCGAAATGGTAAATGAGCAATTGAAAAATCAAATATCTGAAATGGAAAAGAAGAATGACGAAGAAAAGGAAGCGTTACGGACAACAATGAATTTAGCATTTCATCTTTTCACGGCAATAAATAATAAAGATTTTGATTATATTACATCCATTTCTTCTTCGAATGTTCAAGTTGACGTGGAAGAAAGTATGATCAATTCTACTAACTATAGTTATAAAATTAATGATATGGAGTATCTTTTAGAAAACCTAGAGTACCGTTTTTATGAATTAAAAAATGATACGTTGATAATTGGCTTTGCAAACTATTTTTTTGAGGGACATAGTACCATTTATTTTGGATTTATTAAACAGAATGGACAATGGCTATTTGATTATATAGTGACTGATGCTTAAGAAGCTGAATATAAGGGGGCTTTCCTTTAATGATAGGAGGCCTTTTTCTTATGTCACAAAAGACAGTTTACTTCAATAAGAAATAATTATGGATTTACATAAATAACCCATATTTTTCTTTATATACCTTATCGAGTATGATAAAGAAAAGAAATACTTTTCATACTTAGGAGGGAAATGCATGATTCTTGGATTACATCACGCACAGATAACGATTCCAAGCGGTGCTGAAGAGGAAGGTAAGAATTTTTATTGTAATGTATTGGGATTAGAAGAAATTGAGAAGCCAGTTTCACTTCGAGGAAGAGGAGGCTTTTGGTTACAAGTTGGTAATAAAGAAGTACATGTAGGAACAGAAGATGGCTTTGATCGATTGACAACAAAAGCTCACTTAGCATACCAGGTAGAGGATGTATCGTATTGGAGAAGCCTATTGATGGAAAAGGGTATAAAAATATTAGATTCAGTACCAATTCCTAATTTTGAGCGCTTTGAGTTTAGAGACCCTTTTGGAAACAGAGTAGAGATTATTAAAGAAATTTAGTTTTTTTTTAGTATTCAACTTAATGAGCAGTTCACAGAAAGTAGAAGCGGAATGGAGAATGTCTTGTGGCAACTTTCTAATGACTTTGAAGTTATTATATGTTTATTAAACTTATTGGAGGATGCTATTTTGACAAATTTAAAAGGTAAGTTAGCTATTGTAACAGGTGCTAGTCGCTCTACTGGAATTGGAGCTGCTGTGTGTCTAGCATTTGCAGAAGCGGGTGCAGACATTTTCTTTACACATTGGAGTCAATTTGATGAAAAAGAAGGTAATGGTGCAGAAAGAGATTTTCCAGACATTCTTAGTGAACGGATAAGTAAATTAGGTGTTAGATGTCATCATTTAGAGATTGATTTATCAAAGCCTGAAGCACCAATAGAACTTCTAAATGAGGTTGAAAATAAAATTGGGCCGCCTAGCATTTTGGTCAACAATGCAACATTTGGGGCACCATCTAATTTTAGAAATTTAAATGAAGAAATTTTAAATAAACATTATCAAGTTAATAATAGCGGGACAATTTTGCTAAGTATAGAATTTGCAAAAAGGTTTGAAAAAGTTTTTTTAAGTAAAAAAGGTGGAAGAATCATAAATCTCGTTTCTGGAGGTCCAGATCCAAATAATTTAGCCTATATTGCTACTAAAGGGGCTATTATTGCGATTACTGAACCATTGTCAGTTGGTCTCGGCCCAATTGGCATAACTGTAAATTCGGTTAATCCAGGTCCGACTGATACAGGGTGGATGAATGAAGAATTAAAATCTCACTTCATAAATCTATTTCCTATGGGACGTTTAGGGGTACCTGAAGATGCAGCAAAGTTAATAAAATTTTTAGCAAGTGATGATTCCGAATGGATTACTGGTCAAATTATTAATTCTGATGGTGGATTTTTGGGTAAGTAATTAAATACAGAAAGGGTGTTCGCATATTTTAACATCAACTACTTTTAAAAATGTTATTCATTCCGTAGAAAATACATATCAAACTTTAGATTGTACAGGTGCAGCTCTTGTGATTTTTCATAACAATGAATTAAAGGTCGAGCAATATTATGGGAAACAATCTGCCAAAGAAGACGCTCGTTTAGTTCAACCCGATACAAAGTTTCATATTGCTTCCTGTCGAAAAAGTTATGTCGCATTTGCTGTTGCCTATGCGCTCCATTATGGCTACATTCGATCATTAGACGATGAAATTTTAATGTACCTCCCGCTATCACATCAGAAGGAAATATATAAAGGCACGACAATTCGTCATCTTGTAACGCATTCACACGGACTTACAGAAAGTAATGGAGAAGGTGTAAGGGAATTTACTGCTGGTACGAGCTGGGCATATCGTGGCATAAATGTAGAATTAATATCTGAAATTATTCAATTTACAACTAAAAAAACAATTGCAGCTATAGTAAATGATGAGGTGTTTACACCTTTAAATTTCACTGAAACAAATTGGTACAACACATTTGATGATACTTTTGTTGATGTGATTGGAAAAGAGAATAATAGACATTGGTCAGCTTCCAAAAATCTTGACGGTAGCAAAATGAATATGTATGTTTCAGCACGTGAACTAGCGAAATGGGGGCTAATTCATCTAAATAAAGGCTCGTTAAACGGGGAACAAGTGCTTGATCCAAACATTTTTAAACTTGCTACGACTATACAAAGCACGCCTTACTCAAACGTTGATTTGCCTGATAATGGAATTTTTTGGTTTGTGAAAGCGTCACAGGCTAAAAAATCCGAAATAGGAGCACTTGTGCCAAATGGTGCCTATCAAATCTTAGGATATACAACGGTTACACTTTTAGTAATTCCAAGTGAAAACATCGTAGCTGTAAGAGCATTTAATAGCTATGGAAATCCAGAGGGCTATGATTATTTGAAGGATGTAAGAGCTTTTGGAGATGCAATTATATTAGATTTAAAATGATGGTTTAGGATGAAAGCGCAAAATAACGCTCACCTGATCAACAGGTGAGCGTTTGTGTATGTTTTATTTAATGCTATTTGGCTATTTGGAATGAGACAATCTAAATGATTTATTCTTTCACCTCAATTGGTTCTTTCGTGCCTTCCTGTTCTCTGTTCTTATGGTAAAGGATTACAGTAATTAGTATAATACCTGATGCTATCCATATGGCTTTGTGTTCTAAGGACGTACTAAAAAAGGTCCCAATTAAAGCGCCACCAATAAAAGAAAGAATAATTGCAGAGAAATATATGAATTTTTTCTTGGCTTCTTGATCATGGTTTGCAAATGCTCCATAGGAAGCGGAAGCTGCTGTTCGTAGATTCCCTGTAGTGATTGTTGAATTGTAGCTCCACTTTCCCAATTTGTTAAAGGTCGCAATTTGTAAAGAGGACACAAATGCAACACTGATGGTGATAATCATATTAGGTACACTTCCTGGTAACCATCCAACTATAAATAAAATTACACACTCCAATGCCAGAACGGCTCGTCTATACTTATCTAGTCGATCTTTCATATGTTCTGCAACTAAAACACCTGCAATAAAGGCCAAAAAGGGTGGTACATTTTGGAATGCTCCATCATACTCCGGACTTGCAGCTCTTACCGCAAATAATACAGTATTACCGGTTTGTGCTGTTGCAAACACGCCATCTCTGGTGATATAAGTATACGCATCTAAATAACCCCCAACTAAAGCTAATAACATACCCATAATCAAGGAGTTCGGTGCTAATGAGTACCATTTTTTCGTTTTATCCATCATCTGTTTTATCTCCTTACTCAAAATGCTCCGTTACATAGTTAATAGGCGGGACCATAAGAACACCACCACTTAACCGGAATTATTCCACAGTTAAGCTCTAATTATTCGAAGAAAGCAATTCCAGTACCTTTATGCATTATTATCAATAGTGAAGGGGAACTCGAATGAAAGTCTTTCAAGACACAAAAAGCCAAGAAACGTTGTGAAATAAACGTTTCTTGACCTTTTCCTTGGATATTGTTTATACAGCTTTTTAAGCGAAATTTGGAGGCAAATCACCTTTAATAATTGAAGGTAACGTGTCATGTATATAAGGTGGGGCAGGATTTAAAGCTGGTTTTGGTGCTAGTGGTAGAGGCTGCTCGACGTAACGGAATTGCCCCTCTCCATCTAAACTTGGTCCATTTGCCCATCTACCTGCAGCGCTCTCATTTCCTTTTGAAAAATTAAATAATGTATGAGATACCTCGCGTTTTTCAAGCTCACGTGGGAATGTGCTTGGAACAATAATGTTTTCTTTTGCTTCAAGTTCTTTAATGGCGGCTATCCATTGATTTTGGTGCATAGTATCTCTCGCAATTAACCACGATAGCATATCTTTTACACCTCGATCAGTAGTAGCTTCATATAATCTTACCGCTTGTAATCGGCCTTGAGATTCTGCGTTTAAATTTGCTCTAAAGTCTGCAAGTAAATTTCCACTTGCAACAATATAATCTGCATTCCAACGATTTCCTACACTATCCACTGGCATAGCGCCAAGTCCAGAGACAATAGCATGCTGCGGATTCATACCACCGAGAATGGCTCCGATTACAGGATCTTTTGCAGCGACCTCTAAATCCCCAACTGGAGCACCATCTAATAACCTTGCAATCATGGTAGCGAGCATTTCTATATGTGCCAATTCTTCAGTACCAGTATCCATCAAAAGGTCTTTATACTTGCCATCTCCACGAACATTCCAACCTTGGAACAGATATTGCAAAGCAACGGAAATCTCCCCAAATTGCCCACCTAAAATTTCTTGTAATTGCTTGGCAAAAAAAGGATCCGGTTTTTCAGGCTTTGCATGATATTGTAACTTTTTTGTATGATAAAACAATTTTCCACACCCTTTTGTTTAATACTACCAACCATTATATGACTTAAAAAAAATTGGGTGCATGTTTTTAGATATTTCTTACAACTTAGAGGGGAACAATATGTATTCATTTGAATTACGAACTTGACTAGAGCTATGGGAATTTTTTCGTTTTATCTCCTTATTCAAAATGCTCTGTTACAAAACAGGCTATCATTTGAGGTTTAATGTATCGAACAGGGCGAGGTATGAAAGAAAATGTATTTGTATTATAATGGAAAAAGCTAAATCACTACTTCATTGGGTAAATTTTTATTTGTATTAGTTCTATCAGATATAGTGGGCAAATTTTTTACCAAGACTTAATTTCAAACAATAATTTGTATATGAAATGATATTTTTAATCGGTAGTTTGACCCTATTAGAGTAACAAAATTGATATCAAGATGGAGCCACGCCCCCAGGATAGGCGTAATAATCATAAAATATGTAGAAAAGATTATGCGTAGATCAAAATCTACGAATGGGGTCAACATATAAAATATATTTACCTCTATTATTAAGGAGAGAATAAAATGAAACTATATATTGAAAATTTGAATGGAAATATGGCTAACGAAATTCTCAACTGGAAATACGATAAGCCATATGACTTTTACAATAATGAAGTAACCGATGAAGCGATGAAGGAAATACTTGATGGTTCATACTACGCGATTGTTGATGAATTGAAAGAATTAATTGGATTTTTTTGCATGGGTGAGAATGCCCAAGTGCCCATTGGAAAACAATTTGGAGTTTATATAGAGGATTTTGTTGATATGGGACTTGGTATGAATCCGAATCTTGTTGGCAGAGGAAATGGTTATGAATTTTGCTCATTTATTATTAAATTTATCCAAGAAAATTGTAAAAGTACGCCAATTCGTTTAACAGTGGCAAAATTTAACCTAAGAGCTATTCATCTATATGAAAAGCTTGGTTTTGTGGCGGAAAATGAATTTAGCACCGATTTTGCAGAATTTATGACAATGGTTAAAAAAGTCGGTTAATAGGGATATAACAGAATTCTACAGCTAAAAGGTGGGAAAATTCATGAAATTAACTGACCCAACTACTTTTGAAGCATGGCTACATCCACATTCCATCGAATGGTACAAACAACTCAGTAACCTTCAGGGAAAATACATCTAATCTTGGAACTCTACAATTAGTGAGCCTAATGGAGAAACTATTTTTGATAAAGAAGTGACTCAAAGCTAATAGTAATTTCTCTGATTCGAATATAGATGTAATAAATAGTACAGAGTTTATTCATTCCCCCCTAGATATTTTAAAGTTACGTTGTTTTGGCCAGCATCCATCAATTTATGAAACATTGAAAGAAAAAGACTTGTATAAAATAGCTAAAGTTTTTGAACAGCATGCAACAGAAGATGGCTTACCTATAACATTTTCGCGCTATATTCGGGCAACTATTTAACTTTTATGGGTAATCACTATTGTAGGGGGAAAATATGAAATTAAAGAATATCGACATTGATGGACAAATGAAACATTATAATGTGCTAGGTTTGAGTATTGCTTTGCTTGAGAACGGGCAAATTAGCGGAACAGAAAATTACGGTTTACTAGAGGCAGAAAGCGATAGGAAGGTTAATGAAAATTCTATTTTTAGTGCGTGTTCCATTAGCAAGTTTTTAACAGGAATACTTGCTATAAAGCTAATAGAGGAAGGCTTTATAGATTTAGATGAGGATATAAATCAAAGACTTAAATCATGGAAAGTACCAGAAAATGAATTTACTAAAAATAAAGGTGTTACATTGAGAAATTTACTTAGTCATCAATCTGGAATTAAGGACCCAGAAGGCAGCTTTTCTGAACTAAATTCAGAAATAGGCATTCCTTCAATGGTTGAATTATTGGAGGGCAAAAGTCCTTATTGTAAAGCTCCTATTAAAGTGCTGTGTGAACCAGAGAGTGAATTTCACTACTCAGATGCAGGTTATTGTGTTATTCAGCAACTAATTGAAGATGTTACAGATAAGCCGTTTTATCAAGTGGTGAATGAGTTCATATTTAAGCCATTAGGAATGGGAAATAGCAATTTAAATACAACAATGTTAGAGAAAGATAAAAAACAATTTTCTTGTGGTCATAATAAAGAAGGGGAATTGGTTGAGGAAAAGTATCCTATATATCCTTACCCAGCAGCTTCTGGATTATGGACAACTTCTTTAGATTTAGCTCGATTAGTTCTTGAGTTACTGAATGCTCTAAAAGGAGAAAGTAAAATTGGCATTTCAGAAAGATTAGCAAAAGAAATGATAACACCGCAAAAAGGTAAGAGTTGGACTGGATTAGGTGTGTTTCTTGAAGGTTCCGAAAAACAATTAGAAATTACATCACTTGGTTGGGGAGTGGGCTTTCAATGTATGATGGTAGCATTACCACATATGGAAAAAGGGGCAGTTATCATGACTAATGCAGATTTAGGTGTGCATCAAATGGAAGGAATTATAGGAGAGATATATACAATGCTTATGTCTTAAATTATTTTAGGGGGGAGAAAGATGCAAATAGCTTTCGCGAATCTAAACCATATATCTGAAGTTGTATCATTTTTCAATGAAAATTTAGATAGTAATCATAGCGCAGTTTATTCCGAAGAGTTTGTATGTCCTCTTGGAATTAAAGCAGCCATCAGAAGAAATCAAATGATAGTAGCAACAGTAGAAGGTCAAGTAGTGGGAGCATTTCGATTTTATAGAAAAAAGACACAAAATAAAATTTCTTTATATCAATTTGCGATAAGAGGGGATTATCGGGGTCAAGGATTGTTAAAAAAGATGTTAAAACCGATAAATGATTTACCTATCATGATACTTTGTCCAATGAATTCTGATTTTAATGACTATTTTCGTAAAACGGGTTGGAGTTTACAAGAACAAAATGAAGAGTATAAAATCTGGGTTTTTAGTAACCTTCATTAATTGGTTTTTTTAATAACAAATCGCAAAAAAGAGAAATTGCGCTGTGCAATTTCTCTTTTTGTTTGAACTGAAATTAATTATAACTCGTACTCGGTAACTTCTTTAGTTGCCGTTACCGTTACCATTACCGTTGCCGTTACCATTACCATTACCATTACCGTTGCCGTTACCGTTACCGTTACCGTTACCGTTACCGTTACCGTTACCGTTACCGTTACCGTTACCGTTACCGTTACCGTTACCGTTACCGTTACCGTTACCGTTACCGTTACCGTTACCATTACCATTACCATTACCATTACCATTACCATTACCATTACCATTACCATTACCATTACCATTACCATTACCATTACCATTACCATTACCATTACCATTACCATTACCATTACCATTACCATTACCGTTGCCGTTACCGTTACCATTACCGTTGCCGTTGCCGTTGCCGTTACCATTACCGTTACCATTGCCTGGCTTCCCAACATTCACTTCAAACGTTAGTGTGTTTTCACCATACGTTACTGTAATCTTTGTAGTACCTTGACCTTTACCTTTTACAGCACCCGCTTTTACAGTAGCAATCTTATCATTCTCTACTTTGTAATTTGCAAGTGTTGTAACGTCTTTTTCTGTTACTTTACCGTCAAAAGTAGTTATTTCATTAATCTTAACCATAACTTCTTTACCTATACTAGTTTCAACCTGAGCTTGGTCGATTTCTAGAGTTACTACCGGTTCTTCTATAACCGGCGCCTTAACTGTAACATTTACATTTACTTCATTATTACCGTATGAAATAGTAATTGTCGTTGTGCCATCTCCTACTGCAGTTACTAATCCATTTACTACAGTTGCAACATTTTCATCTGCAATAACATACGTAGCTTTTGAAGTTACATCTTCCTCTGATGCCTCGCCTTCAGCAGGCGTTGATGTTTCCGTTACCGCAAGCTGTGCAGTTTCTCCAACTGTTAGATCTAACACAGTAGGGTTTACAGAAAGTGTTAAGACAGGTTCTACTATTTCTTTTTCATAGATTATTGCCTCGCCAACATTTCCAGCAGCGTCAGTAATTACTACTGTCACAGCATTCGTTTCTGCTGTTACTGGGAATGTGAAGCTACCGTTCTGATTTAATTCAAAAGCAACTGGCGCTTGTACTTCGCCATTTACCGTCGCAATATATGAAGCTTTTAATTTATCATTTAAATTGTAATCTAAACCGTATAAATATAATTCTTCATTGTAATCGATATACTTATCAGTTACTTGTCCTGTAGCGACACCTTCAGCTACTGAACCTGTAATTTCCGGCTTTGTCGTTTTTACAACAATTGGTCCAACATAATCCGAAACTACTCCTGTAGCAGCAAGACCTGTGAAGTCAATTGTATATAGACCATCCGGAATCGTTGTTGCAGGTGCTGAGCTCCACGGTTTGTATTGCCCGCCAACGTTCAGCGTATAAGATCCTTTTCCAAGCGAAGTACCTGCGTGTAGATAACCGATGTAGCCATCTCCATATTCTCCGCCTTCAGGATTCATAATATCCCAAAGCTCGATATAGTTCGTTGATACATCTCCAGTTAATGTGAATGAAAGTACAGCCGAGTCTTTCACGCCATCTCCGTTAAACGATAAGTCTGTTTCTGTAATCTTGAAGTCTTTTAGTTGAGTTGTAGCCACACTACCGAAATCAGCAGCGAATGGCAATGAAATGTCTGTAGCTCCACCGTTAATGTGGATATATCCTAGTATTTCAGAGCCGTTTGGTGCCGTAGCTTGTGAGGCAGTTAATGTAATATTTAAAATTTGCTCACCAGCTAGATTAAATGTCGGCTGATCTACTGTAACGGCAGCATCACCAAATGTTTTTGTTACATCTACTGATACATTGTATTGGCCGCCATTTCCTTTAATATCTTTTACTAATACTTGTTTCGTTACAGAAATATTCCCGTCTTTCAGTGATTGAGGACCAAAAGTAACAGTACCTTTCTGGTTTTCTACAACAGCTCCAGTTCCATCTAAAACTGCCGTATCAAGTGCATACGCAAGAATTTCTGGATGAGCAGCTGCATAAGGGTTTACACGCCCTGCACCTTGAGAGAACACATCATATTTTGCTGTGTCTAAAACTTTTGCAGTATTGGATAGCGCAACTTTTACATCGAACGCGTTCCAATCAGGATTTGCTTGTTTCACTAATGCAGCAATACCCGCAATATGTGGTGTTGCCATAGAAGTTCCTGTTTTGCGATCATATGCTTTATCGTAAACTGCATTAGGGAAATCTGTTTTATACATTGGAATCGTTGACATAATATTTGTTCCAGGCGCTGATACGTCTGGTTTAATATCAAAGTTTGGTGTAGATGGTCCACGTGAACTAGAAGAGTTTACATCATCCCCAGTTGTCGATGTGGAACCAAACTTACCAAAGCTTACTTTTCCAGTTCCGCCTGCTAATGCAGCGCGGATAGCATTACCATCTGTTACGGACAAATCGAATGTTGGCAGGAACTCAAATGAGTCACCAAGGAATGTACCTGAAATATCTGGTGCATTTGTTCCGCCAGCAAAGTTATGAATAATTGTTGCAACTGCTCCATTTGCTTTGGCATTCGCAATTTTATCAACAAATGCGATACTGCCGCGAGAAATCAAAGCCACTTTACCTTCTACATCAATTCCTTCAAAATCTTTCATTTCTCCGTTTCCAGGAATCGCAACTAGATCAAATTCTCCTTGAAGCTGTGCTACTAAATTTCCACCAAAAGTAGTTCCCATCAATGGAAGTTGTTTTGTAAGATTGAAATCGCCTACTGTAACGTTAACTTCACCGTTATACATTGTTTCAGGATTTGTTGTGTTACCAACTGCAATCCCTAAACGAGCAGTTGCTGGTGTTCCCATAGTACCGCGGTTTGGACCAGAGTTTCCTGTTGCAATCACTCCAATTGTTCCAGCCATCATTGCATTATTAATAGCAAATGAGCCAGCATCTGTTTCAGAGTTAGCACCGCCGCCAAGTGAAAGATTGATAATGTCCATTTCTTCTATTACTGCAGTTTCAATTGCTTTCACAATACCAGACGTAGCACCACTTCCATATGCCCCAAGAACACGATAAGCATACAGGTCTACTTTTGGAGCGATTCCTTTAATACCGAATTCGTTAGCTCCGATTGCTGCAATTGTTCCGGCAACATGTGTACCGTGAGAAGTATAGAACGCGCTTCCGTTTGCATTAAATTCAGGTGTCCCAGCTGGGCGCTCTGAAGGTAATGTCTCCGATGCATCGTTATCTTCACGGGGCTTAGTGTAAGTTGACGAGTTAGGGATGAAGTTTTTCCCGCCTTTATAAACTCCAGCAAACTCAGGGTGGTCTGCATCAATACCAGTATCTAGTACAGCTACTTTTACCCCTTGTCCTTCAATTCCTTCATTCCAAAGCTGTTCGATGCCAAGGAAAGAATTACTTGTATTCATTTGAGCTTCTAATTGATCTTCCTTAATAAGTTCCGATGATTTCGTTGAATTATCCTCTGAAGCATAAACAATTGCATCAGGTTCAATTAATGTAATTCCTTCAATTGTTAGTAATTTCGGAAGGTCATTTGCTTTGATAGTTGCCGCAAAACCGTTTAACACCGTATCAAATGTGTATCCTTGCGTCATCTGTACTTGTTTTGCAACTAACTCTCTTTTTACTTTTGCCTGTTGAGCTTTAACATTTGAACGAACTTCATTTGCTCGAGCATTAGAGAATTTTTTGCCTTTTACTTCGCTCATCCCTTGCTCTAGTGCAACTGGCTTTTCAGATAAATGAACGATAACTGCAACCTCTTCATTGCCTGATACATTTTGTAAGCTTTCATGAAGAGTGGGACCATCTTTAGACAAGCTTAGCTGTTCAGCAATAGCCGCCTTTAGTTCGATCATACTTTGACTTTGACTATCCTGCTTGAATGGATTCCGTTCTTCAGCACTAGCACTCGAGAATGGAACTAATAGAGAAAGCACCATAACGAAAGCTAGAATACTACTTAAGAACTTTGTAAACTTAAACTTATTCAAATCTCAATTCCCCCCTTGTTTTAATTTTCATACTTTTCAGTTTAGTATGACGCTTACAATTTATCACAAGGAAACCAATTTATATATCGAAATACTCTGATATTTCTAAATATTGATATAAAGTAATAGTTTATGGAAAATAGGTTACATCTATCTTCCTGGTAATATAATAAAAAGTAGAACTTTCAGAATGGAATTAAAGAAAGGGCTGAGAAAAACAACTAAAATAGGCCTCTTGGAATGGGAAATCCCTATTCAAGAGGCACGATTATTGAGGTGCATTTATATAATTATATTTTAGTAGCTTGTTAATAAAAATCTATATCAATACTTTGTACGTTAGTTTGTGCCGTTTTAAGCATTCTTACCTCAAGCACACCATTTCTATAAATTGCCTTCACACTGTCTCTAGAAACAGGACTTGGTAGGAATATAGAACGATAGAAGCCACCTGCATAACGCTCTTGTCTAAACATATTTCCATCATTTATTTCTGTTGCTTTATTGATGGAACCTCTAATGCTTAACATATTCTGATCAACATTGATCTGTATATCGTCGTCCTTTTCTAAACCAGGAATATCACAAATAACGATGACTTCCGTTGCTGTTTCATGCACATCGACTTTCATGCCGCTAAAGTTTCCAAACATATTATCAAAAAAACTCAAATCAAAAGGAAAAGCTGAAAACATCCGGTCAAATTCTTTTCTTACATTCGATAATTGTTTAAATGAATCATCAGGTAGTAATGACATTCTATAAGCCTCCTATTTACTTTTGCTTATATTTTATGTGCAGGGCTCCTTAAATTGGCTGGGCAATATCAATTATTTAGTGAAATTCACATTACAGAGAACCTGTTTGAAGGACTGATCTGGATAAATGTTTATTTCGATGTGTATCCGGATGGCCGCTGAATGTTTGGGCAGGAGGTGGGGAGGGGTAATATACAACTAATTGTCAGGCGAAATTTCGGAAGTATATTTCTATTCTTAATAGTAGGAAAAAGTGAAATAGTTTTACTTTTAGGAAGGGAACAATTGGCACATCGAACCACAAAAAATTGTGTTACAATGGATGCTTGAAAGGAAGCATCATGAAAAGAACAGCATATTTTGATAACGCAAAAGCTATTTTAATTTACTTAGTTGTATTAGGACATTTACTATCGGGCTATTTGTTGGAAAATAAATATTTAGACACATTATATTTAGTTATCTATTTATTCCATATGCCAGCCTTTATTTTAATTTCAGGACATTTTTCTAGAAAAATTAAAAGTAAAGCAGATCTAAAGAAAATCGCTAAAACTTTGATTTTACCCTATGTTATTTTCCAACTCATATATAGTCTTTACTATAAAAGCATCTTTGGTGACGGAGTAGAAATAGAGTTTTTTGAACCACGCTACGCCTTATGGTTTTTACTCAGTATGGTGATGTGGAAACTCATGCTATTGGTGTTCGGTGGTCATAAAGCGATGGTTTTAGTATCCATCGTTGTATCCTTACTAGTAGGTTATATGAGTGAAGTGAATGAGTGGCTAACTTTATCGAGAACATTTTTCTTCTTCCCATTCTTTTTAATAGGTTATTACTTGAATCGGGAAAATTTTGCGAAGATGAAAAATAAATGGAACGTACGAGTTGCGAGTACACTAGCGGTTATGCTTGTACTACTCGTCTATTTATACGGCGATGTCCATTGGCAGGAATGGTTTTTAGGACGTATACCGTACGAAGAGATTCACTATGGAATACTTCAATCAAGTGTACTAAGCAGATTACTAATTTACGGATTAATGATGGTTAGTACATATATCTTTTTAACACTTGTTCCAAAGGGAAATCTATGGTACACAACGATTGGCGGTAAAACACTATGTGTCTATTTACTACATTTATTTATCGTCCGAGCATTTAAAGAAACTCAAATTTTTGAATGGATAGAGGATACGGGGAATTATCTCGCATTGTTTGCGATTGCCTTTATCATTGTCTATGTATTATCGCGTAAATGGGTGTGGCGCATAACTGCTCCGATACTTACAGTAAATAAGAAATAATAGCAAAACAATTCAGACTGCAGAAAACTCTAGAGAAATTGAGTTTTCTGCAGTCTTTTTCGTTTAAAGTAAGTAAACATGAATTCTAAATCGAGCTTAAGGTATTTCAATACGTTTAAAATCCAATATAAATATAGACAAAAATCGCATTATTATAAAAATTAAGTTAATATCATTCGCATTATTTAAATTAAACGGTATACTTAGATGCATTGTGACAAATGTTACAGGTTAGCTGGAGGAAAATACATGATTCAATTACATAATGTCAGTAAAAAATATGAGGAGTTTTATGCGGTCAAAAACGTATCACTTACTATTAATCAAGGCGAAATTTACGGATTAATAGGTCCAAGTGGGGCAGGGAAATCGACACTACTAAGGCTGATGAATCTACTAGAATTTCCAGATGCCGGTGAGGTAAATGTGGCTGGACAACAGCTCACATACCTATCTTCAAATCAATTACGTAATGCGAGAAAATCCATTGGTATGATTTTTCAACATTTTAATTTAGTAGCAAATAAAACAGTATATGAGAACGTTGCAATTTCATTGAAGTTAGCAAATTATCCAAAACGAGAAATAAAAACAAGAGTGGAAGAATGCTTAAAATTTGTTGGGCTTGAATCGATGCAGAAAAGATATCCCTCACAGTTAAGTGGTGGACAAAAGCAACGTGTCGCGATTGCGCGTGCGTTAGCAAATAAGCCACAAATGTTACTTTGCGACGAGCCTACCTCTTCACTCGACCCAACGACGACCGCTGAAATTTTAACAGTATTGCAAACGATCAATAAAACGTTTGGTGTAACGATTGTCATTGTCAGCCATGAGATGGACGTGATTAAGAGTATTTGTCAGCGTGTTTGTGTCTTAGCAGACGGTAAAGTTTATGAAACGGTAGACATTATCCCGGCTGGCATTACTAAAATCGCACACGATCCACAAACCTTCGTCGAACAATTAACGAGGAAGGATGACGTGAAATGATAGATATTTTAGTACAATACCAAGCAGAAATACTTCAATCGATTTTAGAAACATTTATGATGGTTGGCGTATCGATAGTAGCTGCAATAATTGTAGGATTACCCGTGGGCACACTGTTATTTTTATGTCGTAAGGAGCGTTTATTAGAAAATCGTATATTGTATGTAACATTAAATTTGCTGGTGAATATTATTCGATCATTTCCGTTTTTATTACTGGTCGTGTTTTTAATTCCATTTACTAGATGGCTTGTCGGAACTGCGATTGGGACGACAGCTGCAACTGTACCGTTAGCGATTATTGCGATTGCTCATTATTCTCGTCTTGTTGAGCAATCGTTGTTAGAAGTACCTAAAGGCGTTATCGATGCAGCTATTTCAATGGGTGCTTCGGTGAAGGAAGTGATTTTTAAATTTCTATTTGTTGAAGCGCGTTCGGGCCTTGTTCTTGGTCTAACAACCTCTACAATAAGCTTTATTTCGTATTCAACGATTATGGGCGTCGTTGGTGGTGGAGGAATTGGAGATTTTGCAATTCGATACGGCTACCAGCAATTCAAAACTGATCTTATGATGTATATGATCATCATTATGATAATTCTTGTACAGGGAATTCAGATAATAGGCACTACTGTTGCAAGAAAAATAGATAAACGATAGGAGCAAAAAAATGAAAAAATTATTCATGCTATTCACAGCGCTAGTTGTATTCTCACTGGCAGCATGTAGCGAAAAAGACGAAGCCGTTCCGAACAACAATGAAGCACAAGAACAACAGTCTACTACTTTGAAGGTGGCGTCATTAATCCCACCTATGACTGAAATTTTAGATGTTGTAAAACCATTATTAGCTGAAGAAGGTATCGAGCTTGAAGTGGTCATTTTAGGGGATAACGTCCAACCAAATGCGGCATTAGCAGCAAAGGAAGTGGACGCAAACTTCTTCCAACATCAACCATTCATGCAAGAGTACAATAAAAGTACCGATTCTAATTTAGTAGCGATTGAAAAAATTTACTATCCGAACTTCGGTATCTATTCGAAAAATTATAAATCATGGGATGCACTTCCTAATGGTGCAACACTAGCCATTGCAAATGATTTATCAAATATAGACCGTACACTACAATTACTAGCACAACATGACGTGATTACATTAAAAGAAAAAACGGATACATATTACGCATTAAAAGATATTGCAACGAATCCGAAAAACTTACAATTTAGTGATGTCGACCTATTAATGTTAGCGCGTATGTATGATGAAGCAGATGCGGTAGTTATGTATCCAGCATATGCAGCTCCACTTGGATTAACACCGACAAAAGATGCCATTCTAACTGAAGGTACAGGCAATGAATATGCGCTTCAATTAGTAACACGCGAAGATAATAAGGACGATGTAGTGATTCAAAAGCTGAAGGAAGCAATGGTCAGTGATGAAGTTCGTGAATTTTTAATCGAAAACTATGAGGAAACAGCATCACCAGCGTTTTAGCGAACGGTTACTTGAATATATTTTTAGAGTAAATTTATAAAATCATTCCTATTAGTCAAACCTTAGAATGAGATGAGTTAAGACAGAAAGCTGTTTAACTCTTTTCAAAAAATTAATGGAGGTTGATTGGATCAAATATGACTACTAATCGTAACAAGTCAACTGTTAAGAAAGAGCCTACTGCAAATAAATTACAGGTAAATCTAAAACGTCAGGAAAGTCAGCAAGAAGAGTTTAGTCCTGAATTTAATTTCTCTTCAGGTAAATTTAATGATTTTGTAAAAAAACAAAGACCAGCAGACAATAATCAACCTGTAAGTGAACGGACGGCATGGCACTAGTTTATATTTGATAACAATTCAACATTCAACACATTGATTGGAAGGAATCAAGGCCAGTGCCTTGGTTCCTCTTCTTTACTTTATATAACTTGTGATTAATATGGCACCCAAATTAGATGAATCTACCAATTTGGGTGTTTTTATTTTGCATGATTAGAAGAACAGTCGCATAAAGTGGGAATGGTGAAAAGTGGAGTAAAGAGGGTGCGTATTGAAAAAGAGTATACAAATTGCTGGTGCATTCGTCAGTTTAGTAGTTGGAGCAGGCTTTGCTTCTGGACAGGAAATCATGCAGTACTTTACAAGCTTTGGTATTATGAGCATATTTGGCTCTATTGTAGCAGCGATCATTTTTGCCATTTTAGGCATGACCCTTGCTCAAATCGGCTCTGATTTGCAAACTACTTCCCATAAAGAAGGCGTACATTATATTGGCGGTCGTTTTTTTGGTCCAGTGCTAGATCTATTAATTTCTTTTGTTTTATTCGGAATTTCGATTGTCATGTTTGCTGGAGCGGGTTCCACATTTAATCAAATGTACAGTATCGAAGCTTCCTTTGGGAGTATGCTGATGGCATTAGCTGTCATTTTTACGCTCTTGTTGAATGCGGAAAGTATTATCAAAATTATTGCGACATTAACGCCATATTTGATGGGCATTATATTTATTCTATTAATTTATTCCGTATTTACAATGGATTACGCTTTTAACGAGCTAAATGTCATGGCAAAAAACCAGCCTTCAGCAACTTCTCACTGGCTATCAGGTGCGATATTGTATGTTTCGTATAATATTACAGCAGGAGCAGCAATGCTTATTGTTATGGGGGGGACGACCAAGGATCGAAAAATTGCCAGACGCGGTGGTGCATTAGGTGGTATCGTACTAGGCTTGTTAATTTTGCTAATTAACGCGGCGTTATTTGCAAAAATGAACGTTGTGGCAGCAGTTGAAATGCCAACGCTTGAGCTTGCACAACAGATTCACCCGATAGTTGGCATTATCATGTCTGTTATTTTACTTGCAATGATCTATAGTACAGCTGTTGGGACGCTTTATATACTAGCAGTACGAATTGGAAATCCACAGCGCATATCATTTAAGTTAATTGTCATGCTGCTATGTTTAGTAGGATTTGCTATTAGTCTTGTGGGTTTTACAACTTTAATAGGCAAATTATATGCGATTATGGGCTATTTTGGAATCATCTTGATAATAGCGATTTTATTTTCGTGGCTACGTAAACCTAAAAGATAATTCCTTACTTCGTTAGCTATTATCTAACTGTTTTGAGCGATAATTGTTTTAACTATTCTAATGAACTATAGGTTACTTTAATTTCACGATATTTTTCTGGAAATAACGAATGACTAAACCCATATTTTATAACTAATTCATTATTATCTTTCCACTCTAATTGATAATCCATATTATCAAATGGCTTAAACTCATCATCAGTTTGAATATCCGCTAGATGTTTCATAAATAGTTTTGTTTTTGATAATTGATAAACATCCCCAGTAGCTCTTTCAGCTACAAGAAAATGCGCTTGATTATTTGGAGAAGAAAAGGTTGTATAAACCGTTTCTAAAGACAATGCGCCATACAGGAATGTGTAAGCTAAAATAAAAAAACTACCAATCATAGCAATTGCCGTAATACCTTTATCTTTAAGCTTTGAATGAACCAAATAAATACCGGATACACAAGTTAAAATTACGAATAAGCATATGAATAAATAATGAGGTATTCCATGTGTTGGATTTCCAATATATAAAAAGATTCCATTCTTACTTAGCGAAAATATTATAACTAAACAAGTCACACTAAAAGTGAAGCACACCCATACTGGTAATAACCGTGTATTATTAACTTTTTTCATTTGCGCACCTCGCCTGCTAAATTTCAAACTCATTGTAAAGTTCACTAGAAGAGAAGCATGATAATTGTTTTTCTATATTTTTTAGGTATTTCTTTCTAACATCTTTATCAATACTTAACAAGATTCAGCTGTTCCTAATTAGTAAGAATGGATTTCAATAAATAGGTGCCTGGTACATTTTTATTTTCAACATATTTAAATTCGTACGTGACATTATATACTCCTAAAATAATCAATATATGTTCTCCATCACGCATATAACCTCTAAACTCAAAGTTGTTATAATCAAATCTCTCCATTAATTCGCTCTCATAATTTACCTCAGTAAAAGTAATTATATTATCATCCCTATTTAGCGTAACGGAGGGGTCAATGACATTTTCTAAATACGCATAATCTTTATTAATCATGGCGTTAATAATTCTGAATGACAGGTTTAATGTATCTCTGAGTTGGTCACGTTCCATATCATAATCAGTACCACTAGACGCTTCTGTTCCATTTCCTTTAACTACTGGCTCATATTCGATTGTTGAACTAACCGCTTGTTTTTCAGGACTAGCCTTTGAACTAATGTAAAACCCGATTCCGCCCCCTATCAAAAACAGAATAACCATGATGAGTATGAATTTTTTATACATAGAAACGGATCTCCTCTAAGGTTTTTTTGGCTTACTTTACTTCCTATATAGTATATTTGAAAGTAGCGTATATATACTTTTTTTCATATTATTTTGATAAAACCTAAATCTTTTGATATTATCTAATAGTCACACAATACATAATAAATGAAATATTGGGGGAATTTGTATGTGGAAAAAATTATCTGCTTCTGCACTTACATTATCACTTTTAGCAAGTGGAATGACGGTAGCACCAGCATCGGCGGCAAATGATGAGGAAATAACGCGCGGTGAGTTTGTAAAGGCAGTTATTGATGCATTAGGTGTAACTGTTGGCTCTGGTAAATCTGTACAGTTCAAAGATGTACCTGAATCATTAAAGCCTTATATTGAAAAAGCAATAGAATTAAAGTTAATTAATGGAAAAACTCCTACACAATTTGCACCAGATGAAAAGGTGTCTCGCTCACAAGCGTTCATCGTTGCAGCACGTGGCTTACAAGGGGATGCTACATATTCAGAAGATGTATTAAATCAATTTAAAGATGCAGATACAATTGCAAAAGCTAATCGTCAAGAAATGGCGAAAGCTGTAAAATTAGGTCTTTTAAAAGGCTATGAAGATGCTACAATTCGACCAAATAATATTGTTAAAAAAGTAGAACTGGACAAAATTTTAGAGCGCTTTTTAGCAGAGTATAGTCCAGTAGCAGCAAATACTACTGTAGCATTACGTATTTTAGGGACAACAGATATCCATACAAATGTTGTAAACTATGACTACTATAAAGATACTGAATCAAACAGTTTAGGGCTTGCCAAGACAGCATTATTAATTGATGAGGCACGAAAAGAAAATCCAAATACATTGTTATTTGACAATGGTGATGAAATTCAAGGAACGCCACTAGGCTCATACATGCAATCTGTGAAAAAGTTAGCAGATGGTGAGATTCATCCTTCAATTGCAGCAATGATTGCATTGGATTACGATGCTGCTACATTTGGTAATCATGAATTTAACTATGGCTTAGATTTTTTAGATGAAGTAACAGATGATGCAACATTCCCATACGTAAATGCGAATATTCGTAACGCAACAACTAAAGAACTAATGTACGATCCTTACGTAATGATTGAAAAAGAAGTTGTCGATTCAAATGGGGAAAAAGCAATGATTAAAGTGGGTGTAACAGGTATTGTTCCACCACAAATTTTAAAATGGGATAAATCGAATTTAGAAGGAAAAGTTACAGTTGATGATTCAATTCAAGCTGTAAAAGCGATTGTTCCACAAATGAAAGAAGCAGGCGCAGATGTTGTTGTTGTGTTATCTCACTCAGGTATGGGCGATGCAACACATGAAGTTGGCGAAGAAGATGTTTCTTATTTAATGACAGAAATTAAAGATGTGGATGCGGTTATTTCAGGACACGCACATGATGTATTCCCAGGTAAAGTAGACGCGTCTATTAAAACGGTTGATTTAGAAAAAGGTACAATGAACGGTGTACCAATTGTCATGGCTGGTAAATACGGTAGCCACCTTGGAGTAATTGATTTACAACTTGAGAAAAAAGGCGATTCTTGGGATGTGACAGATGGAACAGGCGCTGTACGTGAAATTTCTAAAGACAATTCAGATGTAAACCAAGCAGTCGTTGATAGTGTGAAGGAAGCACATGAAGGTACAATCGAGTATGTTCGTCAAGCGGTAGGAACAACGACAGCGACAATTCATAGCTATTTCTCACAAGTACAAGATGATCCATCAATTCAAATCGTAACAGATGCACAAACGATTTATTTGAAAGAAAAATTAAAAGGTACACAATACGAAAATTTACCAGTATTATCTGCGGGTGCACCATTTAAAGCGGGTACGAGAAGTGATCCGGACTACTATACGTATGTAGCAAAAGGCGAATTAGCAATTAAAAACGTAGCAGATCTTTACTTATATGACAACACATTGTCAATGCTAAAAGTAACAGGTGCGGATGTAAAAGAATGGTTAGAAATGTCTGCAGGTCAATACAATCAAATTGATGTAACAAAAACAGAAGAACAACAATTAATTAATGCCGATTATCGTTCATATAACTATGATGTGATTGATGGTGTAACATATGAAATCGATGTAACACAGCCAGCAAAATATGATCCAAGTGGTAATTTAGTGAACGAAAAGGCTTCACGTATTGTTAACTTACAATACAAAGGTGAACCAATCGACTTAAAACAAGATTTCATCGTAGCAACGAACAACTACCGTGCTAACGGAACATTCCCTGGTGTACGTAATGCAACAGCGGTAGAAATTTATCCAGATGAAAACCGCCAATCGATTATCGACTATATCTTAGCGGAAAAAACGATTGACCCATCAGCAGATGGTAACTGGAAATTTGCTCCGATTCCGGACAACGTTAAAGTAGTATTTGAGTCATCGAAAAAAGCAGTTAATGTATTAGAAAAAGATAGTAACATTCAATTTATTGGTGATGGAACAGATGGCTTTGGTAAATATTTATTAAAAACAAATTAATTAATAAGTGTGAGTATTTCTTAATGAACTAACGCACACTTTGGTAAATAATAGGTAGCAAAACAAATGAGCTAGGAGATACATTTCCTAGCTCATTTTTGTGCGGTTTTATTATGTTCAATTTAACAATTGAGTTATTTGAGATTTAGTTTCGCTAGCAAAGGCTAAGGTTCTATCAGAGTAGCGATTCGGATTTTCGAGAATTAGTTCACAAGCCTTTAGAGTTTCAAAATTTATTTGAGCAAATCGGTCATCTAATTTGTTGAATTCTTCGTCAAAATGTTTATATAGTTCTTCCATTAAAATCACATCCTAGATAAATTATTTATTTGCATTATTGTCAAAGATGGCTCGGTTAATACTTTATTGACTTAGATCAAATTTAATGCAAAGCAACATCAAATATCCAAAGCTAATCCTCACCTACATGTATTAATAAAAATCAAACCATACTAACATGAATAAATTGATTTGAAGGTGAGTCCATGAAGCGAAAAATAGTCATCGCGTTTATAATATTGATAATCCTCAGCGCAACTCTTATAGTAGTAATTTCTATATCTCCAATAAAAAAGTTGGATGAAATTTCAATACAATCAACAAAGAAGCCCGTTATACTTATAATTGTGGATTCATTAATGAGTGAACCATTACAAACAACAGTTAAAGAAGGTAAAGCACCGGCCTTCGCATTTTTGATCAACAATGGACAGCTTAATCAGGAAATGATTAGCTCTTATCCGACGATGTCTCTCACCATCGATAGTACGTTATTAACCGGTACGTATCCGAATCAACATAAAGTGCCGGGATTGATTTGGTTTAAGGAAGATGAAAATCGAATGATTAGTTATGGCAGTGGAATCCGTGAAATATGGAATAATGGGGTAGGGAATGTAGCAATGGACAGTATTGTTCATCTTAATAAAGACCATTTAAGTAAAGAGGTTCAAACCATTCATGAAGAGCTTGCAAATCGAGACCTTGTATCTGCTTCGATCAATGGTCTTTTATACCGTGGAAGTTTTGAACAACAACTAAACGTCCCAAAGCTTATATCGATGACTAATCTGTTACCAAAAAAAAATGAAATAAAGGGACCGACAATATTTTCACTTGGTGCGCTATCTCAATATAATCCATCGAATAATCGTCATAAGTTTGTATGGAATCGTATGGGAGTCAATAACAAATTCACTGCAAATGAGTTGAAATACTTAATCGAACAAAAGAAGTTACCTTCATTCACATTGGCTTATTTGCCAGATGCAGATGCTTCCATACACAAACATGGTCCAGACAATTTAAAGGGCATTGAAAAAGCAGATCAGGCATTACAAGATATATTCAATAGCTTTTCATCTTGGGAAGAAGCAATTCAGGAAGTAACATGGATTGTATTAGGAGATAGCGGCCAATCGTTCGTAAATGAAGATAAAGAGACTTCTTTAATTAATTTAAATGATTCATTGGGAGATTTTACGTTTTGGAAAGGGGAAAAAAGGAGTGCCCAACTTGCGATCGCGATTACCTATGTTGACGACTATGAAGAATCGTGGCGAATTGCTGGGAATGCTTCAATATTAGACTTAAAAGTTACAAAAGAAGTACGCATTCAGTATCAAGATTATCCAGATGCCCTTGCAAGGCTATATGGAGCGCTTCATTCACAGGAAGGGCGTGTCATTATCGTGGATGCTAAGCCTTCGTATGAGTTCATTGAAGAACATAGTCACGATCATGCGGGAGGTGGCGCTCATGGGTCTCTTCATAAAGTAGATTCGGTTGTTCCAATCATTGTTACGGGAACGAGGGAATTCCCTAAATCTAATCGTCTTGTTGATATGAAGAAGTGGATTCTTCAACTATTGGATGGCTCATAAGGATGAAGATTTAATGTATGGTTTAAGTTCGGTATACTGCAGCATTAAATCTGGATTAGATACAATTCAAACCCCGTCTTAAACGCCTACGATGCACTGTTCAAGACGGGTCAATTTTATTTCGCTGTATATTTTTTAATGGCAGGAATGATATCGTTCCCAATAATCTCAATGTTTTTCATCACTTTATCTAAAGGCACGCCGCCAAAATCGATTTGGGCCATGAAGCGTTGCATGCCGAATAGCTCGTACTGGTACAACATTTTTTCAATAATTTGATTTGTACTACCGACCATTAAGGCATCGCGAACGTCAGGTGCTTGTTCCACTTGCCAGCGCGGATAACCTTGTCCCCGGATTGCCTGGAAGCCACCGCTTAAATGAGGGTGCATGCCTTCAACTGCTTCACTTTCCGTTTCTGCTACATAAAATAAACTTGTTGTCGCAATGGGTAAAGTCGCAGGGTCAAATCCACTGCGTTGTGCGGCTTCACGATACGCATCGACAGAAGGCTTGAAGTTTTCTGAAGGACCCCCTAAAGTAGTAAGCATCATCGGAATGCCCATATAGCCTGCTTTCATCGCGCTTGTAGGAGGCCCACCAACCGCACGCCAAATCGGTATCGAACCATTTAGCGGCTGCGGTAAAATGTGAGCATCTTTAAGTGCAGGGCGGAATTTACCTTCATAATTAATAATTTCTTTATCATTTAATTGTTTTAATAATGCTAATTTTTCTTCAAAAATATCTTCGTAATCACGTAGGCTGACACCAAATAATTCGTGTGCGCCAACACGTGAACCACGACCAGCCACAATTTCAGCACGTCCATTTGAAATTAAATCGATCGTTGCGAAATCTTCATAGACACGAACAGGATCTGCTACACTTAAAACCGTTGCTGAACTCGAAATTTTAATTTTTTCTGTAGCTTGTGCAATAGCACCAAGTACAACACTATGTGCTTGGGTTGTAAAATATTGCTCATGGCTTTCGCCAACTGCAAACACATCAATGCCTGCTTGTTCTGCGAGTTTACTTACCTCGATTATTTCTTGAATACGTTGTTGTGCTGAAATTCGGTGTCCTGTTAGAGGATTTGGAATATGATCTCCTAACGTGTATAATCCAAATTCCATACCGTTTGCTTCATTAATGCGATATTGTTCCATCATGGACTCCTCCTTATTCGATTGGGTTTAGCTTTCCAATGATTTCTTCTCTACGTGCTTCTAAAAAGTCTGGTAAATCTAATTGTTCACCAAGTGTATCGATATTTCCATCACGTAATAGACCTGGTCCGTCTGTTGCAATTTCAAATAGGATCCCATTGGATTCACGGAAGTAGATGCTTTTGAAGTAAAAGCGATCTATAATTCCTGATGAATGGAAGCCGCGGTTTTTCACTTGCTCATTCCAGTATTCTAGTTCTTCGTCGTTTTTTACTCGAATCGCTAAGTGGTGAATACTACCGCGTCCAGGTTTTTCGGATGGTCCGTCTTGTTCGATGGCATAAATTTCACCGAAAACATCACCGTTGATTGATTGAAAGCGTGCAGTACGCTCATCTTGCTCGGCAATTGTGTATCCGAAAACTTCAGTTAGTGTGCTTGTTAATTTTGACAAGTTTTTCACGGTCATTTCAACTGTACCCATGCCTTGGATTTGATGTTCTTCTGGCACTGGTGATTTTTCATAAGTTTCCCAATGGTCTACCTTTTGACCGTTGCCAACAATTAGTGCCATACGTAAGCCTTCTTTATCTTCAAATAGAAGGGCAGGGCGACCAACATACGTTGAGATACCTTCATGATTGACATCTAATTCATCAAATCGAGCTTGCCAGTAGTGTAGGCTTTCAATGCTTGGTACAAGTAAGCCAATTTTCGTAATGGCATTTGTACCGCGATGTGTACGACCAACTAAAGGGATTTCAAAAAATGATAATTCGGTCCCTGGGCTACCTGTTTTGTCCCCATAAAATAGGTGATACATCGATGTATCATCTTGGTTAACAGTTACTTTCACGCGGCGTAAGCCCAATACTTCACGGTAAAACGTATTATTTTGCTGTGCATTCTTTGTGATCATTGAAATGTGGTGATGTCCTGGAATTGTATACATTTTAGTCCTCCTTATTTTAAGCTTGGTAGTCAAGTTAGAGAGAAAAATCTATTTACTACGATGTTCGCTATTTTTTTGAACCCGGGATAGCAGTCGATATAATTGTTTTTGTTCTTCTTTTGATAATGTTTCATCGAAAAATGATGATTGAAAGGCAAGCTGTGCATCAAATGCATTGTCTAGTAATGTCGCACCTTTATCCGTCAATGATATATATTTCGTTTTCCAATCTTGCTTACGTTCGATTAAACCATCTTGTTCCAAACGAGCGAGCATGCGCGAAATACCACCTTGCGTCACCGTGACTTTTTCGGCAAGTTCAGATTGTGTAATCCGTGGAGCAATTGATATTTGTAACAGTACATCAAACTGCGCGGTCGTTAAGCCAAAATCTCTTAAAAATTCGTTTGATAATAAATTACTTTGATGAGTAAAACGCATCATCCGAAGCCATATAAGTGAGCCAAGTGTATTGTTTTGCAAGCCAACACGTCCTTTCGTAAATATCACTTTACTACTCAATTGATGGAAAATCAACAAAACTATCTCGAATTTGAAATAATAAACGTGTAACCATTTGGAAGTTGAAGCGAATAATTCATGATGGAGGACTGGTGTCATATGACGTAATATATTATTAAAGCAGGTTACGTCCTTAGTAAATAGAAAATGTAGAGGAGATGTCAAATTGACAGTAAAAGAGGAAAAATTCGAATATAATTCAGAAACAGAAAGATTAGTAATAAGACCATTAAAGAAAACTGACTATGAAAATTGGTTAAAGGAATTTGAAAACCGGTATCCATCACAAAATCGCCATGATCAAGGGAAATTAGATATGAGCGAATGTACACTAGAGTGGTTTTGTCATCTAGTAGACAAACATCAAGAATTAGCACTTACAGATACTACTTACATATTCGGTGTGTATAGCAAAGAAGAGGGTACGCATCTAGGTATGATTGATTTTTCAACTTTAACTAGAGATGATTTTCAATGGGGGAGGATCGGATATACCATTCACAATCAGCATTGGAGAAAGGGTTACGGCAAAGAAGCGGTGAGTGCAGCTCTGACGTTAGCATTCGACCAATTGAAATTTCATCGTATTGAGGCGCATATTAATATTGATAATATGCCTTCCATTAAATTAGTAGAAAGTGTTGGGATGGAATTTGAATGTATTCGAAAAGGTTTTATATACGAAGATGATGAATGGACTGACCATTTAATCTATTACAAGAACTCGTGACGATTATAAGTAACAATGAGAACGAAGGGTATGGTCGTTTATATACGATGGATTCAAAAAGGCTGAAAAATTTTATTTTGAATTAATAACATGGAAACTTTAAATGAAAGAGTCGTATGAAGGTGGTATAAGAATGAAAAAAATTCTATTTTTTATTTTGGCAGTGTCTTTAACTTCTGTAATTTTAATAGGTTGCCAATCAAGTAATAGCGAAAATGTGATTGTACAAATTGCGAAGGTTTCAATTTCAAAATCAACTGGTTTCGGGAAAGTAAACTCCGATTTTTTTGTTGAATATGTTGATCAAGAAAAGTTGGGGATTTTCAGTGATGCCATTACAACTGCTTCGAAAAATGTAGGGATAGCTGACATGATTGATCCAGAATATGATTTCACGGTGCTTGATCCAGAAGGAAATACAGAGGGCTATCATTTATGGTTAGGGGAAAAGGGACAACTAAGCACGTTAATGATTGTTAGGGACACGCATACGACGTATTCAATTTCAGAAAACATGACGGATAAATTGATTGAAGTAATCGAATAGGTGAATGATAAAGACCGTCTTTAATAGGATGGTCTTTAATGTTTTATTAGCAAAATTCCCATCATCTAATAGTCCATCCTGTATCACAACTAAGCTGTTGAAAAATAAACAAAGGTATGAGCTTAAAACAAGTTGAATAGAATATAATAGGCGAATTTTTTATAGTTTTGGACATGATTGGCGAGAAGATATTATTAGGAGGAAAGATGCAATGGATAATAAGTTAAGTTATTCTAAAAAACACCCTATAAAAAGTATTATTTTAATTGAGGTCAGTTTTTTACTAGTCGTTTTTATAGCGGGGGCAATCGCTACGATTAAACAATTAAGTTACAATTCTCCAATATTAATATCATTTCTACCAACAGCTTTAGTTTTACTTATTTATTTTACATTGAAGAGAAAGTGGGCTTATTTTGGTTTCAAAAGTGAAATAACAAGATCAAATTGGATACTCTATTTCCCCCTACTTGTTATTTTAATCGTCTTATGTTTTCAAGGATTTAGTTCTCAGCCTCTTGAAACAATTGTTTTCTATGTGGGCTTTGCGATTTTAGTTGGCTTTGTGGAGGAAAGTATTTATAGAGGAATAATGATAAAAATATTACTACCACTGGGTATCCTTCCAGCGATTCTGACTTCGAGTATATTGTTTTCTGTCACACATATGCTTAACTTGTTATCTGGTCAGAGTATTGGGCAAATGGGACTTCAATTGATTTATTCACTATTAATAGGAATTGTGCTAGCACAACTATTTATTAAAACAGGAAACATATATCCGCTGATTCTGTTTCATACCCTTCATAATCTCATTCAATTTCTAGGGGATGGAGGAGCTAGTGCGATTCTTGACACGATCGTACTGATAGTTTTAAGCGTTACTGCCATTTCGTTAGCATTATCTTTGCGTAAAAATCAGAAGCAAAATTCACCTTTATTAGTAAGTGAATAAATGGTATTGAGATGACTTTGGTATGCAGCCAGAGTCATCTTTTTGAATGTCCATTGCGCTCTATTCTTTCGATAAATACATGCTTCGATAATCCAGTCTTCCGTGTTGATCAAATTGTACATGTTTATAGGCAGTATCTTCTCGAATATAAAATTCGTGTTGACGGTGAGTCAGAAATTTCAATGTGTAATTCGTTATAGCACTGCTTTAACTTTAGTAACGGGTTCGGATATTGGAAAGAAAACAGTAACATATCCTTTGACACACGTTTAGCAAGACCGCATAAATTTATGTGGTCTTGCTAATTTAGTGTTAAAACTGATGCGAATTGACAAACTTATTTTTAAAAGGTTAATAGGTAATTTATGTTAAAATGTTACTTTAACAACAGAGGGGGTAAGTAATGAGAAAGATATTTATTGGGGTAGCAATAATAACGATAATTTTAACTGTATTTCTAATATTTAATCACAAACAACTGCCCACTAAAGATGATGTATTTAAAATCACAAACAACTGGTCTCCAACAACAGAGGAAGTCTATTTAGTGAGAAAAATAGACGGGGAGTGGTTAACCATTTTTAGAAATACTCATTCAATTATGATTGCTAGGTTAGAGCAAAACTGGTTGGGTTATTGGGAGATGATACTGGAAGCGAAGCTACATTAGCTGGTACTTATTATCCACCAGTGCAAGACGAGGAATTTAATTGGAGTGCAGGTTCAAGGGGAAATACATCACACTACTTTGGTCAAATTATCAATCCTACTATTAAGAAAATAGAAGTCGAAATACAGCGAAATTTCTTTGAAGATGCGTTGATAATTAGTTCAGGAAAAGCTCATTTTTTCTTTGCTAAAGTCGATGGGGAGTTAGTAATGCCTGCAAATATTAGGGGATTTTCTGAAAATGGAGAGTTAATTTATTCTACAATTAAACCAACGAAAAAGATTGATTGATAGTAGTTTTTCAACTAACAAGGGCGCTTAATCAAGCACTGTAAATTATACGAAAAACGCTCAGATATACATATCTGAGCGTTTGCAATTTCCATTTATAAGTTCAAATCAATGTTAAATTGTATGCTAATGGGGTTGTTATTTACATTGCATTTTTAGTTTTTCTCCCCATCAACCGAACCCGTTATAATTTGAGCAGTGCTTCTTTTAAATTTAATATTCATCCAGCACGCCCACGCATCTCAAAAAACAATCCTTTCATGTCCATCAATTCATCATAATGTCCACTTTCAATTAACAGCCCATCTTGCATCACAAAAATCCGATCCATTTTTTCAAGCCCCGTCAGTTTATGTGTAATAAATAACAATGTTTTCCCCGTAGTAGCACTAAGCATTTCCTGAAATAATGCTTGTTCGGTTTCCGCATCTAAGCTAGTGAAAGGTTCATCTAAGAGCCAAATGGAACTATTTTTAAGGAGGACGCGGGCAAAGGCGAGTCGTTGCTTTTCACCACCTGATAGATTTTCACCTTTTTCTAACACGTCATGATCTAATGACAGTGATAAATGAGCTCGTTGTAATGCATTTTCTAGCACGCCATCAACAGCATTTTCATCTGCAATAAGTAGATTTTCACGAACTGTCCCTGAAAAGAAGTGATTGTGCTGCAATTGAATGGCCATCAGCTGCCAAAGAGAATCTGCATCGATTTCATTGTACGGTAAATTATGTCCGAAAAGCTCACCATCTGTTGCGGAAAAGCTTTTAATCAATAACTGAAAGAGTGTTGATTTTCCAGAGCCACTTGGGCCAACAATCGCGATTTTTTCACCAGGTTGAATTGTAAAACAAATGTCCTTCAACGCGTGCTTCATATCTTCACGATACTGAAATGTAACATTTTCCGCACGTATTTCAAAAGACTTACTCTGCTCGAAAACGACCGAACCAACCTCCTTATCACGCCCCACCAATTGAAGCCGTTCCATAGCTTCCTCCGACTGATTGTAATGATAAGGAACCGTTGCGAGTGGAATCGCTGTTTCAAATACCGTTAGTGCTATTAAAATAAGCATTGCCAAATACAAGCCGTCCAGTGAGTGATTCGCCACAAAGTAAGCACCTAAAAAAATCACAATAAAGATCGTAAAAAGGGCAGCCACCTGATTGAGGAGCTGCATTTGTACAAGTGTTTGCTGTTCCTTTCTCACTTCCTCTGTATACGTTTCACTCAGAGCTAAGAGAGCATTTGTTTTCGCGCCGAGCTGATTGTAATGTTTTAATTCTTTGAAGCCGTACAAAAATTCCGCCGTTTCATTCATTAGCTGATGTTTCACCATTTGTGGTTGTTGCTTTTTTAATATAAAAAGCGCAGGGATTATGACAGCTACAAGTAAAAAACCAAAGAACAATACGAGCGCAATCCAAGGAGAAAAAAACATTGTAAAAATTACCGTACAAAGAAAGACTAACAGTGCAACAAGCGGGGGATAGACAACGCGCAAAAAGAAATTTTGCAATGTCGCCACGTCATTCGTAATACGTGCAAGCAAGTCGCCACTTTGATAGCGGTTAAAAAGCTCACTCGCTATAGGGGTTAAACGGTCAAAAAATCGCAAGCGAATGTCTGATAAAATGCGAAACGTAGTACGGTGGGTTAGGAGCCGTTCTGCATATTTACTCGTTGATTTGGCAACACCAAATACTTTTAAAAATGCCGTTAATATTAAAATAATATAAAACGGCGGCATTAACGCGGCCTGCGAAATGAGCAATCCGCTTTGAGCAAAGAGTGCCACCGAGGTGATACCACTAAGGGTGCCGACAATTAGCGCGAGGAGAATGTCTTTTTTCTCGCGAATAATGAGTAGAAAAAGTTCACGCATTAAGAGCACCTCCATTTTTCATCGCCTGATAAAACGAATCTTCTTGCATTGTTTCATGTGTGCCACTCGCACGAATTTTCCCGTTTTTGAAACAATAAATGAAATCTGCATTTTTTAATGTTTCAAAACGATGGGTCACAACAATAATCGTTGCAGCCATTGCCAACCGTTTCATCGCTTTCGTAATCATTTGCTCAGTCAACACATCAAGTCCAGCGGTAGGTTCATCAAAAAAGACAAGCGATGGCTTTTGAACAAGGGCACGTGCTATCGCAATTCGCTGTTTTTCGCCGCCGGATAAACCAATGCCACCTTCACCAATTTTCGTATCAAGTCCATTTGGCAAGCTACCTAGCCAATCCGTCAATTGTGCTTGATACAACGAGGAGACAATTTCTTCATCATTAAAACTTTTTCCCATCACTAAATTTTCCCGCACGGTGCCAGCAAACACGAAAGAATGCTGACTAATAAAACACATGGTGTCATACCAGCTCTGTTCATTTATCAATTTGCGCTCAAGCTCATTAATAGAGATAGATCCTTGATCTAAGGCAACGGTACTAGCAAGCATATGAAGCGCCGTTGTTTTGCCGTGACCAGTAGGACCAATGAATGCAACTGTTTTATTGGCAGGAATTTCAATCGATAGTGGACCAATTGTTGTGCCATTCTCATAACGATAGGTTGCATCGAGTAATGCTAGGCTAGGTGCACTTGCATCTGAAAGTATTTGGGGTCCCCAAATTACAGGTACTGATTTTTCTTCAAGCTCTTGTTCAATGAGCTTCATCGCCGCCATACTGCCTTTTCCTGTGTGAAAAGCTGCACCGAGATCCTTTAAAGAATTATAAAACTCAGGTGTGAGCGTTAATACAAAAAAAGCGGATGCAAAAGAGAGCGTTTGAAAAATAATCATTTGAAAGCCAATTTCAAGCGCAATAAGTCCCACACCCAGTGTTGTGATGAGTTCGATAAATAATGTGGAGGCGAATGCCACTTTTAATACGGTCATGGTCGTGTTGAGAAACTGATAATTATAAACTTGCAAAACACCGCGTTGTTTTTCAGTTTGTGAAAACAACTTTAGCGTTTGCAATCCGTGTAGTAAGTCTAAAAACTTCCCTGAAAATCGATTCATTGCTTCAAGCTGTTGCTCGGATTTTTGCTTTGTTTGCAGGCCGATAATAATATAGCTAAGAGGAATAAATGGTGCTGTAATTAGTAAAATAAGCGCACTTTTCGGATTAGCAAATAAAATGCAAATGAGCAAAATAATTGGAGCTACTTGTGATTTCATTTTTTGCGGGATGTATTCACGAAAATAGCCGTCAAGTTCGTCCACGGTGTCGACATATAGTGAAATTTTATGCCCAGTCTGGTCGCGTTTCATCATTTCAAATGAGTCCAAACGCCACTTTGTTAACAACATGTCACGAATGGTGTTTTTCGCATAAGCAGCAAAATGATTACCGAAATGATTGAAAAAGTATTGGGCAAGGAGGCGAAGGAGCATCGCAAATCCTAATAGCACGAAGTAGGGGAAGGTTTCTGGAAAAGCCGACTTTTGAATAAACACCGTATCGACAATTTTGACAATGCTAAAGCCTTGTAGCACAATCGCAGCACTAAAAAATAAAGCAATGATAAAAAAAACTAGCTGATAGTGTTTGTACTTATGTAATCGTTGTAAAAACACACGCATTAAAATCCCCCGAAATCCATTCACTTCCTTATCTATTTCTTTTTTAGGTGCAATGTAAACAAAAAAACCAACAAAATCCAAATTAAGGACTTCATTGGTTACGTTTAATTATTTTTTATTACTTTTTATTACTTTTTATTACTTGCAATGGCTAATGCTTGTGTGAAATCTTCTATTAAATCATCTTCATTTTCTAAGCCAACTGAAAAGCGAAGTAACCCATCTGTAATCCCACGTTTTGCACGTTCTTCAGGCTCCATCGCCGCGTGACTCATTTTGGCAGGATACGATAAAATCGATTCAACACCACCAAGGCTAACTGCGAATACAGGGATTTTCATTGCTTCCACGAATGCTTTTGCTACCGTATAACTAGGTAAGCTAAACGATAGTACTGCACCAGCTGATGTCGATTGGCTGGCGTGAATGTCGTAGCCAGGATGTGATTCAAGGCCTGGATAAAATACTTTCTCCACGAGAGGATGCGTATCTAAAAACTTCGCAATACGCATGGCAACACGGGATTCCTCGTTAAATCGTACTGCAGTTGTTTTCATATTTTGAATGAGTGTAAAGCTATCTTGCACACCAAGTACCGAGCCAAATGAGTTTTGGATAAAGTAAATGCGGTTTGCTAGCTCCTCATCCTTCGTTACTACGAGTCCAGCCAAGATATCCGAGTGCCCTGATAAAAATTTCGTCGCCGAATGAATTACGACATCGACCCCTAATTCAAGTGGACGCTGGTGAAGAGGGGTCATGAACGTATTATCTAAAAACGTCATTGCACCGCTCGTTTTTGCAATATCCACAACCGCACGAATATCGGTAATCCCTAGTGTAGGATTTGACGGTGTTTCGATGTAAATGAGTTTGGTTTCTGGACGAACAGCAGCTTTTACAGCTTCTATATCCGTAAAATCAACAAATGTATGTGTAATACCGTAGCGCGGCAATACTTTCGTCACGAAACGATAGGTACCGCCGTACACATCTTCCGTAATGACTAAATGATCGCCTGCAGATAAAATCATGAAGCAAGCAGATACCGCTGCCATTCCTGTTGCAAATGCAAAGCCGCGGTTTCCACCTTCAAGCTCAGCAATCGCTTTTTCAAGTGCGGCACGCGTCGGGTTGCCTGAACGCGCATAATCGTACTCACCAAATTCATCGATTGATTCTTGATGGAACGTAGAAGATAAATACATCGGTACATTGACAGCACCTTTTTTATCCGAGTAGCCTTCACGAATCGCCCCGTGTATAAGAGCAGTTTCTATACGACCTGTCATGCGAATTCACCTCTCAATGTTTCAAATACTTGCTGTAAATCCGCAATAATATCATCGGCTTCTTCCACACCAATAGAGAAGCGTAGTAAACGGTCACAAACACCGCGCGCCACACGTTCCTCATAGGGCATATCGGCATGCGTTTGTGTCGCAGGATAGGTAATAAAGCTTTCAATGCCACCTAAGCTTTCCGCAAACGTAATCAGCTTCATCGCTTTTAAAAATGGATTCACCATCGCGGCATCTTTTACTCGGAATGACAACATCCCACCTTTTCCTGTATATAAAACGTCTGATACAAGGGGTTCATTAGCTAAATAGGTAGCCACTTTCTTACCGTTTACATCATGTTGTTTTAAACGTAAATGAAGTGTTTTTAACCCGCGAATAAGTAACCAAGAATCCATCGGGGACAGCACCATGCCAATGCCATTATGTAAGTAGCCAATTTGTTCACAAAGCGAAGCTCCTTTTGCAACAACTAAGCCAGCAAGGACGTCATTATGACCGCCGATATATTTTGTAGCACTGTGAATGACGATATCTGCACCAAGCTCAATTGGGCGTTGGAAGTATGGTGTGTAGAACGTATTGTCGACGATTAATAGTAAGTTATGTTTTTTCGCTAACGCCGCATAAGCGACTAAATCGATTTCCTGCATTAATGGGTTTGTAGGTGTTTCGATGAATAACGCTTTTGTATGCTCATTAATTAAGCCTTCAACTTCTTCAATATTGATAAACTTATTGTAAACAGGCTTAATGTTGTATGTATCCGCAAATGTTTTGAATAGACGGTATGTACCGCCGTACAGATCATCTGGTACGATTAACTCATCACCTGGCTTGAAAATCATTAATACAAGTTGAACGGCGGCCATACCCGAACTACAGGCAAAACCTGCGTCGCCACCTTCTAAGTCAGCAATGCCGTTTTCTAAAATTTCGCGTGTCGGGTTTTTAGTTCGTGTATAATCATAACCAGTAGATTCCCCAATACCTGCATGCTTATAAGCGGTAGACATATAAATCGGTGGGTTGACCGCACCTGTTTTAGGATCGCTTAAATTCCCAAGTTGTACGAGTTTCGTTTCAATCGAGCGTTGTGACATGAAAACACTTCCTTTTTGAATTTATAGAACATTTAGAATGAATGGATTATTAAATCAATTTATCATGTTAAACTAATTGCTACAATAGAGGATTTATGTAATTTTACAAACGATTAGAAGGATAGAAATTGTGAATCTATGTGATTTCAAGAAAAAATGGAGGGTGAAATATGAAAAAAGCGATTATTTTTGATATGGACGGTACACTTTTTCAAACAAATTTAATTTTAGAGGAAGCATTAGAAGGCGCTTTTAAAAAATTACGCGCACAAAAATTGTGGAATGGTGCAACACCAATTGATACATATCGACAAATCATGGGCGTTCCACTGCAAGTTGTTTGGCAAACACTTTGTCCAGAGCACGCTGAAGAAGTTCGCCAGCAAAGTAATATATGGTTCCATGAACAGCTGATTCAACTGATTCGTGCTAAAAAGGGAGCTTTGTATGAGGGAGTAGAGGAGACGCTCGCAAAATTAGCGGCTAATTATCCGATCTATATCGCAAGTAATGGTCAGTCCCCGTATTTACAAGCAATCTTTGAAACATATGAGATGCAACAATGGGTGATTAAATTTTATAGCATTGATGGAATAGAATCGGGTAATAAGTCTGAACTTGTTCAGCGTGTCATTGAGGAAAATCAGTTGGAGAATGGTTATATCGTAGGAGATAGACTATCTGACTTTGTTGCAGCAAAAGACAATGAGTTCCAGTCAATTGGCGTACGATTTGATTTTGCGCAGGAAAATGAACTTGAAAAAGCAGATGTTGTCGTTAATAGCTTTGAAGACATTTTAGCTGTGGTCAACTAAAAAAATCCTAGAATAGCCATTAGTCTGGTATTCTAGGATTCTATTTTTAAAAATTAGGCTTGTTCGTTTTCCTTTTTCAGTAAGTCACGGATTTCTTTTAATAATTCTTCTTTCGTATCAAGCTCTGGTGTTGGATCTTCCACAACTTCTGCATCTTTTTTTCGGTTGAATTTCGTAATTACTCGTAAAACTACGAAGATAGCAAATGCAATAATTAAGAAGTCAATAATTGATTGTACGAATACACCAAGTGCAATTTGCGCATCACCTGAACCAAATTTCCATTCATTTGTAAGGTCAATACCGCCAGTTAACATTCCTACTAATGGCATAATAATATTTTTAACTAATGAATCTACGATTTTACCGAAAGCAGCACCGATTACAACGGCAACAGCTAGGTCCATGACATTGCCTTTCATGGCGAATTCTTTAAAGTCTTTCCACATAAAAACAGCTCCTTCTGACAATATTTCCTGCGAATTCCTATTGTACCGATAGTTATTATAAAATTCAACTATGGAAATAGTAGAAATACCATTTATAATAATATAGTAATACATAGTAAATTTTACAATTTTTCAAACTAGTAAATATGAAACGAAGATGGTGGCGACTATGGCAACAAAGAAGAAAAAACCGCTTTTATCACCAAATGCAAAAATCTTTTTAATTTTATTGTTAATACCTATCGCATTAATGATTTATATTTTTGCCTTTTTTAGTTGGCAGCAAATTAAAGGTTTGCCGTTTTTTGATGAATTTACTGAAAAGTCGGTATATCAGCAGATTCAAGAACAATTTGATTTAGAAATTCCGATTGAATACATACCTGTATATGTATCAGCAGAGCAAAAGTATGGTGTACCTTGGACATTACTGGCTGCACATCACCGAGTAGAAACGCGCTTTTCATCATTAAAAAAATTAGAGTCTCCCGTTGGTGCAGAAGGGCATATGCAATTTATGCCGTGCACATTTGTCGGTTGGAAACACCCATCTTGTAAAGGGCTAGGACAAGGAGAAATCACCGAAAAAGAAAAAACAAATCCAGCAGTTATCCAAAAATATGGTGGCTATGGTGTCGATGCGAATGGAGACGGTGTAGCGGATCCTTATGACATCGAGGATGCAGTATATAGTGCGGCTAATTTTTTGTCTAGGGCTGGTGTAAAAGAAGGCCAAATTCAAAAAGCCGTCTTCCAATATAATCATAGTAAGAAATATGTTCAAGATATTCTGCATTATTATAATTTATATACCGACTACGGCGATCAGCTTAAGCAACTTGCATTAGAAGAGGCCAAATAAAAAAGTGTGACAGTAAAATTAACTGGTTCGGTTGATGGGGAGAAAACATTAAATAACAAACTAATTGGGGACACAATTCACACATGAATTGGTGTCCCTCTTTTTGTTGTTATATCGGCACTTAAGGTAATTTAGCACCCAAATTAGCACATCAATTAGCGTACACTTTGAAGAGACCACATAAATTTATGAGGTGTTGTTAAACTCTATGTCAAAACGGGTGTTAATTGTTCGCATAATATCAAATTGAATTCTTTCTTCTAAAAGGAAAATGGAAAATTTATGCTAAAATGAATATGTAATCGAAGGGAGATGATTTATTGCAAGAAAACATAATGACTTTATCTGACGGTAGAAAATTAGGTTTTTCGGTCTATGGTGACAAAAAAGGTCTGCCACTTTTTTTATTTCACGGCACTCCAGGTTCGAGAATTTGGTTTTTAGAAGATGATAAAATAGCACACAGATTGGGGTTCTACTTAATAGCTACTGACCGACCTGGTTATGGTTTATCAGATAAAAAAGTTAATCGTGAAATTATCGAATACTCATCAGATATCGAAGAGCTTGCTGATTATTTACAATTGGATGAATTCTCCGTTTTAGGTGTTTCAGGGGGAGGCGCTTATGCGACGGCTGTTTCGCACTGTTTACCAGATAAGGTAAAACTATGTATCCTTGTTTCAACAGCCACGCCTTTCGTAGATGGTAAACCTTCTAAAGCTATGTCAAAAGAAAATCGCTTAGCATTTTTCCTTACTAATTACTTTCCGTGGTTACTAAGATTAGCTAACAATTCTCAAAAGAAAATGATTGATAAAAACCCAGAAAAATATAAAGCAACATTAAAAAAAGGCGGCAGTCATTTGTCAGAATGGGACAATAAAATGCTATTAGATGAAGAAGTGTTAGAAAATGGAGTTATTCATTCTAAAGAGGCATATCGACAAGGAGTAGATGAAGTTATATACGAATCTAAATTACTAACAAAAGATTGGGGCTTTAAATTAGAGGAGATTAAAACTCCCATAAAAATATGGCATGGTGAAGATGATACTTTATCTCCTATTAATGAAGTAAAGGTTATGGCGAAAAAGTTATTAAATACCGAATCACATTACATCGAAAATGGTGGGCATTTTCTAACCGAAAACGACGAATTATGGGAATCGATACTAACAAATATCATGGAATATTTTAATCAGGTTGTTCCGATTAAATAATATAGTTTTTCATACTCCGTTAAAAAACGCTCAGATTTTTTCTGAGCGTTTTTACTTTCCCATTCATAATGCCAATTTGCTGTTGGAATATATGCTAATTAGTTTGATATTTACATTGTTATTAGTGTTTTTCTCCCCATCAACTGAACTCGTTACAGTAAAATGTCACACTTTTATTTATTAAGTAGCTTTACGCATTGATTTTAAAATGAAGCTTACTACAAAAATTAAAACGATGGCACCGATTAAAGCTGGGAATACGTAGAAGTCAGAAACTTTCCAACCCCAATCACCTAAAATCATACTACCAATCCAAGAACCAATGATACCAGCAATAATATTACCAATAACTCCTCCTGGAATATCCTTACCTAAAACAACGCCTGCTAACCATCCTAAAATTCCCCCGATGATTAAAAACCAGATAAAACTTATCATAATCTCTTCTCTCCTTTGTAAAAATTTAGTAAGATAATTGCATCTAGTTAATTATTTCCTATCTAGCAAAAAGTTAAACATATTTTTAAAAAAAATCGTGAATTGATGGATTATAAGATTTTCGCACCTAAGGATGATTCAAAATGACTAAGAGCCCATTTGTGACCTACTTCATTGAAACTCGCGACACCATTAGCAGGTACAGAGATTTTATAGCCCAAATTGTATGCTTCCACAGCAGTATGCAGTACACAAATATCGGTACAAACTCCTACAAGTACAACTTCTTCAACTTTTCGTTCACGCAGCAAAATATCCAAATTTGTCCCAGCAAACGCACTATAGCGCGTTTTATCGAATGATATGATTTGTGATTGATATTTTTCATACAAAGCCTTCACTGAACCAAATAATTCACGACCAGCTGTTCCTACTATATTATGTGGAGGAAATAATTTTGATTCTGGGTGATAGTCATCATTTTCGTAATGTAAATCATTCGCAAAAACAACGACTTCGTTTGCTTGCACGTATTCCTCAATTAGTGAAGCAATTTTTCCTTCGATTGCTTGACCTGGTTCACCACAAGTTAATTTTCCATCTGTAGCGACAAAATCATACGTATAATCAATGACGATTAATGCTTTTTTTGACATATTCAAAACCCCCTAATCTTATTAAACAATAGTATGCCATGACAAAGTGGAAATTGCTGTGTAAATTTGTTCACAAAATATTCGAATTATTTTACCTTTTGCTATTGCATATTGTATAGTGTGTTTAAATAAAGCGAAGAGGTGATTCATATGGATATGGCTTTAATGAGAAAGTTAAATCGCCAAGGACTTCTTATTGTTGGACTTCACACGTTAATCATGTTGAATTTTGCCCTTGAAATGTTATTAATAAATTAATAGAAATTAGAAAAATTACGCCTAGCAAATTCGTTTGCTAGGTTTTTATTTTGATTGGAAAGAAGGAAAAGAGCTGAAATATAGAGAAGCCATTACTAAGTTTTTATAAGAGGTGATTCAAATGGATATTTACAATGAAGTATTTTCATCGATTGAACGACCGTTTGCTTGGGTTGACTTTAATGCGTTAAAGAAAAATATCGATTTTGTCAATCAAGCATGTGGAAACAAAAGAGTTCGCATTGCCACAAAATCAGTGAGGTCCGTATCTATGTTGCAATACATAGCAAAGGAGCTGCATCATTTCGCAGGCTATATGACGTTTACTGCAAGTGAGTCGAACTATTTACTAGAACAAGGACTCGATCAACTATTAATAGGCTACCCCGTTTATGAAGAACTATCCATTGCAAAACTTGCTGAGTGGGTAAAAAAAGGGAAATCTGTCACGTTTATGATTGATTCTATAGAGCAGGCAGAGCTATTAAATGATATAGCAAAGCAAGAACAAGTGAAGTTAACTATTTGTATCGATCTGAATGTTTCGACGGATTATCGTTTCCTGTATTTTGGAACGAAGCGTTCACCAATTTCAACATTTGAAAAGTTATCTACTTTATTAACCAAATTAGAAGCTTGTTCACATCTTGTTATTGAAGGCGTGATGGGTTATGATGCGCAAATTGCAGGGGTGGCTGATGTTTCAAAGCAGTTACTTGGGGCAAAGGGAGCTTTAATTCGTACTTTGAAAAAGCAATCTTTAAAAAAAATTACATCGTTTCGTCAATTTGCAGTCGCACATGTGAAAAGTCTGCATGATTTGAAGTTTGTAAATGCAGGTGGGTCTGGCAGTATGGAGCTTTCCTCGTTGCAACGAGACGTCACGGAAATCACAGTGGGCTCTGCTTTTTATGCACCAGCTTTATTTGATGGTTATGATAGCTTGCAACTACAACCTGCTGCTGGGTTTGCATTAAGAGTCACTCGAAAATTTGCACCTACTATTGCCGTTTGTCATGGTGGAGGCTACATTGCATCAGGGGCGGTAGGACTTGATCGTTTACCAACATTCTTAGAAAAAAATCGATTTGCGTTTTTACCATTAGAAGGAGCAGGGGAAGTACAAACGCCGATTGAAGTAAAAAGTGGTCAAGTGGAAATTGGCGATACAATCTATATGAGGCATGCAAAAGCTGGGGAGCTATGTGAGCGATTTTTAGTTTTACATGCAATAAAGGACGGTCAATATATCGGACCAATTCGAACTTATCGGGGGGATGGGCAATGTTTTCTATGAAAAATTGGGAAGAAGGACAAAAATGGACGAACTGGTCAGAAAGCTATTTGGCGTACCCAAGTCGATTTTTTGCACCTCATACTGTAGAAGAAGTATGCCAAATAGTGAAGGAACAGGCGCTATTAAATCGTACAATCCGCGTAACGGGAGCTGCACATTCATTTAGCCCGGTAGCAATGCCAGAACAAACAGCATTGACACTTCATCATTTGCGCGGACTCATCTCTATTGATAAAGAAGCGCATACTGCTACATTTTATGCAGGAACGTATTTGTATGAAGTAGGGCCGATTCTAGCGGAGTATGGCTTAGCCCTTATTAATATGGGGGATATTCAACAGCAAACTTTAGCAGGGGCGATTTCTACAGGAACACATGGTACAGGCATCACGCTTGGTTCGTTTGCTTCCATGGTAACACGTTGGGGGATTGTCACGGGTGAAGGAGACTACTTAGAACATGACCGTGGTGAGGATGCCTTAACGGAAGCATTGCATGTTTCGGTGGGTATGCTAGGTATTTTAGTTAAGGTGACGATTCAAGTTATTCCTTTATACAGCTTAGCGTATACATCGGAACGACATGACTTTCATTCGGAAATTCAAAATTTCCAACAAACGATTCGCGAAAATCGAAACGTCGAATGGTTTTACTTCCCAGGTAGTAATCAAATTCAAGTGAAAAAAATGAAACAAGTCGCGCCACAGCAACAACCTAAAATTCAAAAAATAATCGATCAAGCTAAAAATCAGGCACTTGAGAATGGCTTGTTTTATGTGGCGTCAGAACTTTGTAAGCGTAAACCATCCCTTAGTTTGGCGGTTAGTCGAATCGCATCAAATTTAGTTGGAGGGGAAGCACGTACAGGAATTAGTTATGAAATTTATCCATCTCCACGAAATGTAAAGTTTGTTGAAACGGAATACGCTATTTCAATTGATCAGTTTGAAGCTTGTATGGAGGAAGTGCATGCGATGTTTTTAAGAAAAGAATTTGATGTGCATTTCCCGATTGAAGTTCGTACGACAGCAGGGGAAATGGGCTATTTAAGTCCCACACAAGGTCTGGAAAGTACGTTTTTGGCATTTCATATGTATAAAGGAATGAATGAGTCACCCTATTTTAATTGGATACGTAACATGATGGTGAAATATGATGGGCGTCCGCACTGGGGGAAAATGAATAATTATGATGATCAAAATATCGAACAGTTTTATCCGAATGCTGCGAAATTCAATGAACAAAGAAAACAGCTAGATCCGTATAATGTGTTTTTAACAACATATTTCAAAAATATTTTTGACAAGTGAATGTTAGATAATGCGTATGAGAAAATTCCTCGTACGTATTTTTTGATGATAATACTCTTGAGTTTTTAGAAAATTAAAATTTTTAAAAAATAGTAACGAAAGAGCTAAAACGATGCAGCAATCACGATGAAAGCGATTTCAATTGTTCTGAAATTTTTGAATTGTATAAAAAATTCAAAAAATAGTGTTGACGCATACGCTGAATTCGTACTATGATAACAACAATTTAGTACACCACTTCGCAAAACTTCACAGTGATGTAAGATAAAAGCGAAGTAAATCATTCGTAACTTGCAATTTTGAAAGTTCGAATATTCAAAATAATAGAGATAACAGTTACATCCGAGAATACATGCATTACGTTGAGGGGCGTTAGAAATGAGAAGTGACATGATTAAACTTGGAGTTGACCGAGCTCCACACCGTAGTCTTTTATACGCTACTGGGAAAGTAAAGGCTAGAGACTTAGAGAAGCCATTCATCGGTGTTTGTAACTCTTATATTGATATTATTCCAGGACATGTTCACCTACGTGAATTCGCAGATGTTGTTAAGGAAGCAATCATAGAAGCTGGCGGGATTCCATTCGAATTCAATACGATCGGTGTGGATGATGGAATTGCAATGGGACATATCGGGATGCGTTATTCACTACCATCACGTGAAATCATTGCTGACTCAGCAGAAACAGTAATAAACGCACACTGGTTTGACGGGGTGTTCTACATTCCAAATTGTGACAAAATTACACCAGGAATGTTGATGGCAGCAGTGCGTACGAATGTTCCATCTGTTTTCGTATCAGGTGGTCCAATGGAGGCAGGTATTTCGTCAACTGGGAAGCAATTATCCCTGACGAGTGTATTTGAAGGAGTCGGCGCACATAAGGCCGGCAACATGACAGCTGAAGAGCTACTTGATATTGAAAATAATGCATGTCCGACATGTGGTTCATGTTCAGGGATGTTCACAGCCAACTCAATGAACTGTTTAATGGAAATGCTAGGTTTAGCATTACCTGGTAACGGAACAATCGTTGCAACTAGTGACAAACGAAAAGAACTTATTTACGAAGCAGCTAAGCATCTTGTACGAATGATTAAAGAAGATGTGAAGCCACGCGATATCGTGACGAAAGAAGCGATAGACGATGCATTTGCACTTGATATGGCAATGGGTGGTTCGACTAATACCGTACTTCATACATTAGCCATCGCCAATGAAGCAGAAATTGACTATAACATTGAAGAGATTAATAAAGTAGCTGAGCGTGTACCGTATTTAGCGAAGATTATGCCAGCATCGGATATTTCGATGGATGACATCGCAAAAGCAGGCGGCGTGCAAGCCATTATAAATGAATTAACAAAAATTCCTGGTGCGATTCATCCAGATCGCCCAACGATTACAGGTTTGTCGATGCGTGAGCTTGTGAAAGATTATGAAATTACAAATGATAAAGTAATTCGTACGAAAGATAACCCATACAGCCCAGTTGGTGGATTATCCGTATTATTTGGAAATATTGCTCCTGAAGGCTCGGTCATTAAAGTTGGTGCAGTCGATCCTTCGATTAAAAAATTTGTCGGAGAAGCAATCGTCTTTGAATCTCAAGAAGAAGCACAACAAGCGATAGACGAAGGCATTGTTCGTGAAGGACACGTTGTTGTCATTCGCTATGAAGGGCCAAAAGGTGGTCCAGGGATGCCAGAAATGCTAGCTCCAACATCAGCGATACAAGGTCGTGGATTAGGAACAAAGGTAGCACTTATTACCGACGGACGTTTCAGTGGTGCATCTCGCGGTATTTCTATCGGTCACATTTCACCAGAAGCAGCAGAGGGCGGTCCAATCGCACTCGTTGAAAACGGGGATACGATCGAAATCGATTTACCAAGCCGAACGATTAATTTACAAGTATCTGAAGAGGTACTTACAAAACGTCGTCAAAATTTACAACCATTTGAACCAAAAATTAAGCGCGGTTGGTTAGCTCGTTACTCAGCATTAGTAACAAATGCTTCTCAAGGCGGCGTCATGAAAATTTAATATCAAAAATCGTTGATGAGGTTAAAGGATATAGAGTTTTGTATTTACCAGAGAGCCGGTAATGGTGGAAGCCGGCGATACAACTATATCCGACATCCCCTCGGAGTGAGCTATTAAACGCGTAAGCCATTAGATAGCTCCGGGCATATTCGAAATGCTCGTTATTAATGAATCATTCACAGGATTTAGTTGCACTTATTTAGCATTAGCTAATTTGTAAATCTTGTACTCAGGAATGATTCACGAGGTGGCAAATAGTTGTGGATACTTTTAAAAGTTCCGAAACTACTTAGCTATAAACAAGGGTGGTACCATGAAAAGTCTTTTTCATCCCTACGCAATCGGCTTCCTTTTGCGTGCGGAGAAAAGGCTTTTTCTTTTGGTCAAAATATCGATGATGTTACACATATATTTTCAAATAAGGAAGGAGAATTCAAAATGAGTGCAAATGCTTCAACCAATCAAGAGATTGAAATCCAAGTAGAAGAACAACCCGTTCAAAAACCAAGAGATGGTGCAGATATTTTAGTTCAATCACTACATGATCAAGGTGTTGATATTATTTTCGGTTATCCAGGTGGTGCGGTTTTACAAATTTATGATGCACTATACCGTAACCCCATTCGCCATATTTTAACACGACACGAACAGGGCGCGATTCATGCTGCAGAGGGTTATGCACGTGTTATGAATAAACCAGGTGTCGTTATTGCAACGTCAGGTCCAGGCGCTACGAACCTTGTTACAGGGATTGCGGATGCCATGATTGATTCGATTCCATTAGTTATCTTCACGGGGCAGGTTGCAACATCGGTAATTGGAACAGACGCGTTCCAAGAAGCTGATATTATGGGAATTACAACACCAATTACAAAGCACAACTACCAGGTCCAAGATGTGGCAGATATTCCGCGCATCATAAAAGAAGCATTTCATATCGCCAATACTGGACGTAAAGGACCAGTTGTTATTGACTTCCCGAAAAACGTATCGCAATCAGTTTTCGGTGATGAAATTAAAACACCAGATAATATTTATTTACCTGGGTATCAGCCGACGACAAAACCAAACTACTTACAGATTCAGAAGGCAATTCAAGCATTGTCGGTAGCGACAAAACCACTCGTACTTGCTGGAGCTGGTGTTTTATTTGCCGATGCACGCGAACAATTAACTGAATTTATTGAAAAATATAAATTGCCAGTTGTGAATACATTACTTGGACTAGGAAGTATTCATGGACAGCATGAGCAGTTCTTCGGAATGGCAGGGATGCATGGCTATGCGACTGCAAATAATGCCATTACGCAGTGTGACTTACTAATTAATATCGGTGCACGCTTTGATGACCGCTTAACAGGCAATTTAAAATCATTTGCTCCAAATGCAAAAATCGTTCATATCGATATTGATCCAGCTGAAATTGGAAAAAATGTCCCGACTGATATTCCAATCGTAGCGGACGCGAAAGAAGCATTGTATGCATTTCTGAAAAAGGATTTCCAAACTCCCGATATTTCTGAATGGGTAACGTACTTAAATGAAAGCCGTGATAAGTATCCTTTGTGGTATGAAGCGGACACTGAAGAAGTATTACCGCAACAAGCCGTTGAAATTGTTCATAAATTAACAAATGGTGATGCTATCGTAACAACAGATGTAGGACAGCATCAAATGTGGGCAGCGCAATACTACCATTTGAATAACGATCATGGTTGGGTAACATCTGGCGGTCTAGGAACAATGGGCTTCGGGTTCCCAGCCGCGATAGGCGCACAATTCGCACGACCAGATAAGAAGGTCATCGCATTTGTAGGGGATGCAGGCTTCCAAATGACGAACCAAGAGTTGACGTTATTAAAAGAATTTAACTTACCAGTAAAAGTGGTCATTTTAAACAATAGTTGCTTAGGTATGGTACGCCAATGGCAAGAAACATTCTATGAAGAACGTTATTCACAATCACTAATGCCAATCCAGCCAGACTTTGTGAAATTAGCGGATGCATACGGTGTGAAAGGATATCGCATTAACAATATTTCAGAAGCAGAATCGATTTTTGCAGAAGCCATTCTATCTGATGAGCCAGTTGTTATTGATTGTCGTGTGAAGCAATTAGTTAGTGTATTCCCGATGGTCGCACCTGGTAAAGGTCTACATGAAATGATTGGAGTGGAAAAACCATGAAACGTGTTATTACAGTAACCGTAATTAATCAAAGTGGCGTACTAAACCGCGTAACAGGTTTACTAATGAAACGCCAATTTAATATTGAATCCATTACAGTTGGACATACGGAACAACCGAATTTTTCAAAAATGACCTTTGTCGTAAATATTGAGGACGAAAGTAAAACGGAGCAATTAATCAAGCAATTATCAAAACAAATTGATGTTTTAAAAGTCAATGATATTACGGAAAAAGCCATCGTACTTCGTGAATTAGCACTGATTAAGGTCGTATCACCACCAAATTTGCGTATGGAAATGAACGCCATTGTTGAACCGTTCCGTCCACAAGTGGTAGATACTTCGAAAAACGTTGTGACCTATGAGGTTATTGGTCATCCAGAGAAAATTGATGCCTTTATCGAATTAATTCGACCATATGGCATTAAAGAATTAACGCGAACAGGCGCTACTGCTTCAGTTCGTGAAGCACAAAAAATCGAAGGTCCACAATTATCCATTTTAAAATAAGCAATGACTTTTAGTAGATATGAAAAACGCTGGGTGGACGATGTCATCAGAAGCCCAATTTCAAAAAAAAAAAAAACTTAACTTAATTGGAGGAAATGAACATGTCAAAAATGTATTATGAAAACGAAATTAACGAGCAAGCACTAAAGGGGAAAAAAATCGCGATTATTGGTTACGGTTCTCAAGGCCATGCCCATGCACTTAACTTAAAGGAATCTGGTTTTGATGTAGTAGTAGGGATTCGCCCAGGTAAATCATATGATGCTGCAAAAGAAGATGGCGTTGAAGTGAAAACTGTTGCAGAAGCAGCTGCAGAAGCAGACGTAATTCAAATCTTACTTCCAGATGAACGTCAAAAAGCCGTTTACGAAGCAGAAATCGCACCACATTTAACAGCTGGTAAAGCGTTAATGTTTGCCCATGGTTTTAACATTCACTTTGGTCAAATCCAACCACCAGCTGACGTTGACGTATTCTTAGTAGCCCCTAAAGGTCCAGGTCACTTAGTACGTCGTCAATTCACTGAAGGTGCAGGCGTACCTGGCCTTTTCGCAATCCACCAAGATGCAACAGGCCAAGCACGCGATCTTGCACTTGCATACGGTAAAGGAATTGGTTCAGCACGCGGTGGTTTACTTGAAACGACATTCGCTGAAGAAACAGTTACTGACCTTTTCGGTGAGCAAGCGGTACTTTGCGGTGGTACAACAGAACTTGTAAAAGCAGGCTTTGAAACTTTAGTAGAAGCGGGCTACCAACCAGAGCTTGCTTACTTCGAAACATTACACGAGCTTAAATTAATCGTTGACCTAATGTTCGAAGGCGGTATGGCAACAATGCGCTACTCAATCTCAGATACAGCGGAGTGGGGAGATTATGTATCAGGACCACGTATCATCGATGCTTCAGTAAAAGCACGTATGAAAGAAGTATTAACTGATATCCAAGACGGTACTTTCGCGAAACGTTGGATCGAAGAAAACGAAACAGGTCGCCCAGAATATACAAAATTCAAAGAAGCGGGTGCAAATCACCAAATCGAAGAAGTTGGCGCAAAATTACGTGCGATGATGCCATTCATCAACCAAGGTAAACAAAAGGTTACAGTGAAATAAGATGAGAACAATTGATATCTTTGATACAACATTGCGCGACGGGGAACAATCAGCTGGTATTAATTTAAACACTGCTGAGAAAATCGAAATCGCCAAGCAATTAGAAAGATTAGGTGTCACAATTATTGAGGCGGGATTCCCTGCCTCATCTCCAGGTGACTTTGAAGCGGTATCCCTAATCGCGAAAACTGTTAAAAACTCGATCGTAACGGGCTTAGCTCGTGCTGTGAAAAGTGATATTGATGCGGTGTGGGAAGCAATTAAACATGCAGAACAACCACATGTACACACGTTTATAGCTACAAGCCCTATTCATATGGAGTATAAACTAAAGAAAACACCAGATGAGATTGTTGAACAAGCTGTAGCTGCGGTCAAATATGCGAAAGAAAAATTTTCATTAGTTGAATTTTCTGCAGAAGATGCCTTTCGTTCAGATAAAGAATTTTTAGTACGTATTCTTAGCGAAGTTATTGCGGTTGGTGCAACAACTGTGAATGTTCCAGATACAGTAGGCTATGCTTCACCAGAGGAGTATGGTGCGTTATTCCGCTACCTACGAGAAAATGTACGCGGTGCAGAAAACGTTAAATTTTCCGCGCATTGTCACGATGATTTAGGAATGGCAGTAGCCAACTCAATTGCAGCAATTCAAAATGGTGCAGACCAAGTCGAATGTACGATTAACGGAATTGGCGAACGTGCAGGAAACGCTGCATTAGAGGAAATTGGTGTTGCTCTTCACATTCGTAAAGATTTTTACGGTGTTGAAACAGGCCTAAACTTGAAAGAAATTAAACGAACATCGCAAATGGTGAGTCGTTTAACGAACGTAGTCATTCAACCGAACAAAGCGGTTGTTGGCAAAAATGCATTTGCGCATGAATCAGGTATTCACCAAGATGGCGTGTTAAAAAATCCTGAAACATATGAAATCATTTCACCTGCATTAATTGGTGAGGATGATGTGGCGTTAGTGTTAGGTAAGCATTCGGGACGTGCAGCATTTAGAGATCGTGCTGAAACAATGGGCTTCCATTTATCAGATGAAAAACTTAACAAAGCGTTTGCAGAGTTTAAAAAGCTAGCAGATCGCAAAAAAGAAATCACTGAAGATGATTTAACAACTATCTTAATCGAACAACAAGTTTCAATTGAAGATGTGGCATTATTCGAATTGAAATCCGTACAAGTTCAATATGGTACAGAAAATATTCCAACAGCGACGGCTTCTGTTATTACACCAGATGGAGATGTAAAAACATTAGCTGCTACCGGTTCAGGCTCAGTGGAAGCGATTTTCAATACGTTAGAACAACTTGTTAATGGAAAAGTAAACATTTTAGATTATCGCGTGAAATCAGTAGGAAAAGGTCGCGACGCACTTGGGGAAGCAGTCATTAATTTAAAATACAACGGCTACACTTCAACAGGTCGTGATTCGGCCATAGATGTACTAGAAGCATCAGCGAAAGCCTACTTAAATGCGATTAATCGTCAACTCATCCAACAACAAGTACGCGAAGAACAAGTAATCGGTTAATAATAATGAGCGCCATAGTATTTAGTGGCGCTTCTACAATACGTAATTTCACGTAGAAAGAAAGGTGTTTTTCAAATGGAAAAGAAAATTACAGTACTACCTGGTGACGGCATTGGTCCAGAGGTTGTATCAAGTGCCATTAAAGTACTACAAGTAATTGGGAAACGATTTAATCATACGTTTCATTTAAAATATGCAACAATTGGTGGTGCAGCGATTGATCAATTTAACAATCCACTACCTGATGAAACAATTGAACTTTGCGAGCAAAGTGATGCCATTTTATTAGGTGCAGTAGGTGGTCCTAAATGGGATAACAATCCACCAGAATTACGACCTGAAAAAGGGTTATTAAAAATCCGAAAGCACTTTGATTTATTTGCAAATTTACGTCCTGTTAAAGCATTCCCAAGTTTACTTGCTTCTTCCCCATTAAAACGTGAAGTTGCGGAAAATGTAGACTTAATGATCGTCCGCGAATTAACAGGAGGGCTATACTTCGGTGAACCTCGTAGAAAAACAGATGCAGGTGCTATTGATACATGTGTGTATTCACGTCAAGAAATTGAGCGTATTGTCGACAACGCATTTGAGTTAGCAAGACTTCGCCGAGGTAAACTATGCTCAGTAGATAAAGCGAACGTACTTGATACATCACGTTTATGGCGTGAAATCGTTGAAGAAAAGAAAAAGCAGTACCCAGATGTAGAAACAGAACATAACTTAGTGGACTCAGTAGCGATGAAATTAATTACAAACCCAGGACAATATGATGTAATCGTTACTGAAAACCTATTCGGTGACATTTTAAGTGATGAAGCCTCTGTTATTACAGGTTCACTTGGCGTATTACCTTCTGCATCCATTCGTGGCGATAATTTCGGACTTTATGAGCCAGTGCATGGTTCAGCACCAGAAATTGCGGGGCTTGGTGTCGCAAATCCTGCAGCAACGATCCTTTCGGTGGCAATGATGCTCCAATATTCATTCGGTTTAAAAGAAGAAGCAGCAGAAATCGAACGCGCGGTAAGTGCCGTATTTGAAGACGGTTACTACACAGCAGATCTAGCGCAAGAACATAAACGTACGCTGTCAACAGATGAATGGACAGAAAAAGTATTAAATGAAATCGATGCAAGCTTTGTTTCAGAAAGCATTATGATTTCGTATAACTAATTTCTTTAATGTAAGGAACGGTGAAAACTATGGGGAAAAATATAATCGAAAAAGTGTGGGAACAACACGTCGTACATCGTGAAGATGGTAAACCAGATTTACTTTACATCGACCTACATTTAATACACGAAGTTACAAGCCCACAAGCGTTCGAGGGACTACGCTTAGCTGGACGAAAAGTGCGACGTACAGATCTTTGCTTTGCAACAATGGATCACAATGTACCGACTAAAAACTTACCAACAATAAACGATCCAATCGCGAAAAAGCAAATTATGAAGCTTGCTGAAAACGCGAAAGAATTCGGTATTGAGCTTGCTGATATCGGTCACCCAGATCAAGGGATTGTCCATGTCATCGGACCAGAATTAGGACTTACTCAACCTGGTAAAACGATTGTTTGCGGGGACTCTCATACTGCAACTCACGGGGCATTCGGTGCCATTGCCTTTGGTATCGGAACTTCAGAAGTGGAACATGTATTATCAACACAAACGCTCTGGCAATTAAAATCACCAACGATGGAAATCCGTGTGAATGGTGAACTGGGTATAGGTGTTACAGCAAAAGATATCATTTTAGCCATCATCGCAAAATGGGGTATCGGTGTTGGTACTGGTCATATTGTGGAATATACAGGAGATGCGATTCGCAAGCTTTCAATGGAAGAACGCATGACGATTTGTAACATGTCCATCGAAGCTGGGGCGAAAGCAGGGTTAATTTCACCAGATGAAAAAACGGTTGAATTTTTACGAGGCCGTCGTTATGCACCACAGGGCGAAACGTTCGAAGAGGCTGCAAAATATTGGTTAAGCTTAGCATCAGATGCAGATTGCACATATGATGTGGTTTTAGAAATCGATGCAGCTGATATTGAACCAATTGTAACTTGGGGAACAAATCCAGCAATGGGTGTTGGTGTATCACAAACAGTGCCAACTGCAGCTGATTTTGACAACGAAACGGATAAAGCGGCGTTAGACCAAGCACTTCAATATATGGATTTACAAGCAGGTCAAAAAATTACCGACATCGAAATCCAACATGTATTTATTGGTTCATGTACGAACTCTCGTATTAATGACTTACGTGCAGCTGCAGCAATTGTCGAAGGTCAAAAAATTGCAGAAGGCGTGAGAGGCATTGTTGTACCTGGCTCTTGGTCAACAAAAGCACAAGCAGAACAAGAAGGACTTCATAAAGTATTCCTTGATGCAGGCTTTGAATGGCGCGAATCGGGTTGCTCGGCTTGTTTAGGAATGAACGAAGACATCATTCCATCAGGTGAGCGTTGTGCATCAACATCAAACCGTAACTTTGAAGGACGTCAAGGGGCAGGCGCTCGTACGCACCTTGTATCACCAGCTATGGCAGCAGCAGCGGCAATTCATGGCCGATTCGTAGACGTCCGTCAACTACAAAAGCAAGAGGCATAAGGAGAGATACGTATGAAACCGATAAATATCGTCAACAGCATTTACGCGCCACTTGATCGAAAAAATGTCGATACCGACCAAATTATTTCAAAGGAATTCCTGAAACGTATTGAACGTACTGGGTTTGGCGAGTTCGTATTTTATCATTGGCGTTTTGATAAAGACGGCAATCCAAATACAGATTTTGTATTAAACAAACCGCAATTTAACGGGGCTGAAATTTTAGTTGCGCAAGATAACTTTGGATGTGGTTCTTCACGTGAGCATGCACCGTGGGCTATTTTAGATTATGGCTTCCGCGTTGTCATTGCACCGTCTTTCGCAGACATTTTCCACAATAACTGCTTTAAAAACGGGATTTTACCGATTAAGCTGACAGAAGCCGAGTGTGATGAACTACTTGAAAAAGGACTTGCACAAGCGCAAGCGATCGAAGTAAACCTAGAAGCACAGACAGTAACAACAAGCTATGGCAAAACGTATGAATTTTCGATGGATCCGTACTATAAAGAAATGCTACTTAATGGCTGGGATGAAATATCGCTAACATTTAAATACGACGACCAAATCGCGGAGTACGAGAAAAATCGTATTGCATATTAGATTGAGGAGCTTGTTACTAAGGGAAATTACCTATGTAACAAGCTTTTTCCTTTTTTTGTGTAGTTGTTGTCATTTTTTTAGGGTGATATAATTTAGCATAGAAGGTTTTATAGTAGGAGTGTATGCGATGAAGAATTTATGGGGTTGTTTTGGCGTTTTTATTATTGGTTTGATTATCATTAGCTTTATTGTGAGTTATTGGTATTTTATAGTAGGAGCCATTGCGCTCTATTTTGGTGTGAAGTGGTATATCAACTACACAAAAAACAAAAAACAACAGAAAATAGAAGAGACGCAAAATTTACAAGTATTGGAAAATCAATCTACCATTGAATATAAAATGGAAAGACTTTTAACATTATCAAATCTTACAGATCCAAATGATGAGAAACGTCAAGATTATTTGTCTAAAAGTGAGCTTAATTTACGCGATTATTGGTATAAATATTTAGACTTACGTGCTAAATTATTTTTAAATGATACACCTACATATCGTGAAGAAGAAGTAATACACCTAATGTGCGATGAACTGCTTTTACGAATAGATAACGTTGAAGTTGAAGTTTCTGATAAAGTGAGAATGGAATTTATTAAGGAAAATCTAACACCATTGTTACGAGATGTTGTGGACATTATGGAAGGTATTCGTCCAACGAATTCGATAAACGTTGATGCTTACAATCTTTTAAAACAAACGAAATAAGTTGAATAAAAATAGCCATGCACAAACATGAAAAATCATGTGAGCATGGCTATTTTTATTACACAGCTACCCAATGTCCGGGACTTACTTCAACTAACTTCGTATTCTCCACATCAAAGCGGTTCGCCATCAGTTCTTCTTCAGTCATCACTTGACGCTTCTTTTGTTTTTCAATCGCAGGGTCAGGTATTGGGATGGAATTCAGCAGCATTTTCGTATATGGATGCTGTGGATTCGCGTAGAGCTCTTCACTTTCCGCAAGTTCGACAATTTTCCCACCATACATTACCGCTACTCGGTCACTAATATGCTTCACCATCGACAAATCATGCGCAATGAATAAATACGTCAGGCCAAGACGTTGCTGCAGGTCCTTCAGTAAATCTACAACCTGCTTTTGAATCGACACATCAAGCGCAGATAATGGCTCATCGCATACAATAAAGTTAGGCTCTACCGCTAGTGCGCGGGCTATACCGATACGCTGACGTTGCCCACCACTAAATTCATGTGGATAACGGAGTGCGTGTTCTTTATTTAAGCCAACAAGTTCTAATAGTTCCTCTACGCGAGCGCGACGCTCATCACTCGATTTTACTAATTTATGCACATCAAGTGCTTCACCGATTATATCGAGTACCTTTTTCCGCGGGTTTAAAGATGAATAGGGATCTTGGAAAATGATTTGCATATGACGTCGCATGCTTTTTAATTCATTTTTCGTCAATCGTGTCACAGGTACACCTTTATACAGTACTTCACCATCAGTTGGTTCATGTAATTGAAGAAGGGTACGTCCTGTGGTAGATTTCCCTGAACCTGATTCACCTACAAGACCCAGTGTTTCACCAGGATAAATTTGGAATGATAAATCATTGACGGCCTTGAGCACATTTCCTTTATTCAATTCAAAGTGCTTTGATATATTTTTAACTTCTACTAATGGGATGTTTAAATCGACATCTGGATCAACATTTGGGGCCAATTTAGGTTCTTTCTTTTCATGAAGCTTCGGCAATGCATTGAGTAGACGCTGCGTATAGGGGTGCTGCGGATTTGCGAAAATTTCTTCCGTTGTACCTTCTTCAACAACTTCGCCTTCTTTCATAACAATGACGCGGTCACACATGCCAGCAACGACACCTAAATCATGGGTAATTAAAATAATCGATGTACCCAAACGCTCTTGCATTTGCTTCATTAACGACAAAATTTGGGCTTGAATCGTTACGTCTAAAGCGGTCGTTGGTTCATCAGCGATTAGTAGCTCGGGATTACAAGCAAGCGCCATTGCAATCATGACACGCTGACGCATTCCACCACTAAATTCATGTGGATATTGATTGTAACGCTCTACGCTATTTTTAATACCGACTGACTTTAATAGTTCAATCGTTTTCGCATGGGCTTCTTTTTTTGATAAGCTCTGGTGCTTAATTAAGCCTTCTGCAATTTGTTCACCGATTCGAATGGTTGGATTGGTTGATGTCATAGGGTCTTGGAAAATCATACTAATATCTTTTCCTCGAATACCTTCCATTTGTTTTTCAGTTTGGGTAATCAAATTTTTCCCTTGAAATTCAATCGTACCAGATTTTAAAAATGAGGGAGGGGATGGTAGTAAACGCATAATCGAACGAGCGGTTACACTTTTTCCACTACCTGATTCTCCAACAATTCCAACCGTTTCCCCTTTATTTACATGGAAGCTGACACCTTTAACAGCTTCAAATTCCGTTTCTCCCGTAATAAATGAAACGCGTAAATCCTGCACTGCTAGTAGTTTTTCACTCATTATTTGCTCACCCTTTAAAATATTTCGAATATTTGTTATTGACGAAAAGTTATTGCTAATCCATACTGTACTATACAGGTAGGGATTATACAATATAAACATTCACACTATTCGAACGCCAATCATTACGCAGCGCTGGAAAATAGTAGAAAGGAGCTGTTAAGGTGAAAATATCAAACTTGTTTTACGAAAGCTATGTTAAAAATGCTTCGAAAAAAGGTTATATGTTCGCGTACACAGTACTTGGGATACTCGTGCATATAGTTACGTTAACGATGTATTATGTTAGCGGATCCAAATCTAAAAATGAAGAATTTACCGCACCAATCAAGAAAAACCTGCTTGATGATGGCACTGTTACAACATGGCAACAACAGTACGAACAGCAAGAACGTACGAAATTAACTTTTTTCAATCAAGAAATAGATGAACAAAAAGTTCGTACAATAGCACAGCAACTCGCTGAGCAAAAATTGCAGCGCGAAGTGGAAAAACAGATGGCCTTACATGGGATTGAACAAAGTACATATAAAAACTACTTTAGTCAACGTTTAAAAAATCCTACATTTTTAATTTTGAGTCTAATTCCTGGTATAGTAATGTACTTACTTTTATTAGTCACGAGTAATTCATTTGTCCGCTTCATTTTCGAACGCTTAATACAAAGTGTATTCGTGATAATAGGGGTTGCAACATTAGTATTTACGATTTTGTACATATCACCATTTGATCCAGCGAGAAATTTACTTGGGGTTGAAGCAACACCCGATCAGGTGGCGAATTTCAACACGCTCTATGGCTTAGATCAACCGTACCTCGTGCAATTGTGGCATTCTTTATCCGGACTATTTACGTTTGATTTAGGAACATCGTTTGCTGGGAAGGAAGATGTGACACAAAGTATATTAAATAAATTTCCAGTGACATTAGAAATCGCACTGTTCTCCTTATTAATGGCAGTAGCAATTGCAATTCCAGTAGGGATTATTTCTGCGGTACGTCCAAATTCATTTGTTGATTACGTATTTATGTTCGTTGCATTAATCGGGCTTTCCATTCCGAGCTTCTGGCAAGGGTTAATTTTCATTTTAACGTTCTCATTAGAATTAAAATGGTTCCCAGCCACATATAATCCAAACAATTGGATGTCTCTTGTTCTGCCAATTGTAGTGCTTGGAACAACGCTTACTGCATCCATTGCACGTATGACGCGTTCGAGCATGTTGGAAGTAATTAATGAGGATTACATTATTACTGCAAAAGCAAAAGGACTAAGCGGTCGCAAGGTCATTACTAAGCATGCGATTCGTAATGCGATGATTCCGATTATTACAGTCATTGGATTATTATTCGGTGGGATGCTTGGTGGTGCCTCAGTAATAGAGAAGGTATTCAATATTAGCGGACTTGGTAGCTATATTGTCGATAAACAATTTATTCCGGACATTCCGGCAATTTTAGGCGGAGTTGTTTATATTGCGATTACGATTTCAATCGTGAATATGATTATTGATATTTTATACGCGTTCTTTGATCCGCGCATTCGTTCAAAAATGAAAAAGTCTTAGGAGAGGGTAACAAGTGAAATTCATATCAGATGTAAAACTGCTTTTGAAAATAACACAAGAATATGTAAATGCACAGTTTACCATTGCTTTTTCTGCGATTTTTTCATTGTTGTTTTTACTTTACAGTTTTAATTTTACACAAGGGGTTTGGCGACCTTACGTACTCGCGTTTTTCGTCCTTTATCTAATTACAACCATCTACGTGGTGGTCGCATCTCTTCTTATAAAAAAGGATTTAGCGAATAGCCATGAAATTACAAAGCGTACGCGTTTACTTGGAATTCCACTGATTTTAACGATTTTCGTTGGGAATGTGTTTGCGGCAGGCTTTGGTTTTATGCTCGCAACCAAAAATAAAACAGCGGAATATACATTTGCGGTGTATGCATTCAATACACAAGTTTTCATTATTCTTATTTCAGGGCTGAATATTTTTAAGCCATATGTAGTGGATACATTTTTACTCGCAATGGGGGCATTTGTCGTACTTGCGGTTGTTTACTTAGTCGTAGCGTTTTTAATTTCACGCTATGTGACTGTGAGCTTTGCGCCAAAATGGATGTTACCACTTGGAATTTTGATGTTGCTTCCGGTATTAACCGGAAATTTCTTCTCCTTATTACTCGGTATTACGCTTATTCGAAAAGCGCGCAACAGTGATCCATCAGCTATAGAGAAATGGCAAAAGACATGGAACAAAATTTTGCGTAATACGATGGCAGTATTTGGGTTATTTTTCATCGTCTTTATGTTTAGTTTATCGGTCGTAAGCTCATGGACATTTGACTATGACTTCGCTGTCGAAAACAATTATAATGTGCTCCTGCAAACACCGACGCTTGAATATCCGTTAGGGACTGATAATTTTGGTCGCGATTTATTTTCACGAATTGTATTCGGTGCGCAAATTTCGTTAATTGTAGGTTTTTGTGCCACATTTATTCCGGCCATTATTGGTGGAGCACTTGGAGCAATTTCGGGTTATTACGGGAAATCCACGGACAACATCATTATGCGTGCCCTTGATATTCTGTATGCGATTCCTGGTATTTTACTGGCCATTGCGATTATAGCGGCATTTGGGGCAAACACAACAAATTTAATTATTGCGTTAAGTGTTGGAGCAATTCCGACTTATGCACGTACGATGCGTGCGAATGTCTTACAAATATCAAACTATGAATTTGTTGAATCTGCACGTGCGTTAGGCGCATCTGATAGCTCAATTATTTTCAAACATATCGTGCCAAATGCCATGGCACCAATGATTGTCAAAGCGACACTTACAATAGGTGGCGCAGTCATTTCGACAAGTAGTTTAAGCTTCCTTGGTCTTGGTATTGAGCCACATATTCCAGAGTGGGGCAATATTTTAAAAGTTGGAAGCACGTATTTAGAATCTCATTCTTATTTAGCGATTTTCCCAGGTCTATGTATTATGCTGCTCGTTTTATCGTTCAACTTTTTTGGTGATGGACTGCGCGATGCGTTAGACCCGAAATCAAATTAATTAAACTTTTTGGAGGAATGGAAAATGAACAAAAAATATTTTACGTTAGCATCAACTGCAACAGTAGCGGCCATCGCATTAACAGGCTGTGTCGAAACGAAATCCGATGTAAAAGAAAGCCCTACTGATACTGAGGAAACTGCTGGTACAAAGCCAGTCATCGAGCTACTTGGGATGTCTTCATCTGAGCAAGACATGAACATTGTGCGTGACCAACTAGTGAAAAACGGATTTGATGTAAAATTAAACATGCAACCAGATTACGGTTCATTCACAGCACAACAAGATGCAGGTAACTTTGATATCGCCATTTCTAGCTGGACGACAGTAACAGGTAACCCAGACTACGCCGTTCGTGGTTTATTCAAAACAGGTGGCGATTACAGCCGTACGTCAGACGCGACAGTTGATAAATTAATCGATGAAGCAAGTACGTTAACTGGTGATGATGCAAAGGAAAAATATAAAGAGCTAGAGCAAGCGTTAGTATTCGACAATGCATACATGGCACCACTTTATATTTCACAAAAGTTCCAAGGTATTTATAAAACAGAGGTTAACCCAGATTCAGTACGTCTACCAAAATCACGTGCACAAGTGTGGGAGTCTATTACATTTAATGATGCATCAAAAAATGCTTCGGAAACTTTAGTATTACACCAAGCACTTGGTTCACTTACTTCACTTGATCCCGTTAAAGCAAATGACGGATCTATTAATACATTAAATACAAATATGTACGTACGTTTAGTGAACTTATCAGATACTGATGAAGTGGTTTCAGATGGTTCATTATCTTATAATCATGCGATTTCTGAAAATAACGAAGAATACTATTTTGTATTACGTGACGATATTAACTTTGCAAAAGTAGAAAATGATGCAGCGGTAGATACAGGTGATTTAGTATCAGCAGAAGATGTCGTGTTCACATTAAACCGTGCGAAAGATAAAGACGCTGTAGCAGACCACCGTACGTATTCGATTCATGAAAACATTAAGTCTGTAGAAATCGTTTCGGATATTACGGCATTAGAGTCTGTGAAAACAGCGGACGGCAAATCGGTATTAGAAGAATTGTCGGATAAATTACCAGCTGCAGTTGCGCAAGTAGTAACGGATGAAAAAGATGTGGATAACGCAGCAGGGAAGTATCAAGTAGTGAAAATTACAACACCAACGGCATTCCCACAAGTATTAAATTATTTAGCGCATCAATCAGGTGGTATCGTTTCTGAAGAAGCTGTTTCTGCCGTGAACACATTTGATGTGGCAAGCTATGATCCAAACAAAGACATCTCTTACGGTGACCAATCAACTGTGACAGAAGGTGCAACTTATGCGAACAACTTAGCAGCATCAGGACCATACATTTTAGTGAAGAAAAATGATTACGAAGCAACATTCGTGAAAAACCCAGCGTACCAAGTGGGTACTGAAAACGAACCGAAAATCAACAATATTAGCGTTCGCTTCATCGCAGATAATGACAGCGCACTGTCAGCCTTACGTAACGGAGAAATCCACGTATTACAATCAGTGCCTGAAACAAAAACAGATGTTGTAGAAGGCGATAGCAACTTACAATTAAAAACAGCTGATAGCAACGCGGTATCTTACTTGCTATTCAACACAACAAGCCGTGATGTATCAAAATCAGCAGACTTACGTAAAGCTGTTCTTTACTCGATCAACCAATCGGAATTCATCAGCTACTACCAAGGTAAGAAAAAGTCAGCGGTATCAACAGTTTCGCCTTTAATTGACACTGGCTTAAAATTAGAAGCCGATAGCGGGAAAGTAAAAGAATTCTTAAACGCATATTATGAAAGTAAATAGTAAATAAAGTGAAAACCCAAGCAGATTGTCTGCTTGGGTTTTTTCATATTTAGTGACCTAAATACTCACCATTACTTTTGATCGATTGTTGTTGAATAATATGGATTATAAACCTATTAAAGTTATTTTCATGGTAAAATGGATGATAATTACGAATTTATATTGAAAGGTTGATTAGATGAACTACAAAAAATCTACGACGATGCTCGCATTAGCAGCGATTCCTGCAGCCGTTCTTTTCGTTCCACCAACAGAGACGCATGCAGCAGAAAACAGTGGGGCAGTTGGCTATTATAATGGAAATACATATTATTCAAGTGAAGTAACTTATGTTGAAACGTTGATCAATCAAATAAACCCATATAGCACATCATTTAATTACCAAGTGCAATTGGCTAAAAATGCTTATGAAAATTTGACGACAATTCAAAAGTCACAAGTAAGCAATACCTACACGTTATTTAATTATTTAAATACATATACAGATTACCAAACAATTAATACAAATTTTTCGAATAAAATGAATGCAATTTCTATCAATGATCGTTCATTTATTCGCAACGTAGAGGAAGCTAATCGTTATTACAATTCTTTATCGTCATTGCAAAAGTCTGTTATTCCTACGTATTTAGTTACGCAATTACAAACTTACTTAACTAATATTGCAAATATGCGTGCAGCTGAAGCCAAATTAGAGGCATTAAATGTAAAGGATACCGACTATCAAGTGCAATACTCTGCTGCAATGCTAGCTTATAATGCACTTCCATATAATTATCGCACTTTGATTTCTTCCAAAGCTGCGGAAAAAGTTAAGGAATATGAATTGTATTTTTCACTAGAATATAACCGTTCAGCAGCGCAAAAAGTCATTAATGTGATTTCAAAACTATCAACAATTTCGTCACCGAAGGAAGTGCAAGATGCACGTGAATTATATAATAATTTAACTGTATATCAACAAAATTTTGTGACGAATACGAGAGATTTAACTTATTTTGAAACCGTATTAAAAAATCCTCATTTAGGTTGGGATCCAGAATATGATTATTATAATGGCGAAGATGAGGACGAAGAGTTTGATGATATTACGATAAAGAAAAGTGGAAACTCATATGCGGTTTTAGTACCCCTTTCTGAAATGAAGCGTTACACACCGACGACGATTACTGTTTCTAAAAACATCACATTAAAAGTTTCGCGTACATCGATTCCGGATTACCGGGATACTTCTGTCATTGCAATGTCAATTGATGAATATGATGGAAATTCCATTGTATTTACGGCAACGGTGAACAATGAAGATGTACAATTCTCAAACTATGTAGATATCGAACTTAAAGGACTTCCTTCAAACGCTACAATTCTACGTGTAGATGAAAATGGCAATGAAGTTGCGGCAAACTATAAAAAAAGTGGTACGAAATACACTATTAAAACGAAGAAATCTGCTGAATTTGTTGTATCGACAAAAAGCGTGGTGTTCCACGACATTCGGACAGATGGCAACCGAGTAGCTATTGAACAGTTAGCTAAACGTAATATTGTATCAGGAACGTCATCAAACTATTTTGAACCGAATGCTCAAGTAACGGTAGGTCAGTATGCAACGATGATTGCTCGTGCAATGAATCTATCAGCGACAGAAAGTTCACCATATGTTGATGTGAAAGGAAAATGGTATGGCGCATCTATTCAAGCATTAATCGAGGCGAACATTTTAGATGATAAAAATGGTAAATACTATTATCCTGATCAAATTGTAACGCGTCAGCAAGCTGCGGTCATTGCAGTTCGTATGTTAAAACAAGCGGGAATAGCATTACCAGATACTAATTATAGTAAAGTACCATTTAAAGATTTCCAAAAAGTATCTGCAAATGCTCGTTATCATGTAGCAGTTGCTTACCAATTAGGTATTTTTGGTGGTAAATCAAATGGAAACTTTGATCCAAACGACAAACTAACTCGTTCACAAATGGCAAAAGTACTGTATACAACTTTACAAATGGCGAATATGCTTTAAAATTGAAAAAACTCATTGAGAAGGTCTAACATTCTCAGTGAGTTTTTTAACTATATAAACTTAATAAATTGAAATGATGAACAGATTTAGTTAATTACTGAACCTTTTTGTATTCTTTTTCCGTACCGTCGGGAAATTTGATTTCTAGCTCGAATTCCTTATAATCATTAGCCAAATTGAATTTCTGTAAAACTTCATTTATGACATCATCATTTGCAGTTGTCGCATCAAATGTGAAACTTCCGAAAATGGGAGCGAGTGTATCGACCGCCTGATTGCCGGTTTCTTTTTTATTGTTTATATCATCCTCAATCTTTACCTCCGCACCAGTTGTTTCGTTTTCATAGCTGACTTCATATGATTTATTGTTTGCATAGGTCACATCCAAATCAAAATGTGTAAAGTTAAATGCAGCATCTGCATTACTTGTTGTATTATCTACATTGTTATTTGTAGTGTTCGATCCTTCCACAGGTGCATTATCAGGCACATTCGTTGCATCTTCTTTATCACCACAAGCGACTAAAAAGACACTTGCACTAATGGCTAAAAATAAAGCTGTTTTTTTCATATAAAGACCACCTTTCTATAATTAAAGTACCCAATTTACAGAGGTTTTAATCGAAAAGATAGTTTAACATTCCTTCAGTAAAAAGTTGGTCACTTTTAATTTTAATTTTTAGTTAAAAAGATTTTCACTGCGAATGATGCATAAATAACCGAAAAAATTAATTAAATATACATATTTTAGAAAATTCTATATGCTATAATTAATTTATGGGAAATATTCACAAATTTTTCCGACTATTAAAGTGGAGGCTCAAAGTATGAATAAAATGACGAAACAGGCTTTAGCGACAGCACTTGGCACAACATTGATGTTAACAACCGTTGCACCTGCAATTTATGCAGAACAACAAGCAATGCCGGAAGTAAGTAACTGGGCAATTGAAGCATTAAATGAAGGGGAAAAGTTTGGTGTATTTCCATTAGATTGGTATTATGAAGATTTCCAATCGGCGATTTCAAAAGAACGACTAGATACGTTAATTGACTTAACGGAGCAAAAAATCGACAAATTAAAATTAAAGAAAAACGAAAAATTTTCAGCAATACAAGTAACCGGTGACAATACGCGTGGAGACATTGTGAATCGTTTATATAATATTGTTGCCCAGTATGATATTAAAGCGGGAAAAGATCCAGTAGCTTATATGAAGGAACACCAAGTATTACGTGGCTCAGAAAAAGGCCTACAGCTAGAACAGCAGGCAACAACTCAGCAAGCCGTATTATTCGCGATTCGCTTAATTAAGGATACATATGCACAAGTTGATGAAGGGTCAAAAGGTGTTGCATGGGTGGTAGAAGATGAAGATACGAAAATCTATTTATTGGGCTCAATACACTTAGGAATCCCTGACCTTTATCCAATGCATAAAAAGTTAACAAAAGCTTTTGATGAATCAGATGGCTTGTTCGTTGAGGCAAATATGTTAGACCCAGAAGGCATGAACTATTATATGGAGAAAGCTATGTTCTCTGGTAGCCAAACATTAAAAGACGTAATTAGTGAAGAAACGTACGCGAAGCTTCAAAAAGTAGCTGATGAAATAGGCTTATCTATGGAAGAATTAAAATACCATAAGCCATGGCTAATTTCGAACAATTTATCACTTCTTACAATGGATGATGCTTTTGGTTTAACTGGGGAACAAATGGCGATGCATGGCATTGATATGCAGTTTTTACTAAGTGCAATGCTGCAGCAAAAGCCAATTTATGAGCTAGAAGGTATGAAGGCACAAGTAGATATGTTTGAGGCACTTTCACCAGAATCACAAGAACAATCTTTAGAAGAAGTATTGGATAGCATTTTAGCACCTTATGAAGAAACGGAAGTAGATGAAGGAATTACATTACTTGGTTCATGGTTTGATAGTTGGAAACGTGGCGATGTTAAAACCTTTACAGAAAGCTTTGTAGCAATCGAGGGTGAACAGTCAGAGTTTGATCAAATGTTATTTGGCAAACGTGATGAAGAAATGGCAAAATCAATTGTTTCTGTGCTAGAGGAACAAGCAGGGACGTACTTCTTAGTTGTTGGCTCAGGGCATTTCTTAGTCGATAAAAATATTCGTTATCATTTAGAACAAAGTGGATATGATGTAGTACCATTTTACGAATAAAAATAAGCGCGGGTTCCCTTTATTTAAAAGGGATACCGCGTATTTTTCCTTTAAGCTTTTCCTTAATGGAAGGGATAATGAATCTTTTGTAGAATAATAAGTTATAAGTAATTTGGAGGTTTAGTTAATGACATTTTATTCGAAAACAAATTGGTCCTAACTCTTCATTTTCGTATTTTATAATGTCTTTTTAATCATTCAAGCATATATTGGCGATTTTATCACACCTTATTATTTGCTATGCAATATACTATTTTTATTGAGCTTATTAATAATGACAATCAAATTGACCATGACAATTGACGACAAAAAGCTCACATATCGCCGTACTTTCATGGCAGTACCTCTTCAAAAACAAAAAGTGATTTCGTTTCACGACATTCAACGGATTCACATAAAAAATAGATATGGCATTAGCATGAAGTTGAAAAATAAAGCGACTATCCGCTTGAATTTCTATAAATATGAGGCAAAACTAATGGATTACCTAGAACACCTTTGCGATCAACAACAAATTGAGTTCACAAAAAGCAAGGAGTTCCTACTTTTTGAAAAGGGAGAAAAGCTAAAGCAACAAAGTATTCAGTTTGAGAAAGAGTACAGAGGGAAATGAAAAATGGATTCGTGTAGTTTTCAAGCAAGAGAAACTAAGAAGTGCAAGGTTTAATAGAACTTTTATAAATTTCAAAAAATAATATTGTACTCTATTGACAATACATACAATATTTTGCTATAGTTAACTCAATTAATAAAGAAAGAAGGTGCTGGATTATGACAAATGTATATGATTTTGTAACAATGCAATTCGGTTTGTCATCGATACCTCGCCTTTTGTGTACACATTTATAATTGTACACGCTTCTTAACTGTGCGGATGGAACCTCGTGATAAGCTGAATTGCTAATCACGAGGTTTTTTGTGTCCTTAAATACACAATACATCCAACATACAGCCATTAGGAGGCATTTTCATTGAACTTACAAACATTAGGCTTTAACACTTATTTTGAAACACAATTAAACGAATTAACAATTAATACAACGAATAAAATTCCAGCACGCGTCATTTTAGAGCATAAGCATTCTTACCGCGTGATAACAGAACAGGGAGAGTGGCTAGCGAGTATTTCTGGAAACTTTGCTTTCAATTCGTATAGCCGAAAAGACTATCCAGCAGTTGGCGACTTCGTGTTAGTCGAACAAATGCCAGGAGAAGAGCGCGCCATTATTCATCATCTATTTGAACGAAAGTCAAAATTTACGCGTAAAATGGCAGGTCAAGAAATGGACGAACAAATCGTTGCGTCCAATGTTGACATCGTATTCCTCGCAATGAGTTTAAATGCGGACTTTAATGTACGTCGGTTAGAGCGTTATTTAATCGCAGCGTGGGATTCAGGTGCAAAACCAGTCATCGTATTAACAAAAGCAGATCTTTGTGATGACGTCGATGCTTATGTACAAGAGGTGGAATCAATTGCATTTGGTGTCGAAATAATCGTTGTAAGCGCGGTAACAGGTGAAGGAGTTGAAGTGTTACGAGAAATGTTGTCAGAAGGCATGACGGCAGCACTGCTCGGATCATCAGGAGCTGGTAAATCAACATTGACGAATGCGTTAGTCGAAAATGAACAAATGAAAGTTTCAGGGATTCGTGAAGAAGATGCAAAAGGGCGTCATACGACTACGCATCGTGAATTAGTTTTACTTCCCACAGGTGCTAGCTTAATCGATACACCTGGAATGCGTGAATTACAGCTTTGGGATCAAGGGGATAGCTTAAGTGCAAGTTTCTCTGATATTGAAGAGCTTGCTGAAAATTGCCGTTTCCGTGATTGTACACATAAAAAAGAACCACATTGTGCAATTCGTACTGCGATTGATGAGGGAACAATCGAAGAAGCTCGTTTAAGAAGCTATTTTAAACTACAAAAAGAACTCGCATATATCGAGAAAAAGGCAAATACTGATGCATTGCTAGCAGAAAAACGAAAGTTTAAACAAAGTTCAAAAAGCAGTAAAAAATAACATAACAACTTTTCAAGCAGGTCAGGAAGTATTTCCTCACCTGCTTTATTTTGAATTAACATATTTCATCGAAACAACTGGTACAATATAGTATAATTGTAAAAAAGGGGGAATTGAGTATGGTGAATTGGCTATATGTAATAGTTCTAGGAATTATTGCAGGATTAGTTAGTAGTATTTTTGACGTTCCATTATGGATTCTACTGATTGTCTTTATTGTCTTGGCAATCGCTAAGATTTTACATATGTATTACATTGCCTTCTTTTCAACTGACATGAATAAAGTGAAAAAGTACATCATTAAAAACAAAAAAGATCCATTCATGAATTTTCTATTAGTAGTGGAATCAGGTACGATGGAACAAGAAATTGAAGCATCGGATAAAGTGATTGCACATTATAAACAGCCAACGATGAAAAACACATACGAAATGAACCGTGCCATCCGATTAGAAGATTTTGAACGAGCGCATGAATTTGCCGATAAATTAATGAAAACGCCCTATGGACCTTACGGCAAAGCTTTAATTGCTGCCAGTTTAGGAAATCGAGTTGAGGCAAAAAGTTATTCATTAAAGTCGGATTGGATGGAAGCAGCGATTGATGCAGAGCTTGCATTAAAAGAAAACAATAAGGCTGCTTTTGAGAAGTATTCTAAAAAAGCAATTGAAGGAACTAAAGGTATTCAACGTTTTCTCTTTATACATGGCTTCAACAAATCGATTAAAGAGCATAATTTACACCAATAAAGTGTCGCGAATTAAAGATCGCGATTACTGTCACCAATTTTATAATCTTGATGAAACGAGTTCCTCCTAATACGAGGGCTCGTTATTTTATTTCAATTCCCGAAATATTTCCGAGCATTTATCTGAATAATTTAGTAAAATAGAAATTGTACAATTATTTTGAAAGCGAGGCTATATCAATGACAAATACTACATATCCACAAGTCTGGGATTTAGATGTCTTTTTCCCAGGAGGCAGTGCATCACCCGAGTTGAAGGAGCATATCCAAAATTTAACGCCAAAATTTGAAGAGTTAAAAGAAAAGGTAACGAATTTACAGGTGCCTATTTCTGTTGAAGTAGCAGGTGATATAGTAAGTATTATAGAAAACATCAAAGATACAATGATGAATATATCGCAGGCTGGTGCCGTTCTTTCTTGTTTAACTGCTCAAGATACGACAGACCGTGAAGCGTTACTATTACAAGGTCAATTATCAGGTATTGCGGCAAATTTTTCACCGATTTTAGAAAGCTTCAACCAAAAAATTGGTCAAATCGATCAAGCGATATTTGAAGCTTTACTTGAAACAGAGGAGCTTGCTCAATTTGCGTTCATTTTAACAGAATGGCGTGAAAAGTCGAAAGAATCCTTATCAGAAGATGAAGAAGCATTGATTTCAGCATTAGGTGTTGATGGTTATAGCTCTTGGGGGCAACTGTACAGCATGTTAATCGGCGACATCAAAGTGGAAGTCGAAGTAGATGGTGAAAAGAAATTATTATCAGTAGGCCAAGCAAATAACTTAAGCTCACATAAAGATCGTACGGTACGTAAAGCGGCATTCGATGCATTAGAAAAAGTGTTTACTGAGCGCGAGGAATTTTTCGCAAAAACATTAAATCATTTAGCAGGCTTCCGTTTAGCGGTATACAAAAAGCGTGGTTGGGAATCGGTAACAAAAGAGCCACTTCAAATCAACCGCATGAAGCAAGAAACAATCGATGCAATGTGGGGAGCGATTACTTCACGTAAGGCCACTTTCGCAGACTACTTAACACATAAAGCAAAAATGCTAGGTACAGATAAATTAGATTGGTTCGATTTTGATGCACCTGTAACGGATTCAACAGCAACAATGGACTACCAACAAGGCGCTGAGTTCATTTTAAAACATTTTGGTCGCTTCGGTTCTGAAATGGAAAGCTTTGCACGCACAGCTTTTGAAGATGGTTGGATTGAGGCAGAAGACCGTGACAACAAACGTCCTGGTGGTTTCTGTACAAGTATGCCACTTTCACAGCAATCACGTATTTTCATGACGTATTCTGGAACAATGTCAAATGTATCAACATTAGCACATGAACTTGGTCACGCTTTCCATACGTATGCCTTACGTCCAGTGCATCCTTTAAACACGCGTTACGCAATGAACGTGGCAGAAACAGCTTCAACATTTGCTGAAATGATTGTAGCAGATGCAGCGGTGGAAGAAGCGACAAACGAGCAAGAAAAAATCGCACTTTTAGAAGATAAAATCCAGCGTTCAGTGGCATTCTTCATGAATATCCATGCACGTTATTTATTTGAAACGCGCTTCTATGAAGAACGTAAAAATGGTGTTGTCTCAACTAAACGTATTAATGAAATTATGGAACAAGCACAAGTAGAAGCACATGCAGGTGGACTTGGTGAAACGCATCCACACTTCTGGGCTTCGAAAATGCATTTCTATATTACAGGTGTACCGTTCTACAACTTCCCGTACACATTCGGGTACCTATTCTCATTAAGCATTTATGCAAAAGCAAAAGAAGAAGGTCTTGGTTTCGAAGAGAAATACATGGCATTACTACGTGATACGGCAGTCATGACAGTAGAAGATTTAGCGATGAAACACTTAGGAGAAGATATTACAAAACAAGATTTCTGGTTAAAAGGAATCGCCCTTTGTGAGAAAGACGTTGAGGAATTTATCGCATTAACATCTAAATAAATAAGAAAAAGCATCCTTTCTACAAATTATGTGGAAAGGATGCTTTCATTTTACTACTTTTTTCGTAACGTAAAATCGAGTGTATCCGCATCACGGATTGTAATGGTATAGGTTCCGTTTACTTGATCGTGTTGAACGTCGATATTTTCTAGGTGTTTATCGTATTTAAAGATGATTTCGTTATTTGCTGACTTGTATAACACATGCAAATCATCACGCTTTACTTCAAAGTTTGGTGTAAAATCAGGATTCCGGTCCGTAAATTCACTAATGAATAGTTTCGAACCTTGTTCTACATAATCATCACGGTTCACTTCTGGAGCAATAGCATGATAAACATTATTTACAGATGCTTCAAGTTCAATATAGCGACCATTTTCAAATTCCGTATCAATTGCACGTTGTAAGCGCGGCGCTTGCTCCTCTGCAATCGTTGGCTGAATCGTTTCATACAATTCCTTCATCAGCATTTTTGTTTTCTTCTTATCCGATGCAATCGGTGTAGCTTGTAAGAAGGTTTCCATGAAAAATTTGGCTGGCTCACCATCTGACTGCTTATCAAGTACATATAAATTTTCTTCTAACGGATCATAATTCATACGGATTAACGCACATTTTTGTACGCGACTTGTTGCATCAGGTAAAATATTTTCAATTGTTTTTAGGTTCAGTGTTTCTAAATCAATTTGGACTGCATCTTTTGGATCTAGCTTTAATAATAAAATGTACGGCTCGCCAATTAGCTCAATATGCGCAACGAAAACCGAGCCATTACTATTCGACACCGTTTGCATGATTTGATAAAGCTTATTTGATAAATCATTTGTTAGCGATAGAAAATGGGTGTCATCTTGATACTCAACGTAGCGATTCATTTTCGTTAAAATATCATTGTCGCGATCTAAAAACTTACAGGCTACAGATTTTGGACTATTAAATGTGGCATCAATGTATTGCTCGAAAAATTCACTGTATACATTCTGTTCTAGCGCGGACAGATCCATCGTTTGACTGGCTGATACGAAACGGCTTTGTTCCATATCAAGTAACGTCACCGCCATGCGCTTCATTTGGATGGAAAGTGTAGTTTCTACTTCGTTCATATTAGTTATGCTCCTTTTTACTCCGATTTTTTTAGTATAACGGACTACGCAAAATTTTGCACGATAGGCTCGTGATTTTACAAATATGAACATATGTGCTATTATAAATAAGTGCTATTTTAGATAGTGGTATGAATGGGTTGGCATTCTGCTAGTGTTTTTGAGGATACTTATTCACACTGGCGCAAGCTAAAGGGCTGCAAGGACATAGTAGCAGGTAGGGACTATGTTGCTTAAGTTAGAGAAAATTAGTGGAATTTTACCGCGGTTAAAACTGGAGTTATGCTACTCCGAATAAGATATAAATTCCCCGGATGATCGGGTTGAGACTTTCATTTATTTATAAAACTATCTATTAAATACTAGAGGGGGCCCCTTTCCATTATGGAGAGGCTGGCCCCCTTGTCCAATTTAAAAGGACTTTTTGTTTAGAAATACATAAAAAAGTGAAAATAAAAACCATCTAGCATGTACTAGATGGCAAAGTAAGAATAAAATATTAGTCCGTGAAGCATAAAGAAGTTACGTAAGCAAGCATTAAAAATAACCCAAGGCCAAGTACGATCGAAGTGTTCATTATGTTACCTCCTTTGAAAAACCTACAATTTCTTCCTAATTATTGTACAATGAATACAAAAAAGATGAAACCTTTTCTTCGGGCGTTCGTATATAAATATAAGGAATTGTTAAAAAATTATACATAAATTAAGTAGGTGGAATTCATGAAAAAATGGTTATATAAAACACTTGTTGCCACTGTAGCATTATGTACGTTTGGAATGATTACGCCAAATCATGAAATATGGGCGAATTTTGAAGACGATCGTAATGCAAAATCAGCTTTAGAACATAACACGACAAACGATATAGCAAGTGCGTATCAATTAGATGATTTTATTGTCGATAATAATGAACAGCCAACTATTGGAACTTTTATAGAAGCTGCAAAAGAACAAGCCTATATGAAGTTCGGTACGCGAGTTGGACCCGTTATAGAGGACGAATTTGAAATGAATATTTTCCCGAAAATCGAAGAAGCAATTGAAGCGACAGTTGCGCGCTTAGAAGACGATAAATTACGCTCCTTAGCGATCACAGAAAAACCAAGTGGCGAGTATGCAGAAAAAATCTTCCACATTGTGGACAACGAGACAAATCGAGACGTCATTCGTTTCCATGTTCGTACTGAAAATCGACCTTTTGAGGGCTATTACTACAACTTCCATTATCATACATTTGAAGACCAGTATGTGAAACACTATGATCTTGGTGAAATTTACTGGAGCAAAAACACACCGCCAAAATGGTTGTCATAAAACGTCTGAAACACTCGTAAAATTTGCGGGTGTTTTTTTGTTATATTATTGGGATATCGACGTTTATTTCGTACCTACAAAGAAGACCAGACTCACGAATGAGTATCTGGTCTTTTTAGCGTATACGCCTGAATTAATTTCCGCAAAATAAAAACTGACGAACGCAATAAGTGCATGAGTTAATGGAAAGAAGAGGATTTAGTACGAAAATTATTTTCCATTATTGTTATCTTTGTTTTTTTGTTTGTCCATATTTGAGAAATCTTCTTCTTTACCAGCTTCCATGTTATAACTTGGGTTGTTGCTTACTCTTGTATGAGAAGCGGCAGCAACATCCTCATCATCTAATGGTTTCATCAGAATAGGTATTGATATTAACCCTGCAAGTCCAACAAGGGCATAAATTATTCTTGACAACCCAGATGTTTGCCCACCAAATATAGAAGCAACTAAATCAAATTTGAAAAACCCAATTAGTCCCCAGTTTATTGCGCCAATTATTACTAGAACCAAAGCGATTCTATACAAAATTCCCATCGTGTAACATCTCCTTCATTTTTAGATGCGAAGCTCCTCATAATTAGAAAAGATATACGAAAGAACCTCACTATCGATGTCTCCAATTATTTTTCCCAGTAACCATTTATTTATACAATTTATTAATGATGAGAACTAACAAGTGAAATTAATTATGGAAGCCATTTCTTGAGATTTTACAGTAACTTTACAGTGCCTTATAGAAGTATTTTGGTTTGATTCCTTAAAAAGTTCAACGTGTTAGTAGTCCCAAAATACACCTCAAAAGAATATGCTATACTATATAAAATAACAATTAATTATTGAATCTCTACACTTAAATCTTGTTGTGACAGGGGTTATGATGGACAATAACACCACCAAAATGGATGTCATAATTTCATTTAATTTAACCTCTCTGGTTTTTAGGAAGTTTTCTAATAAAAATTTTAGAAACGAAAGAAGGTAGCAGGATGAAGAAACTGTATATGAAACAAAAAATCATGAGCTTACGTGGGAAATTTATGGTAATGGATGAACAACAAAATGATGTGTATACCATTGAAGGTAGCTTTATGCAAATTCCAAAATCTTATACCATTTTTAATACGAAACGTGATGAGGTTGCTGTTATTTCAAAAAAGGTATTTAGCTGGCTACCAAAGTTTTTTGTAGAAGTTGATGGTCGTGAAGTGCTAACAATCAAAAAAGATTTTACATTTTTTAAAGCAAGCTATTCGATTGATGCTGCTGGAATAGATGTAAGAGGCAACTGGTGGGATATGAATTTTGAAGTTTATCAAAATGGGGAGGTTATAGGTCAAGTGAGCAAAAAATGGCTTTCTTGGGGTGATAGCTATGAAGTGCAAGTATTGAATGAAGATATGGAAGCCATTATCATCGCCATTGTTGTAGCCATTGATTGTGTGAAGGCGGATCAAGCAACTGCTGCGAATTCAGCCTCGGTATAATATTCTATTCGCAGTAGAAAAAAATCCCAAAATTTAAAATTTTTAAATTTTCAAAAAATAATTTTAAATGGTGAATTTCAACAGGAAAAAGGTTAAACTAGTAATAGACTATTATAAAGGGGGACTGCCGATGATAACCGGTCAGTTAGAGCGAGCATTCCAATTAGCGGAAAAATATAAGCTCGACGTAAGTACAATTTTAGAATTAAACAAGATCATTGCAAAAGAAGTAAACTGTTCACCAATTACTGAAGAAAAAATTTTACAACAAATGATTCAACTTATTGGAAATAACAAAATAATCCTCAAGGAGGCTACTTAAAAGTTGGAAAAAACAATCGAACTTTATGATGATTTAGACACATTTGATTAAAGGCGCTACTCAGCGAATGCAATACGAGTAGCGCCTTTTATGTTGCCTTTTTTAGTGAACGATGCTGCTCCACCGAAATTAATGGGCATTTTACGTAATACCCTTTATAATAAAACACAGAATGTTTCAAGGAGTGATAGGCATGACACACGCAGATAAAACGTATTTAAATCTTTTACAGCATATTTTAGATAACGGAACAGATAAATCAGACCGAACAGGTACAGGGACAAGAAGCGTTTTTGGCTACCAAATGCGATTTGATTTACAGGAAGGCTTTCCACTATTAACTACAAAACGTGTCCCTTTCAAACTTGTAGCAAGCGAGTTACTCTGGTTCATTAAAGGAGATACAAATATTCGCTACTTACTTCAAAATAAAAACCACATATGGGACGAATGGGCATTTAAAAAGTGGATAGAATCTAATGATTACAAAGGACCTGATATGTCGGATTTTGGACGACGTGCGCTAGTTGACGAGGAATTCAACGCTCTATACGTAAAAGAATTGAATTCATTTTGCGAGCGGGTTTTATCTGATGATGACTTTGCCAATAAATATGGCGATTTGGGTAATGTTTACGGCAAACAATGGCGCAATTGGACAACTTCAGAGGGTGAATCGTTAGACCAATTACAAGATGCCATTAACCAAATTAAAAACAATCCAGATTCTCGCCGTATCATCGTTAATGCATGGAATCCAGAAGATGTTATTAATGCGGGTGCAAAGGGATCTAAAGCTGCATTACCGCCTTGTCATGCGATGTTCCAATTTTATGTGATAGACGGAAAACTGAGCTGTATGTTGACACAACGAAGTGGAGATACTTTCCTTGGAATCCCGTTTAACATCGCTAGCTATGCGCTTTTAACACACTTAGTCGCACGTGAATGTGGACTCGAAGTAGGAGAGTTTGTACATAGTATTGGCGATGCACATATTTATTCTAATCACTTTGATCAAGTAAAAGAGCAGCTTTCGCGTGAGCCAAAACCGTTACCTACTTTAAAAATTAACGAAGAAAAAGGTTCCATTTTCGATATGGAATTAGAAGATTTATCAATCGAAGGGTATGACCCACATCCATCAATTAAAGCACCAATTGCAGTGTAAAAAACTTTTTAACTATTTTTTGCTTTATGGGTAATTTGGTATATAATGTATTATGTTGATATATTAAATTAAAGTGAGTGATTTTATATAATAATTACGAAATAGAATCACTTTAAAATAAGGTGGAAATTTGATTATGGGTATGATGTCTTTTTCGGTTGGATTTATTTCTTCAGGTGCTTTGTTGTTTCTATACATTAAGCGAGAGAAACAAAAATGGAAACTAAAAACTATGAAAGAAAGTAGTATTTTCCAGTTGGTAGAAAGCTCAAAAGACATAATTTATTATTATGAATCGGCCTTTACCTATCACTATACGAGCCCTTCAGTTGAATATTTCTTAGGAAAAGGAATGCTTGATAGACTTTATAACGATTCAAATACACCTTTTGAAATCATTCACCCCGACGATTTAGAGATTATGAGGAAAAAGGCAACAGGCAAAATTGATTATAGTAAACCAATCATTCAACGTCTTCAAGATATGGATGGTAATTACAAATATTTCGAGGAATATGCAACACCTATTTATGAGAATGGGCAAATAATTGCAGTTCAAGGAATTATGAGAAATATTGATGAAAAGATGGCATTGCAACAAGATTTACAATACAGAATTTCCCATGATGGATTAACGGATATTCATAATCGACATTACTTTGATCAAGAAATGAATAAATACAATGAATTGATTAACACTACTGTAGGTATGATTTTATGTGATTTAGACGAATTAAAATGTTTGAATGATCATTTTGGACATAAAATGGGCGATACTTTAATTAAAGAAGCTGCAAAACTTTTAAGTGATTATTTTGTTGAGGCAGAGGTCGTTTCAAGAGTGGGAGGCGATGAATTTGCGATTATCATCGTCAATCAAGACAAAGCCTATATTGAGGAAATATGCCAAAATTTATTCGCGAAAATTGATCAATACAATCAAACTCAAGATGAATTTCAAATGAAGTTATCAATTGGTTTTGCGTTTAGTGAAAGTTCAATTGGGCAAATGGAGCACTTATTTGCTGAAGCAGATGCACGAATGTATGAAAATAAGCGTGAAAAAAAAGAGCAATTATTAATTAAAAATCGCTAAAATCCACATTATTTCTACTCATAAGTAAATAACGTTTACGCTAATCCATAAATGATAACTAAGAAAGCACTTAACTTGTTGAAATGGAGTGATAACAATGATTTCACTAATTGTGGCACATGATAAAAATCACGTCATGGGCTATGAAAACGGTATGCCTTGGCATTTACCAGGGGATTTAAAATATTTCAAAGAGATGACGATGGGCAAGCCAATCATAATGGGCAGAAAAACATTTGAGTCAATTGGACGTCCATTACCAGGTCGTCGAAATATTGTTATTACACGGAACACAGCATATGAAGCAGAAGGTGCAGAAGTGGTAGGGAGCTTGGACATAGCTTTAGAAATGGCAAAAGACGCGCCTGAAATTATGATTATTGGCGGAGCGCAAATCTTCGAGCAAGCGATGTCACTTGCTGACAGATTGTACATTACATTGATTAATCATGAATTCAAAGGGGATACATACTTCCCTCAATACGAAGACTGGCACAGAACGTCTTGCCTCGAACCAATTGAAGCAGCAGAAGGATATACGTTTCAATACTGTATATTTGAAAAAGAATAAATGAAAGCCTTGTTACAAAGTGAAATTTGTGAGCGAGGCTTTTTGTTTATATTTAACAATCTACCGCTATTCCATTGGTATTTTTACTGAATATTTTAAAAAATACTTTGAATTTTGTAGAAAAAAGATTATAGTAAATGACAAAATATTAAGTCATACATATGAAGGTGAAAAAATGAAAACATATAAAATAGCGGTTATCCCAGGAGACGGAATTGGGAAGGAAGTTGTCCCAGCTGCGATTCAAGTATTAGAACAAGTTGCTAAAAACGATGGATCATTTCAATTTGAATGGACTTACTTTCCGTGGGGCTGTGATTATTATTTAGAAAACGGTGAGATGATGCCAAAGGACGGAATTGAAACACTTAAAAAGTTCGACCAAATATTTTTGGGTGCAGTGGGTATGCCAGAACAAGTTCCTGATCATATTTCTTTATGGGGATTACTCATCAAAATCCGTCGTGAAATGAAACAAGCAATTAATGTACGACCAGCGAAATTATTAAAAGGACTTGATTCGCCGTTAAAAAACCCCAATAATTTTAATATTACAGTTGTAAGAGAAAACTCAGAAGGGGAGTATTCTGAAAGTGGCGGACGTATTCATCAAGGCCAAGATGAAATTGCTATACAAAATGCTATTTTTACGCGTAAAGCTACTGAGCGTGCGATGCGCTATGCTTTTGAGTTAGCCAAGAATTCCCGTGGTCACGTAACGAGTGCAACAAAATCAAATGGCTTAACGTATTCAATGCCGTTTTGGGATGAAGTTTTTGCTGAAGTGAAACAAGATTACCTAGACATTGATACAGCGGTAAATCATATCGATGCATTGGCCGCGTTCTTTGTGATGAAGCCACATGTATTTGACGTTATTGTTGCTTCGAATTTATTTGGCGATATTTTAACAGATTTAGGTGGCGCTATCATGGGCAGTATTGGGATTGCACCAGCTGCGAATTTAAATATTGAACGCGAATATCCATCCATGTTTGAACCGGTACACGGCTCAGCACCTGACATTGCAGGAAAAGGCATTGCCAACCCAATTGGTCAAATTTGGACCGGGAAAATGATGCTTGATTTCTTAGGTCATCATGAAGCAGGTCAAAAAATGATGGATGCGATTGAAGCGACACTTGAGAAAGGTATTAAAACAGGTGATATTGGTGGAAGTTCGACAATGGAAGAAGTCGTAACCGAAATTTTAAAACAGTTAAACTAATTTACTTTTCATGGACCCCTTCTCGGAGGATTATTTATAACACAATTAGGGGTACTGATCGCATTTAAAACAATCGGTCTCGGACTTATTATTATTGGTACCACTGGTATATTGCTGCGAAATTTCATCTGGAAGCAACAAAAACCGACAACAGAACCAATTGTGGGATAATTAATAGAATTCCTCAAACAAAAACATCTCTCCTTTAAGTAATCCTTGAGGAAAGATGTTTTTAATTAAACTATTATAAAAATTTGCGAACTCTATTTTGATTATAAATAGAAATATACACAACCGACAATACATCCACAACCTGCAATGACAAATAAGTGCCAAATTGCATGATTGTATGGCAAACGTGTCCAAGCATAAAAAATCGCACCAAATGTAAATAATAAGCCACCTGCTAGTAAAAGCATAAAACCGTCCATTGTTAAGTAGGTGATTAACGGTCTAATCATAATAATAATTAACCAACCCATGATGATATATAAAAGTAATGAGAACTTTTCGAATCGGTGGATAAACAAGCATTTAAATATGACACCAAAAATAGCAATGCTCCAAATAATACATAGCATAACAATGCCAAGCGTCCCTCCGATAGCAATAAGTAAAAAGGGAGTATATGTACCAGCGATTAAAATATATATCGATGAATGATCTAAAATAGAAAAAAACCGTTTATATTTCTCGGGAACACTATGTAAAAGTGTTGACATTAAAAATAATAGTATAAGTGAAGTACTAAAAATGGAAAATGAAGTGATTTGTGCTGCCGAACCATTTAAAGCAGCATAAACAATTAAATAACAACTAATCGGAATACTTATAAGTAATCCTAATCCGTGTGTTAGGGCATTCCAATGTTCTTCATGTTTGTTTTTATAATCAAAAGCTTGTGATGTTTGCAAATTGTTTCACGCTCCTTTATTTATTTTAGTATAGTTTATAGAGGGGATTAACACGATTGCATTATGTCATAATGTTATTCTAGAATATGTCATGTTTGTTACATGATAAATACATTCTTCTGACAATGACAAATGTCATATTGGTAAAAAATTGATCTTTCATTATAATAGAAAGTAAGATATAAAAAGGATGTGTAGGCATTGGTTCAAATTCATATCGTTACAGATTCAACTTGTGATTTAACAGATGAAGAAATTAAAAAGCATAATATTCATGTCGTTCCATTAACAGTACAAATTAACGGAGAGCTCTATACCGATCGCGTTAATTTACAACCAGATCAATTTATTGAATTAATGAAGGGTGCAGCAGAACTTCCAAAAAGTTCGCAACCTGCGCCAGGTGTCTTTAAAGAAGTATTTGATGAGTTAGGTAAAGACGGTTCTCAAGTAATTTCAATACATATGACGGGTAGTATGAGTGGAACATCTCAATCTGCAGCTCAAGCGGCGGAAATGTCAGATTCTGATGTGACAGTTATTGACTCACGTTATATTGCCTTTGGATTAGCATTCCAATTACGTGAAGCCATTCGTTTACGTGATGCTGGGGCTACAGTTGAGGAAATCGTAGCAGGGGTTAACAAAGTACGTGAAAATACGCGCCTATTTGTTGTTTTAGATACATTAGAAAACATGGTCAAGGGTGGACGTATCGGTAAAGGGAAGGCAGTAGTTAGTTCTTTACTAAACATTAAACCTATTGGACACTTAGACATTGGTGAAGTAACAATTTGTGCTAAACCACGTAGTTACAAACAAATCATTAAATTTTTAATGGGCGAGTTTTTAAAAGATACTGCTGGTAAAACAGTAAAATCTGTTGGTATTTCCCATGCTAACGCAATGGATACATTAGTAAACCCGTTAATCGAGCAATTAAAAGCTGCTGGATATAATGGTGAAGTTGAAATTGCATTTACATCACCCGTTATTAGTACACATACAGGTGAAGGTGCCATTGGCTTTATGTATTACACAGAATAATTTTCAATCGAAAACCATGGGACGAATCAAACATTCGTTGCGTGGTTTCTTTTTTGTTTAAATGTATCAAAAGTTATTGAAATTGAAGTCGTTCTATATCGCAATTGCCCTTAAATATCTTATAATAGAATAATAAAGAAATGAAGGGGATATTGTATGTGGTGGCGATACTTACTAAGCATTGTTTTAGTAATAATTTTAGCAGGGTGTTCAGTTACAATTGACCCGCAAAAAGATGTGAAAGAAGAAAATAACGCAAACGAAGAAAACAATGCGCAACCTGAAGTAAGTCAAGAAATAGAAAGTAAATCTGAGGAAAAATCATCCGAAGGTCTCTTAGATATTTTAAGTGATGTGTTTAGGCTTAATTGGACTTCTCGAAAAGATACGAATGCCCAGGATATCTACTATTTAGCACTTGGTGACTCGTTAACACGCGGTGTTGGTGATGAATTAAAAAATTACGGCTATACAATTCGTTTGCAAGAACAATTGGAAAAATGGCCAATGATTAAGTCTATAGAACTAGATAATCGTGGCAAAAATGGCCGTCGAAGTGATCAACTATTAGCGCTATTGCAAAAAGGACATTATGATGAGGAAGTTGAAAAGGCCAACCTCATTACAATGACACTTGGCGGTAATGATGTAATGAAAATCGTGAAGAAAAATTTATTTTCACTAGATAAAAAACTCTTCGATAAAGAATTACCGAAATTTATGGCGCGTTATGATGAAATTTTAAAAGAAATTCGAATAAAAAATCCAGATGCACCGATTATTGTCATTGGTTTTTATAATCCATTTTCAATCATTGTCGATGAAGTAACACCATTTGAACCAATTATTTCCGAATGGAATGCGGAAATTGAAAAATTAGCTGAGACGGATGGAAATGCATGCTTTGTGCCAGTGGAGGATTTATTTACATCGAATGAGGATATGGTATATCATGTAGACTTCTTTCATCCGAATAGCACAGGTTATGAGCGCATGACAAACCGCATAATAGAAACGATGCAGTCATGTAATATCGAGCAGATGTCAGATGGTTTAATCGGAATTGAGGAGTGGGAACATGAATAAGTGGAAAGTAGCCTTTTTAGTATTGGCAGGGGCGCTTCTTATTGCAATTGTTGCTGTTTTTTATCTTGCAACATCAAATACAAAACAAGCAATTATAAGTGACCCGATACCACTTGAAGGAAATGTGTTGTCAGTTGAGACAACCGCAAAGGAATTTGAATCAATAGCAAAACAATATTTAAGTGCGGCTTTAAATAATTCTGCATTACCCGTGGAGCTTGCTGTTGAAGATAAAATTTATTTGTACAGTACATTAACAGTATTTAATGTAGAAGTACCGATTCAAATGGATTTTCAACCAATTGTAAGTGATGGTAATATTATTTTAGAACAAGAAGCGGTACACGTTGGAAAAATAAATATTCAACCAAAAGCCGTATTGAAGATAATGAAAGATTCAGTAGATTTCCCATCATGGATAATCGTCCAACCGAACGAGGAAGAGATTTACGTTGATCTATCACGTATAAATATTGCCAGTGGCTCACGAGTACGTGCGAAGGAAATTGATTTAGCAAATGACAAAATTGTATTAGAAGTTGTCATTCCAAATGAATTAAACTAAGGGGGAATTGTCTATGTCATTACAAAAAGCGACATTTGCAGGCGGCTGCTTTTGGTGTATGGTAAAACCATTTGATACACAGCCAGGCATTATCGACGTCGTATCAGGTTATACAGGGGGCCATGTAGAAAATCCAACGTATGAGCAAGTTTGTAGTGAAATGACTGGTCATTTAGAAGCTGTTCAAATCACATTCGATTCAGAAATTTATTCATACGAGAAATTAGTCGAGCTTTACTTTACGCTAATCGACCCAACGGATGCAGGTGGTCAATTTTTTGATCGTGGTGAATCGTATACAACCGCTATTTTTTATCATGATGAGGTTCAGAAGCAAATTGCAGAAGATTCAAAGGCTCATCTTGAAACAAGTGGGAAATTCCATGCACCAATTGCTGTAAAAATCTTACCAGCAAAACCTTTTTATCCTGCAGAAGACTATCACCAACATTACTATAAAAAAAATCCAGCCCATTATGAGCGCTACTCAATTGGATCAGGACGCGCGGGTTTTATCGAACAGAATTGGGGGAGTAAAAAATGAATAAAGAAGAACGTTTAAAACAGTTAACTGAACTGCAATATTATGTGACTCAAGAAAAGGGGACTGAACAACCATTCCGTAACGAATTTGATGATCATTTTGAAGAGGGAATCTATGTAGATATCGTATCAGGTAAACCACTTTTTAGCTCAAAAGATAAGTATAATTCAGGATGCGGTTGGCCGGCTTTTACAAAGCCAGTGGAAAAACAAGAGGTAACGGAGATTTTTGACACGTCTCATGGCATGCGTCGTGTTGAAGTGCGTAGTTCATCAGCGGATTCTCATTTAGGCCATGTTTTTCCAGATGGTCCTCGTGAACTAGGTGGAATGCGTTACTGCATTAACTCGGCAGCATTACGTTTCGTACCAGTAGATAAATTAGAAGAAGAGGGTTACGGAGACTATTTGGCTTTATTTAAATAATTAAAAACACAACTTGCGTATAAATGTGCAAGTTGTGTTTTTTTATAGGAAATTATTTGTTCATAAAATTGTGGCTAAATTTTAAATTCATTAACGACACTGCGTAAATCATCCGCTTGTGCTGCAAGTTCTACTGCGGATGCATTAATTTCTTCCATTGAAGCAGAACCTTGAGAAGCTGCAGCTGCACTACGTTCCGTATTTTCAGCTGTATTATTCGCAATCGTGGATACTTCAATGAACGATACGGTTACGTCATGACTATTCGTTAAGGTTTGTTCAATTTGTCCAACCATATGCGTTAAGATATCTGATGTTTTTTGAGTTTGAGCTAAAATATTTTGTAAAGAAGCTGTCGTTTCATTTGTAACTTCAACGCCACGTATAACCTTTTGAACGCCTGTTGAATTTTGCATGATAATCGACTGGACTTCATTTTGAATGGAGCCTACTATGCTAGAAACTTCTTTTGCAGCAGTTTGTGATTGCTCTGCTAGCTTACGAACTTCATCAGCTACAACGGCAAACCCTTTTCCATGTTCGCCAGCACGCGCAGCTTCAATCGATGCATTTAATGCCAGTAAATTAGTTTGATCAGCAATTGCTGTAATCGTATTAATAATCGATGTAATATTTGCTGATTTGCGACCAAGCTTTTCAACGGTTGCTGACGTACTTGCCATTGTTTCCTCAATATCTAACATAACATTAGATGATTGTGTTACAGAGTTACTGCCAATTTGCGCCGCATGTTGCATTTCACCAGCTGCTTGTTGAACCTCTAACGCTTTTTCATTTAAATCATGCATCGATTGGTCTAATTTTTGCATTTCGTTGGCAGCGTATTCGATGCTTGATATAATTTGTGTACTATCCTGCGCAATATCCTGAGTAGAGTTTGCAATAGAGTCGATTGTTCGTGCATTTTCATCCGCTAATGTCATGAGTTCTCGTGAGCTCCCTGAAACATTTTCAGCCAAATTTGAAACGCGTTTTACTAATGATGAAATCGAATCGATTAACACGTTTGTGGAATCGGCAATTTGAGCAAACTCATCTTTTGTTTTAATATGGACACGACGCGTTAAATCACCACCAGCTTGTGCAATATCTAAAATGGAGTGATTAATCGCACGTGTGTTACGTCGAATCGATTTAGATAAGTTGTAACCAAGTGAAATCGTGAGAATCATTGCGATTCCTGCTAGAACAAAGAAGGACACTTTTGATGCTAAGGCAAACGCTTCTAGTTCTTTAATGGATTCTTCATTATTTGACTCCAAAAGTTGAATTAGTTTGTTCGTATTTTCGTCAATATGATTTTTGATATTTTGACCGCCACTTGATTTGAAGTACCTTGCCGCATCTTCATAGCCATAATTTTGACGAACATCAATCGTTTTACTAGAATAAGACACATAATTCACGTAAAATTGCTGAATCAGTGCTAAAGTGTTGGATTCTTCTTCACGATTCTTAAGAGATGCTTCGACTGTTGATAAATTACCATCGATTAGTTCTTTTGTGTCATTATACATCTGTAAATATTTTTTTTCTCCAGTAATCAAATACGTTTGCTCGTGACTAGATAGTTTGGCAATATCACTTGCTAAATTGTTGATGAGCATTTGTTCCTTTAAGTTCTCATCAGCAAAATCTCGTAGGCTCTTTTGCAAATTCGTTATGTTAATATAAGATAGAATTTGCATACATAAAATGATAGCCATTAATACTGAGAAGCTTAAGATGATTCTTCCCCGAATTAAATGGAGAAATTTAAAAGAAACCTTTGCGTTTTTAGATTTATTTCTGTCTTTATTTGCTATGCGTTTGTTTTTAGCTCTTTTAAACAAATAAATCACCACTTTCTGAAAAATCAGTATTTTATTATTTTACTACATAAATAGTATATTTTACACCAAAAATTGTAAAATAAATAAATTGGAGGATTTGTATTGAAAAAATCATTTTATCATTATGTTCAAACATTCAGAGGAGGAGAATGGTCTGATAACAAAGTACAATTTGCGGAAAGTATGTTGATTGATCATGCATTTCCTAAAACATCGGATGACTTTTATGAGCTTTCAAACTATATTGAATTGCAATCAAATGAGTATTTAACAGCAACAACATTTGATGAGTTGTGGGCTTTATATGAAGTAAAGTATAAAAATTAAAATTAAAATTAATAGAATTTCTAATTATTTATTAGGGTAAGTTGAAGGAGTGCTAAAAACGCTTCAAATATATTTGTCTATTAAGGTAATAAATTCATAAAATTGCATAATTTTTGCTATTGAAGGACGTCTAACGATTGAATATTTATACGAAAACGTTTACAATCTAAAAGAATCAAGATGAAAAGAGGTTTTATTTATGAGCGTTCACATTAATGCTAAACAAGGCGAAATCGCAGAAATCGTATTATTACCAGGAGATCCATTACGCGCTAAATACATTGCAGAAACATTTTTAGAAGATGTAGTGCAATATAATGAAGTACGTAACATTTTCGGTTATACAGGTACGTACAAAGGTAAACGCGTTTCGGTACAAGGTACAGGAATGGGTGTTCCATCAATTTCGATTTACGCAACTGAATTAATGCAAGAATACGGAGTTCAAAAATTAATCCGTGTGGGTACTTGCGGTGCTATTCAAAAAGACGTAAAAGTTCGTGACGTAATTATCGCACAAACGTCTTCAACAGACTCTAACTTAAACCGTGTAATCTTTGGTGGTACTATTGATTACGCACCAACAGCTGACTTTGATCTATTATTAAAAGCATACAACGCTGCAAAAGAAGCTAACTTAAACGTACGTGTTGGTAACATCTTCACAGCGGATATGTTCTATTCTGACGAAGCTCAAAACGAAAAATTAGCTCAATACGGTGTATTAGCAGTAGAAATGGAAACTTCTGCACTTTATACATTAGCTGCAAAATTTGGTCGTCAAGCTCTTACAGTATTAACAGTTTCTGACCACATCTTAACAGGTGAAGTAACAACATCAGAAGAACGTCAAACTACTTTTAATGACATGATGGTAATCGCGTTAGAAGCTGCGATTCAAGAGTAAGACAATTAATTTAAGCGAGTATCCTTTTAATAGGGTACTCGCTTTTCTTTTAGTTTAGTACATATCTAGTTATTGCTACAAAATTCAAATCTTACACGTAATTTATGTCTAAAAGAATACTATTAAAAGCATATAGACACCGTTTAATGACTACTTTTACGAACGACATTAGGAACTTGTTTATACGTTTCAAATAGTGAAACAATCAACAAACTAATAAGAGCACTATCAATCATCCGCACGACAAGTATACCGTAAGCATGAATCGAAACCCTATCAAGCACAATCCACAAGCTAAACAATATGAACGACAAAACCGCAATTTGCATCCAATAGCGCCATTTTTTCAAGGGATACACACTATTTTTTCGTTTGTTTTTTCTAGCATTAAAGAACATGTACAAAAAAATCGTACAAATTCCAACTAAGGTACTTCCATGCTGGAACAGCTTATACAGTGGTATCGTAACTCCAAAAATAGAAAATTGGTACGTAAATAAAGAAAAGCTACGGACTATCCTTCCACCGGCATGCGTAAACGAATCCCAGGCAACATGCGTGAACATGCCAAATAAAGCACTATATAAAAACACGAACCAGCTTACAAACTTCGGAGAATGCTTTTTATGTACAGCTGGTATTTGTAAAATCGTAGGCAAATTAGCATTTAATACTTCATGGATAAACCATTTATATAAAAAATATACGATGATAACGATGGGTAAATTAAATGTAATAAAGCCTATATACGTATGGCCAATTTCTGCAGAGGGCTTGCCTTTCAAAAAATATTCGAAATCAGGCGCCATACTTCCAAGCACTAATGCTGAAAAATTGATATAGCTACTGTTTCGAGAAAAGGGTAATACTACAGCTGGATGGGCGAATGTAAGTGGCATTTGCAGCATCTCCTTCGTTTTAATTTGGCGTTCAGCGAGTTATCCGTGCCTTATCATTTCGATACGTCTCATTGAACTTATTGATGCGTGTTATTCTCCAATTTGCATCACTCTTTCCCAAACGCCTTCTTCATTGTCTGGCTTTTTCCAAATTTCACCGTTCACTGTATTATACAAATACAGCCAGCCATCACTTAAAAATACTTCAAAATCACCATTACTATTATTTGCTGAATGAATTGAGTTAGAAAGTTCGAATTGAGCATTCGTAACATTGGAACCCGCATACTCGATACTCGAACTTATTTTTGTTGCGCCATATAGGACAGAGCCACCTAAAATAATGCTGCATAAAATGAGCGCGAAGCCATTTGATTTGTCCAATCCCATTTCCTCCATTCACTATCATTTAATTTCTCTGATTGTAACATAATGGAAAATTACTCGGTGAATACTACACAAAATTTCGCAAACATAAAATGATAAAGGCAAATGGCTATGTTTTGAGGTAAGCCATGAAACGTAACAGCAGGAAGGGGCATGTCGTCTTATATCAAGAAACGGATTGAACTTGTCACCAAGTTTTTGGACGACCAGAAAGATGAACGTCGCTTGAAGCTGGAGAAGATGCAGCTTAATGTCGATAAAACTAAAGCTGAAATTGATGTCCGAAGATGCAATGGGCCATTATTACCCATATCTCAAATACTGGGTTTTATGATAAAATATATCTGAATATTTTAACTTTAGAAAATACAAAAGGAAGTGTAATAATCAGATATGAAAAAGAAATTGAAACCATTGATTAGTGTTATTGCCATTAGTGCCCTCTCTCTATCTATAAATTTAGATAAAAATGTATTAGCTAATGATATTGCAAATACATGTGAGTATGATTCGGTATCGAAGGTAAACCCTGATTATTCCACAATGAACTGTTTGTTAACCGAAACAGCACTGAGTTATGATGTTCCTCCTGAAATTGTGAAGGCAATAGCGGAGGGGGAAAGTGGAAATTGGCGCCATTTCGATGAGAATGGTGAAGCGATTGTGACAGCTGATAATGGAATTGGGATTATGCAGATTACAAATCAAGCTAGCTACGATCAAGATAGACTAAAAAGCGATATTGTCTATAATATTCAAGCTGGAGTAGAGACTCTAGATGATATGTTTAAGCGGAAGGATTTGCCTAGCATCAACGGTGGGGAAAGAGATGTATTGGAACATTGGTACTTCGCTATTATGGCTTATAATGGAACTAAGCCTTTAAATAGCCCAATTGTCCAAGCAACGGGTGAAAAAAATAGTAAAGCCTATCAAGAGAAAATCCTCGGAATCATTAAGAAATTAGAATTATTAGACGTAAAAGAGCTGACTTTTTCAAGCGAAGATTTTCAATATGACTCTAACAGCAGGGAAAATATTAAATTTTCAGAAATGAACTATGATTTTAGTTTACCATTAACAAAATCAAAGTATTTTTTTGAAACAAATCAAAAAGTTAGTGTAACAACTAAAAATTTTAGGGCAAGACCTACTACGGGTGGTGTGCCTATGGGTACTTTACGTGAAGGTGAAATTGTTACCATTACGGGTCCTTTTAAATATGACGAGGTATCAACGAAGAAAAACCACTTTGTTTGGTATCCTGTGAAAAGAGATGACGGGACAGAGGGGTATGTAGCATCTAGTTATTTAAACTACTCAGCTTCAACACCAACACCAACAACTTCAGTTGCCCCTTCACCGGACTACTCTGCTTACACTAAAAAGTTTGCAGACTTCAGCACTACAGATTGGTGGAAAGATGATATGATTTGGGCGATCGACCGAGGTTTAATTAGTGGTTACGGTAACGTATGGAACGCAAAAACAAAGAAATACGAAACACAGTTACAACCGAACACACAATTAACAGAAGCTCACTTCCTAACAATCTTCTTCCGTTTCGCTCAAAAAGATGAATTAGCAAGTGTAAAAAACACATCATCTTGGAATAAAAGTGGTTTATACAACATGGCTAATAAATACAATATGCCTGTACTAGCAAGTGAAGCATCTACAACTTCTAAAGGTCTAGCGGATAAAGGTATTAGACGAGGTAAATTAGCGCAACTGATGGCATCTTACTACAAAGGACATATAGTAAGCGAGAATGAAGCTATTCAATTTTTCGTGGATAATGGGATTACTACAGCAACATCAGTCGCTGCTTATAACCCTAATCAAATTTTAACTCGTTCTCAAATCTCTGCGTTTATTCAAAGATATGAATCATTTGTATCGAATCAAAAATAAATAAACTTAGGAAACGGTTGCTTACATTGCAATCGTTTTTCTGTTCTTATGGCCAATTAAAAATATTCAGTAACCATTTTAAGGCAAGTCGTGACGATCAGTCGTTTGGTAACACGGTCCTAGGTTGATTTGTTAGAGTTACTAATTTGATATGTAATTGTATCTATTAGCGCTCTAGTTTTTTGCTAATTTGCTCCAATAATGTGGATTGCTTTTTTAATTGTGTAATTGTAGTGATAACAAACCAAATTATAAAAATGATTGGAATTAGCCAAATTAATAGAGGAAAAACCAAAAATAGCATCTATAAAACACCACCTTTAAATTGACTGAAACTTATTCTTGTAATTAATTATATGATATTACTAATGGTAGCAGAATGAGAAATGTGTCATGGTAGAAATGACCGTTACTTGAGACGAGAATGACTACAAGGTAATTCGTGAATGCTCTTGTCTAGTTGCACTACTGGACTAATAGAAGATAACACAACGATAAATATTAGAAAATGTCACTGTAAATTTAAATAGCTAAAATGAAAATTAGCCACCTCTTATCAAATGATGGGTGACTAATTAAAAGTATGCTATTTGATTTATTAATCGTAAAGACGTAACTTTAGGCGTTTTTCTTTGTTCTGGATGTGCGCTTTCTTGCAGTTGGTTTCTTCTTCGTTTTCTCCAACGATGCTTGAAGGGCAGACATGAGGTCGGTTACATTGTCAGGGAGTGGTTGTTTTTCGTTTGCTGTTATAGTACCTTCTGCTTTTTTATCCTCAATTAATTGCATAAGAGCTGTACGATACTCGTCCGTATATTTTGTAGGATCGAACGCAGTCGTTAATTGTTCAACTAACATTAAAGCTGTTTCAAGTTCTCTTTGGACAACAGTTTCAATACTCGGAATGTTTGGCACATCACCAACACTTCTTACCTCATCAGGAAAATGAATAACCTCCATTACCAAAGTATTCTTATAAACACGGATAACAGCTAATTGTTCTTTAGCTCTTATAGTTATTTTCGCAACGCCAATTTTACCTGATTCCTCTAAAGTTTTACGTAGTAATACATATGCTTTTGCACCTGTAGCATCAGGGGATAAATAGTATGTCTTTTCAAAATAAATGGGATCAATTTCTTCTAACTTCACAAAATCAATAATTTCAACGGCTTTATCTTCCGCTTCTTTCCGTAAATTTTCTAAATCCTCCTCATCTAATACTACAAATTTATTTTTGCTGTATTCAAAGGCTTTGACAATGTCCTCCTCTTTCACTTCTCTTTGACAACCTTCACATACTTTTTTGTAGCTAATCGGTGTATGACATTCTTTATGAAGTTGCCTTAGTTTAACATCTTTGTTTTCAGTAGCAGCATGAAGCTTTACAGGAATGTTAACTAAACCAAAACTAATGCTTCCTTTCCAAACAGTATGCATTTTGTCACCTCATTTTTCTTTACTATGGTGTTAAATAAATTTTTTTATGTATCGTAATGACAAATAAACAAAAGCTATAAAAAAATGAAAGTAGGCAGTGCAATTTGAAACCGATGTTATTGACGGATTCATCTGAAGTTCCAGCTGGGAATGGATGGTTATACGAAACAAAGTATGATGGTTTTCGTTGTATTTTAACTTGGGAAAAGGGTGAAAAAACACCTATTCTGAAAAGCCGAAATGATAATTTACTTGACCAAAAGTTTCCCGAAATAATTCGATTTTGTGAAGGTATCTACAATGACATAGAACCCTATTTACCACTAGTGTTGGATGGGGAATTGGTTTATTTAACAAATGATTTTCAAGGGAACTTTTCAATCGTGCAGAAGCGGGGGAGAATGCAGAATAGCCAAAACATAGAATCTCATGCTGAATCTTTTCCGTGCCATTATATTGTTTTTGATATTTTAAAAATTAAAGGTTTGACAAAAACTGATAGCCATTTGGTTACCCGTAAGCAAGTATTAACTGAACTTTTTGGAGCACTAAGCCTTCCAAAAGGTGTGAATTACAAGGATTCAAAACGATTACAAGCCATCGATGTTTTTGAAGATAGCGCGTTACTCTGGCAAAAAATAAAAACTTACAACGGTGAGGGTATAATTGCAAAGAAGCGCACAAGTCAATGGCTGGATGGTACGAGGTCAAAAAATTGGTTGAAGATAAAAAATTGGAAATACGTTGATGTGATTTTAATAAGATTGGATCTATCCAATGGATTTTTTGATGCAGTAGTTTATAAAGGTGACGTACAAATAGAGGTAGTAACGTTTAAACATGGCTTAAAAGAAGAAGAAAAGAAAACGCTCATTAAGATGTTTGAACAATATGGCACTTTAAGAAATGATGGAGTGTGGGAAATTCCTGCTTCAATATGCGTATCGGTAGCCTGTATTGATTTTGATGGAAGTAAGTTAAGAGAACCAAAATTTCATGCGTTCAAGTTTAACGTTAAACCTAGCGAATGCAACTGGCAACAAATGCAACGGCAATTAAATCCAATACCTGAATGTGTTTTTGTTACACATCCTGATAAACCTGTCTTTCCAACTATCGGGATTAAGAAAGATGATTATTTATTGTACCTTCAAATAGTAGCTCCTTATATGTTGCCGTTTTTACAGAAGCGGCGATTAACCGTTATTCGGTATCCACATGGTGCACCAGGTGAAAATTTTTACCAAAAAAATTACCAAGACAATATTCCAAGCTTTGTGACTACTCATATGGCTGATGATAACAACTACGTATTATGTAATAACCTTGAAACACTGTTGTGGCTAGGAAATCAACTTGCGATAGAATTTCACATTCCGTTTCAACCAATTCAAACAGACAAACCGACTGAAATCGTGTTTGACTTAGATCCTCCATCTGTTGAAGCGTTTCATTTAGCCGTGAGTGCTGCGTTAAATTTAAAAACCATTTTAGATCATTTTGGGCTTCAATCATTCGTTAAAACATCAGGCGGAAAAGGGATGCAGGTTTATATTCCATTACCATTTAATACATTTACTTATGAAGAAACAGGTGTTTTTACGGAGTTTGTATGTAAATTTTTAGTTCAGCAGTATCCCGATTGGTTTACAACTGAACGGTTCAAGAAGAATAGAGGGAACAGATTGTATTTGGATTATGTACAACATAAAGAAGGTAAAACGATTGTTGCACCATATTCAGCAAGGGGAAATGCAAAAGGGTTAATAGCCACTCCATTACACTGGGATGAAGTTAACGAACAACTAAGTCCGGATAAGTTTACCATCCCGAAAGTAATAGATAGAATTAATAATTTTGGTGACCTGTTAAGAAACTTCAGAGAGGTCGGAGAAAACCAGGATTTTAAATCTGTTCTTAATCAAATAAGTGGTGTAAGTTAATAAATTATGATGTGTAATTCTCAACTACTATAGTATAAATAGCCTTCCGCATTTTGTTATGTGGAGGGTTTGTTTCATTGGGTAGGCCAAAATATTAATTGGGTTGAATGGAATGAAAAAGCGGGACAAACATATAATGCAATGATTACAACTTGCAACTAGATTTGAGCCAAGACAACTTGAGTACTTGTTAAAGGAGAGGTTAACATGACACATTTTGAAATAATGGCGCAGAAAAGGCAGACGAGTATATTTGAATACATTCTAATTGGACCAAATAGCAAACGTAATAACGGCTTTGAGGAAGGCGACTATGTGAAGATTCGATTTTATACAGATGAATTTGATTTCATCTACAATTGCCATCCACAGTTATTAGAAGAAGGAATTATCATCGAAAAGCAACACGGTTTTTACAAAGTGAAATTTTCTAACGGAAACTTTGTTGATGTGCCAGGTGAGAAATTAACTTTAGCCTAAAGGGGACTTATATATGAACATTTTAAAATGGATTGATGAATTTTTGTTTGGTACAGCTGAAGAACAAAATGAGTTTGAGCAGAGAGAAAAACTGTGGTATTACTTACCGATATTCTTTGCGATTATCGTGTTAATATCAGTGTACGTATTTATCATTTGAAATCCGAAGTGTACATGAAATGTTGATACATAAGGCTCCTTGTATGTCCTCCTGTGATGTCGAAGGGTTCAACCGACTACCCTTACTTGCTTTACTGGCAAATGGGTTAATCTTTGTAGTGTGGTATTTACCAAAACAAAAAGCACAGATTCCAATGATTAAATGGAATCTGTGCTTTTTTTATTTGCCGATTAATAACCAACCGTATTTATTTTTACTAACAAAATGCGTAAAAATCCAACTAATTGCTGTTACGATAATCGCCGTAATAATTTGCCATGAATGGAATAATAACGGGGTTGTACCTGGTAATAGCTCTCGAGCAAAGAATAAGAAAAATGGGTGGAATAAATAAATTCCAAATGACATAATCGCCAATCGATTTAAGAAATGACTTAACGCAGGATTATTGACGGCCATAACCATTTTACCGAGCCAAATCATCATTAAGCCACCTGTTAAACCAAGGGCAGTATAGAATCCGTCTAAAATAAGCGTTCGGTAATCTGAAGGTGGTAACCAGTTGCTTAATGTATTCATTTTAATCGAAATGTCTGAATAAATGAGCAGAATTGCTGAAACTAAAAAGGTAACAACAATCAATACCGATAGTAGTTTCTTTGAATTATGCCAAATTTCATCTAAGCGTGCATAATGGAAGCCGATTGCAGCCCCTGTGACAAAGAATGAAAAATACGATAAAAAGTAGGAGCCACGTGATTCAACGCCAAAATATACTCTATTTAAGTAATACCAAGTAAATTGGATGAGAATAGAACCGATTAACGCAGGTAAGACTTTCAAATTGAATTTTTTGAACACATATAAAATGAAGGGAAATACAAGATAAAATTGGATCAGAACAAACATAAAGTAAAGGTGCATATAAACTTTACCTGTAAATAACTGATGTACAAAAGTTTTAATCGCTACGACTAAAGTGTAATCATGGTTAAGAAACCATTTTGCTACGAAATAGAAAATTGAAATTGAAATATACGGTAAAATAATATACTTTAATCGTTTCACATAAAAGGCTTTAATCGATTCTGAATTAAATTCTTTGTTGCGATAGCTGTATAGCAGAACAAGACCACTTAGGAAAAAGAATGCGGGTACACCGAGTTTTCCGATGGTGTTAAATGATGAATAAACGTAAAACATGTCAGAACCAGCTGGCATTGCTACAAGACCTGTTGAACTAAAATGGACGAATAGCACCGCAAACATGGCAAATGCACGTGCAAACTGAACTTCTTCTAATTTCCGTTTCATAAAATATCGCTTCCAATTTGATTTTTTAAGGTTATTATACCCGTTAAACAATAGAGAAAAACGGTCTAATTAATCGATAAAAAGACTTGAAGTTGATAAAATATATTACTTTTAGATAGTGAATTATTCACTTTTAGATAACTCTTTTCTTTTATTGAATGTGCATAAATAGCGATAAGTACGGGGACGCTTTTTTGGTGTCCTTTTTGTTTATGTATGGAGAGTAATAAAAAGAAGTATTTTTGATAAGAACAAACAAGCTAGTTAACAGCGGGCCATTTTTGAGAGGCAGGGATTGTAAGGTTTTTTTCTCACAATCTCTGCTTTTTTCTTTTGTTCAGGAAACCTAATAAAAAAAATGGCGTCTGTCCTTTTCTATCGCTTCCTAAACTGATATTATTGGTATAGTGTGAAATCAGTTAGTGTAAATATGAGAGTGGTGAAAATTAATGGATGAACAGAAAAAAGATGGGGAACAAAAAGAAGTAACAGAGCAACAAGTAAAACCGGCCGGAAAGTATTTACGTATTAAACCATTTGCGTTAATCATGTTATTTTTCTTCACAGTTTTAGTAACAGCTGGATTAACGATTTTTGCGTTAACATTTGGTGACCAAAAAGCAGTTGAAGTTAAAGTACCCGTTGAACGTGCAGAATTTAAAAAGCTATATGAAGCATATGATGCACTTGAAACTAAGTACTATGAAGATGTCAATGAAGAAGAAATTGTATACGGTGCCATTAATGGTATGTTTGATGCGTTAGGCGATCCTTATTCAGATTACATGAATAAAGAAGAAGCAACTTCATTCAATGATAGCCTTTCATCAAGTTTCCAAGGCATTGGTGCAGAAATTCAAGAACGTAACGGTTATATTATGATTGTTTCACCAATTAAAAACACTCCTGCCGAAAAAGCAGGTTTACAACCAAAAGATATGGTACTTGCAGTAGATGGCAAAAGTGTTAAAGGCATGAGTTCATCAGAAGCAGTTCTATTAATCCGCGGTGAAAAAGGTAAAAAAGTAACGTTAACGATTCAACGCGGTGAAGCAGAACCTATGGAAGTGACACTTGTTCGCGATGATATTCCAGTTGAAACGGTTTACGGTGATATCGATGAATTTGGAATTGTACATTTCCAAATTACTTCATTTAGTGAAGATACAGCAAAAGAGCTTGAAACGCAATTAGCTGAATACGAAAAACAAGGAATGAAGGGTATTGTACTTGATGTACGTCAAAACCCAGGTGGCTTCTTAAAAGCAGCGATTGATATTTCAAATTTATTCGTTGCAGAAGGTAAAACCATTGTTCAAATTCAAGAGCGTGACCAAGATCCACAGTTAGTCGTTGCACAAGGCGGCAAAAAATATAACTTACCAATTACAGTATTAATCGATGAGGGTAGTGCTTCTGCCTCTGAAATTTTAGCTGGAGCATTAAAAGAATCAGTTGGCGCTAAATTAATTGGTTTAACTTCATTTGGTAAAGGTACTATGCAAGAAGTGATGTACATGGAAGACGGTGCAAACTTAAAATTCACAACAGGTAAATGGTTAACACCTGATGGAAATTGGATTAATGAAAAAGGGATTAAGCCAGATGTAGAGGTCGCGTACCCTGATTATGCGTCATTACCTTATATTGATCCAACTCAGGAATATAAATCTGGTGATACCAATGTCGTAATCGAGTCAGCAGAGCGTATTTTAGAAGTTTTAGGCTATACGCCTGGCGAAATCGATCAAACATTGGATGAACAATCAGTGGCTGCGTTAAAACAATTCCAAGCGGATAATAAATTAGAAGCAAACGGTATTTTAAAAGGTGATACAACTTATGCATTACTTGAAAAAGTAAATGAAAAGCTTAAAACAGATGATCCACAAATTGTAAAAGCAAAAGAATTATTAGGTGTTGCAAAATAAATACCTAGTAAAAAAATAAAATAAAATAAAATGGGCTGGTAACATGTGCTTCATACATTGTTACCAGCCCATTATTATAGGACGTGAAGAAATGAAAGATGTATATTTATTTAGTGGATTTTTAGGTAGTGGTAAAACATCTATGCTAACAGATGTTATTCGCCAATTAAAGGAACAAGGTATCAAACCAGCCGTCATCATGAACGAACTAGGCAAATTACCATTTGACTCCCAAGCAGTAGAAGATGATGTGCCATTAAAAGAAATGCTAGAAGGTTGCATTTGCTGTAGTGGTGCAGAAAAAACAGAAGCCCAAATTCAGTCATTATTATTTGATCAAGAGTTTGATGTGCTGATTATTGAAACTACTGGCGCGGCACACCCTGTAGAAGCATTAGATGCCGTGTATTCGCCAATTTTCGCGGACAAGTTAAACATTAAAGGGATTGTCACTGTGGCTGATAGTAAGCTCTGGCTTGACCGTGCAACATTAACACCGCAAGTACGTTCACTCTTTATGGAACAAATTCGTCATGCTCATTTACTACTTGCTAATAAAATGGATCTTTTAACGGAGTCGGAACAAGCACAAGTCGTGTATGAGTTACAGGGCTTTAATGCCAATGCGTTTATTTTGCAAACTACAAATGGTCGTGTACCGCTGCAGCTATTACAAAACATGCAATCGACAGCACGCATTGCAAAAGAGGATATCGTTTCAGCTCGTATCGGCAAAAGCTTTAACTTAGGTTCACGCTTAATTGAGTTCAGCACAAGCTTCACTCAAGATCAGTTTGAAGATTGGGTACGCGAACTACCAGAAACAGTCTATCGTATGAAGGGCTATGTGCCAATTGAAGGTGTAAAGAATCCAATGCTATTCCAATATGCATATGGAATGGTGCAATGGCTACCGGAATTTGTGAAAATGCCACCAAACTTAGTGATCATTGGTGAAAATATTAGCGAAGTTCATGTTATCGGAGAAGACCAGTAACTCGTCAATAGCTTTTGAAATGTAATACCTTCGTCAATTGGATATATTTACGTAAAATTGACGCTCATAAATGCGGAAAACTAGGCTTATAGATTGGTAGTTGGACAACTTACCAATTTATAGGCCATTTTTTTGTGAAAAAGTAATTTACGATTAATGCACGAAAGGAGGCGTACAAAATGAAAAAAATCTTTACAACATTTTGTGCAGGTGTACTTTTGGTAACATTAACACCATTTGCTAAGGCAGAGGCGGCAACTAATGATAAAGGAATTGAGCAATCCGTAATCTACAATAATTCATTTTTAAATTGGAATGAAATGATTAAAAATGTAAATGTGGATTCGTTTAAATGGACAAATAAAAATGATTCCGTGAAAGTAAGTAACGAGGAAATTTCAAAAAAAGAAACTGTTCAACAACAAGTAAAAAAACAAGAAGTTAAAACAGAACAAAACGAGGCTAAGCCCGTTGAAAATAAAGCAACAACACCAGAAGTAACAACAAAAACAGAAGAGCAACCAAAAGTAGAAACACAAGTTACAGAAACACCAAAACAAGAGGCACCAGTTGTGGAACAACCAAAAGAAGAAGTAAAAACAAATAAAACAACCACTTCAAGTGATATTGATGTTATTGAAGCGAAAGTGGTTGAGTTAACAAATGCAGAGCGTGCAAAAAACGGATTAAAAGCATTAGTGATGGATCAGCCTTTAATGGCAGCCGCAAGAGAAAAATCACAAGATATGAAGAATAATAATTATTTCTCACATACTTCTCCAACATTCGGTAGTCCGTTTGATCGCATGAAAGCGCTTGGGATAGCTTATAAATCAGCAGGTGAAAACATTGCCAAAGGTCAACAAACACCAGAACAAGTCGTTGAAGCTTGGATGAACTCTGAAGGGCACCGTGCCAATATTTTAGATGCAAACTATACACATATTGGTGTAGGATACGTTAAAGATGGTCATATTTGGACACAACAATTTATAAAAAAATAATGGAATTGGACACTACCTACTATTCGTCATAGGTAGTGTTTTTTATTTCGTTTGGTAGTAATAATTTTATTTATATAATAATTTTCTGATAAATATTCATTGGAGATAAAAATACGAAAAACGAACTAATTCATACTTTTATAAGGAAAAGAATTTTTAAACGCATGGAAATATGCTACAATTAAGTTCGATAATTATTACTGATTGATTGAGAACTGTGCTTTTTGTCTCAGTAACCAGTTTGAACATTACAACAAAGTAACAACTTCATTCTTATAAAATTATATTGATAAAATAGAATTTTCATCCGAACTTATGCATAGTTTGTGCAATACTTAGAAACATTTCATGAATGATTATTAATAAGCATAAAATGGAGTAAGGAAAAATGTCTGTGTTAGGAGAAAGATATGAATAATAAATCAATTATTTTAACAGGTGGGGGTACGGCTGGTCACGTTTCGTTAAATGAAGCAATCATCCCATCATTAATCGAAGCAGGATACACTGTACATTATATCGGTTCTAAAGACGGAATTGAAAAAGAGTTAATAGGAAATGCTTTTCCTGATTTACCGTACCATACGATTTCAAGTGGAAAATTACGTCGCTATTTCTCTATGAAAAACTTTTCGGATCCATTCAAAGTGTTAGCGGGAGTTGGGCAGGCACTATCGATTATTAAAAAAGTAAAACCTACTGTTATTTTTTCAAAAGGTGGGTTCGTATCCGTGCCTGTTGTAGTGGCAGCAAAATTAGCGAACATCCCAGTCGTTGTCCATGAATCAGATGTAACACCAGGTTTAGCAAATAAAATTGCCTTGCCGTTTGCATCCCATATTTTCACTGTATTTAAGGAAACACTTAAGCATTTACCAAGTGACAAATCAACAAATACAGGATCTATCATTCGTCAACAGCTATTCGAAGGAAATAAAGAACGTGGATTAGCATACTGTGGATTTACTGATGAAAAGAAAGTGCTATTAGTAATGGGTGGTAGTTTAGGTTCAGTAGTTGTTAATGATGCATTACGTGAAAATTTACCAGCATTACTTAAAGAATATCAAATTATTCATTTATGTGGTAAAGGCAATGCCGATGCTAAATTAACGGATTTAGATGGATATAAGCAATTTGAATATGTTACATCCGAATTGCCAGATTTATTATATGCGGCAGATTTAATCGTTTCACGCGCGGGTTCAAATTCAATTTTTGAATTTTTAGCATTGCATAAACCAATGTTATTAATTCCGCTATCAGCTGCAAAAAGTCGTGGAGATCAAATATTAAATGCTCGTTTATTTAAAAATCAAGGCTTCGCACATGTTCTTGACGAAGATACGATGACAAAGGATGCTTTCTTACAAGCCATTGGACAATTAGCAGTTAATGCCGAGGATATGATTGACCGTATGTTTGACGTTGAACAACCAAAAACGCCAGCAGAAATGGTGTCATTAATTACACAATATGAAAAATAAGTTCAGCAAGGAAGGTTACTTAAAAAGTTTATTGCTTTTTAGGAAGCCTTCTTTTTTTGTGAAAAAAACCACCCATACTTTAAAAAAGTAGGGTGGTTACTCGATTACATTGCTTGTTCTTCTTCTTCATTTTGCGTGTTAGCTGTTGTTAAGTAGAATAGATCTTTTGGAATTTTGAATAGGTGGAATTTCGTCTCACCTTGATTAATTTGATCATATAAACCAGGATTTGAATATTGAGCATCTACTACATAAGGTAGCTTTAATGCAGCGGCTTGTGAACGGGCATTTTCCTGACGAATACGTAAAAAAACAGTATTGAAATCATGTTCGAAAAATAACTCGTTTAAAAACGCTAATTTTGCTTTTTGATTATATCCGAAACCTTGAAATGGTTTACCAAGCCATGTACCTAAAAATCCAGCACCATCTTGAATATCGAAAATGCTAATCGTTCCGATTGGGGCACCCCATTCATCAACAATTGTGCGGGAAATCGTTATACCGTTTAATTCTTCTTCAATTAATTGTTTTGTCATAAATAAATACTCTTCAGCTGAAGTAGCTTTATGGCGTACATATGGAAATACAGATGGGTGACGTAATAATTCATATAAATCTGCAGTCTCATGTAATTCTCTTTGTTTTAACATGGGAAACGCCTCCTTTTAAGAAGAAAAATGGTATAGCCTACTATAAAGAATAAATGGATTGTGTAGATTACATAAGATGATTCATCTCTATATCGCAAGGCAGTAGTCATTTCGAACTTGATCCAACCTAAAAGAATTTGACGTTAAACTATTGTACATAAGTCTTGAGTCTCGCTCTAATCTAGACATTGAAATACAATATCGAAATAAGATTAATATCTACATTTTATTATAATATATTCTCTTTGCGCAACTTTCAAGCTCGAAAAAACATTTTTTTTCTAAAAATATATCAGTTTATTCTGAATATTTAAAATGTTCATTGTATAGTTGAACCGTATGTTTTGAAAAGCTTATAATAGAGAAATATATGAAAGTGGGAGGTACTTTAATGCACTATCAATTACTAAAAGTCCATGGTTCAGGAAATACGTTTTATTTATACGACACAGTATATGAAAAAGAGCTTGATTGGGTTCAATTAACAAAATGGCTATGCAATAAAGAGAACGAAAACGGTGCGGATGGATTGCTTCTCGTATTACCATCAGAAAATGCTGATGCAAAAATGCGAGTTATTAATGCAGATGGTTCTGAAGCATCTATGTGTGGTAATGGATTACGTTGTATGGCTCGTTATGTTTGTGAGAAGAAAAATTTAAACGAAGCCATTATTGAAACCATGTATGCAAACTTACATGTAAAAAAAGAGCAAGCCATTTTCGAACAACTTCCTACATATGCTGTTCAAATTTCACCAGTTTCGTTTGATTTACAAAGTTTACCCATGCATTTTGAAAATAAAACGACCATTCAAAATGAAATTCTTCCTGTTTTTTCTTCTGATATTCGATTTACTGCAGTGTCTGTACCGAATCCGCATTTAATTGGAATTGTCGAGAAGGCCTATATTCAAGATACTTCACATCAGCAAAAATTAGCTTCCTACTTAAACGAAAAAAACGATTATTTTCCTGATGGCGTTAATGTGAGTTATGTGTATCCTATCTCAGACGATGAAATATTTGTGCGAACGTATGAACGAGGTGTAGGATTTACAAATGCTTGTGGTACGGCAATGACAGCTTCTGCGTTGATTGCCCAAAAAAATCACTATATAAAAGAAGAAAAAGTGACTGTCTATAATCCAGGTGGCTTTGTACAATGCAAAGTAGCTATGCAAAATAATACGTATCATCTTTCATTAATAGGTAATGCGACAGAAATTAGTAAATGGAAATTGCAAGCTTTTAATGGTAATTTTACCCTTTTGGATTGTATTCTATCAGAGGAGCATGTACAATATGAAAAATGTAGTATATTTATAAAAGAAAAATTAGGTAATCTTATTTAGTAAATAAGTATTTTGGAGGGAATAGTTGATGGATTTAGTTTATTCAGTGGAGCAGCTCAACCTTTTATTTGCCAATAGCCGAGATGCAGTATTTTTAATGAAAAAGCTTAATGGTGATTATCAATATGAATATTTAAATGAAGCGGCTATTAAACTGATTGAAATGAATCCGATTGGGAAAAATGTTTTACAAGTAATCCCTCCTCATTTGGCAAAAAATATACTTCAATACTATAATGTAGCGATTGAACGACATGAACAAGTTGAATTTGAAGATTTTACGTATGCGAAATTCGTTGTTCGTAAACAAAATACCTCAGTCATTCCAGTGAAACATGTAGATGGTGATTATATTTTGGCCATTACAAGAGAAGTTCAGGTCGGTCGTGAAATGGAAGATAAATATTTATTTATGCGCTCTGTTTTTTTCAAAACATTTTTATCAACCATATTAGTTTCTACGGATTTACAGCTTTTAGAGGCAAATCCAAAATTTGTGGACGATTTTAATATTGATTTAGATGCTATTCAAGGTAAAAATTTCTTTGACTTACCATTTATTGATCAAAAAAGTGTTAGAAAGTTAAAAGAGTATTTAATCCTTGCTCAAAATGGTGAAAATGTAACTTCTAAAATGTTGTACCTGATTGATAAAGATAATAAAAGGCGCTGTTATACGGCAACATTTTCTTCCTTAACGAGTAATGAAGAAACAATTGCGGTATTTATTATTTTACAAGAAATAACAGCCTTTATTAAGCAAGGGGAAGCTTTGCGTACTGCATCGCATGGTTTAGAGACTTTAAAAAATGCGATTAGTACGGCAGCAGATGTTATTTTTACTAATACAGAGGGCATCATTACAGACGTTAATGAACGCGTTGCGAATAATACAGGTTTTTCACGAGATGAAATAATAGGCAAGACGCATAATTTATTTAATTCAGGTTACCATTCACCAGAGTTCTTCAGGAAACTTTGGAAAACTGCGAAATCAGGAAAAATTTGGCGCGAAGAAGTATGCAATCGCAAAAAAAATGGGGAATTATATTGGGTGGATTCGACAGTCATTCCGATTATTGATGAACAAGGCGCTATAGAACAATTTTTGACGTTACAATATAATATTTCGTCGAAGAAACAACTAATGTCCGAGCTCTATAAAATTGAAAGCACATTTAGAGCGATTACGGAAAATACAAATGATTTTATTATAGTTGCGAACCGTTTCGGCGAAATAAAGTATGCTTCACCATCTTATATTCGAAAATTAGGCTATAGTGAAGATGAATTATTAGGTCGAACATACGAACGGTTGTTAACGTCGGAAAGTTTAGCTGCTTGGAAAAAGGAAATGTCTGAAATCAGCCTGAATGGGATGTTAGAAAATACAATTGAGTTGCAATTGGTTACGAAAAATAACGATTGGATTTGGACAGAAGGAAATTATACAATTACGTTAGATATGGATCAAAAGGGAATTTCTGAAATTGTTATGGTATCACGTGAAATTACAGAGCGTAAACAATTAGAAGACAAATTAACTTATTTAGCGTATCACGATAGCTTGACACATCTTGGAAACCGCAGAATGCTTATTAAAGAATTTCCGAGAATTATTGAAAAAGCACAAGAAAGAAATGAAGCCATTGCGCTATTTTATATAGATGGTGATAATTTCAAACAAGTGAATGATGTTTATGGCCATGATGTGGGTGATGAATTTTTAAAAGAGTTTGGTCAAGCGTTATTTAAAAGTGTACGCGGTAGAGATATGGTCATTCGTCTTGGTGGCGATGAGTTTTTGATTGTTGTCACGGGGCTTTCAAGTATAGAAGATGCACGACTAAGTCAAATTGAACATATTATTGAGCGTATTCGCCATCAATTAAAAGAAGGGTGGATGATTCGTGATTTGCATTTTTCACCAACGACTTCCATTGGTATTTCGGTCTATCCTCAGCATAGTGAATCATTAGAGGAACTAGTTGACTTAGCAGACCGTGCACTCTACCAATCAAAACAGAGTTCTAAAAACAATTATCGCATTTGTGATACGAATAGCGTCATCTAGTCAAAAAAAGAGGGTATCCAAAGAATGGATACCCTCTTTTTTTGCATAAGTTTGAAATAGTGCAAACATGTGTCACGTAATCATTTGCATGTTAAACTAAAAACAAATGCAATAAATTCTGGCACAAAGAGGGAAAATTTATGGAACAAAAAATATTAATCGTTGAAGATGAAAAGAATATTTCGAGATTTTTAGAACTTGAACTAAAGCATGAACAATTTGAGACAATGGTTGCTTATGATGGTCGATTGGGTCTTGAGTTAGCCACATCACATAATTTTGATTGTATTCTTTTAGATGTCATGCTCCCTGAACTGAATGGTATTGAAGTATGTCGTCGTATTCGAAAAGTAAGTGATGTGCCCATCATTTTATTAACAGCTCGTGATGCGGTAATGGACCGAGTCGCTGGACTAGATGCAGGCGCAGATGACTATATTGTGAAGCCTTTTGCTATTGAGGAATTACTAGCAAGAATTCGCTCGATTTTACGAAGAATTCAACCTTTCCAAACGAAAGTCCAACAATTGCAAGTAAGAGACTTGGTAATTGATCCGCAAGCTTATGAAGTATATTTTAATGGAGAAAAGCTAGAATTTACGCGAAAAGAATACGATTTACTGAAGCTTCTAGTCGAGAATTCCAATCGCGTATGTACTCGCGAACTCATATTAGAAAGTGTCTGGGGCTTTGAAAGCGAAGTAGAGACCAATGTAGTAGATGTGTATATTCGTCATTTGCGTACGAAATTACAAACAGAAGATCAACCATATATTGAAACAGTACGCGGCGTTGGATATGTGGTGAGAGGATGAAAAAACTTCGTCTAGCTTTAAAAAAACGCGCACTCAAAACGAAATGGACGATGACAGTCGGCATTACAATTTTTGTTAGCTATGCAATAATTTCGATTATTCTTTATATAGCGCTTCAAACATGGCTTATTCATAATGAAGAAAAGAATGCAGAACGAACAGTAGATGACTTAACGAGCTTTTTTGAAGCGCAGGGTAATACTGTGACAATACAGAATTTGCAAAATAACAGCGCACTGATGAAAGCAATTTTGACGCAGGAACAAACAGTTCGTATTTTCAATTTTGATGGAATCGAAGTGATGCAAATAAATGATGTAAATGGTGCCGCATCATTTCCTGAAACGATGGATAATGATTCTTCTACTATTATTACAAAGGAACAAATAAATGGTGATGATGCTTTTGTTTTGCATCAATTCGTTCAAATTGGACGGTTTCAAGGTGTCTTACAATTAATTCATCCTTTATCAACATTTCAGTCAATGATGAACTATATTTTGACAACACTTTTTATTGTTGGAATGGGTGCTTTGCTTTTTTCGGTTTCAATTAGTTATTATTTGGCAAACTTATTAATGAATCCTCTAAAACAGTTACGTGATGCGATGGATATTGTACGTGATCAGGGCTTTAAGGCACAGCCTCAGTTTAATTATGAGGCAGATGATGAAGTCGGTGATTTATTTAAAATGTATCACTCATTAATGAAAGAACTTGAGATTTCATTTACGAAGCAGCAACAATTTGTAGCTGATGCATCCCATGAATTACGAACGCCAATTCAAGTTATTGAAGGTCATTTATCTTTATTAAAACGATGGGGAAAGGATGATCCTGCAGTATTAGCTGAATCGCTTGATACGTCGCTAGAAGAAATTATGAGAATGAAAAAAATGATTGAGGAATTGTTACAGCTTGCGCGCAATGAGGAAGTTGATAAAGATGCTTCAGCGAATATTGAAGTAGTATATGAAAATGTTAAACAAGAGCTAATACAACTTTATCCGAGCGCGAAAATAGAAATGACTGTTAAAGGGCAGAGAGTAAATGCAGCGATTACAGAACATGCGCTAGAACATATCTTTAGAAATATTATGAATAATGGGTTACGATATACAAGAGATGAATTGTTTATTCATTTACAAATTTACTATTCGGAACAAACAATTTCTGTCGCAATACAAGATCATGGTATTGGTATATCAGAAAAACAATTACCATTAATTTTTGAACGTTTTTATCGAGTGGAAGAATCACGTACAAAAGAAGTATCTGGAACAGGCCTTGGGTTAAGTATCACAAGAATGCTAACCGAAAAATATAAAATAGAGATGAATGTAGAAAGTGAACTGAACAAAGGAACGCTATTTATACTTAAATTCCCTGTAAAAAAAGAACATTTCTAGTTAATCTCAATTAAATTTTAATTGTTCAAGAAAAAATATGCTTATTTTGCATAAAAGAGTTGTATTTTTTACGAAGAGTAGTAAGATTGAGATGGAAAAAATGTTCTTCTACACTAGACGATCAAGTACTTCTTGTCCTAGTCGGAAGAGCGATAAACTATTATCTGATTTATTTAGAAAAACTTATTGGAACAGCCATAAGGCAAAATTTGGAGGTTATTTTCATGTCGAACAATGTATTACCTGCAGGTTCCCCATGGTCAGCATTCTCTGGTCCTAACTTAGGTTATGTATTAGAGCAATATGACTTATTCCTGCAATCTCCTGAAGAAGTAGAACCTGAATTAGTAGAATTATTCCAAGCATACGGAGGTCCTGTATTTGTAGATGGTCAAGCACCAGCGCAATCAAATACAGCAGTTGCTGGATCTGGAGACTACAAAAAAGTATTAGCAGCGGTAAAATTAGCAGATGCCATTCGTGAATATGGTCATTTAGCTGCGGATTTATACCCATTGAAAAATCGTAAGCTTGATAACTCACGCATTGAAGAAAGCGTATTCAATTTAACTGCAAGTGATTTAGCAGTAATTCCTGCATCTGTATTCTTTAAAAATGTGCCAGCTGGCGTAACAAACGGTAAAGAAGCAATCGATTACTTAAAATCGATTTATACAGACAAAGTAGGTGTTGAAGTTAGTCACTTACAAAATGCTGAAGAACGTGCTTGGATTGAAGCACAAGTGGAAGCAGGTGCTTTCAAACAAGCATTATCAGTTGAAGCGAAAAAAGCTGTTTTAGAACGCTTAACTCGCATTGAAAACTTCGAGAAATTCATCCACAAAACATTTGTTGGTCAAAAACGCTTCTCTGGTGAAGGTTTAGATACACAAGTAATCTTACTTGATGAAATTATTAATGCATCTGAAGCAAAAGGCGTTAAAAACGTGCGTATTGGTATGGCCCACCGTGGTCGTTTAAACGTATTAACACATGTTTTAAACAAACCTTATGACATGATGTTCTCTGACTTTGCACACGTTTCTAACGATTTATTCTTCCCTGAAGATGGTCGTTTAGAAATTACAAAAGGTTGGACTGGCGACGTTAAATACCACATGGGTGCTGCTTATACTCGTGAATCTGGTTTAAACGTAAAATTAGCTTACAACCCATCTCACTTAGAAGTTGGGAACCCAATCGTATTAGGTGCAGCTCGTGCAGCTCAAGACGATACATCTGCTCCTGGTGTTGCAAAAAATGATACTTCTAAAGCATTCGGTATTTTATTACACGGTGACGCAGCATTTGCTGGTCAAGGTATTGTTACAGAAGGCTTCAACTTTGCAAAAACAAAAGGTTTCTCAACAGGTGGTACAGTTCAAATTATCGCAAACAACATGATCGGATTCACAACTGAATTAACAGATTCTCGTTCATCAAATTACGCATCTGACCCTGCAAAAGGTTATGATGTTCCAGTAATTCACGTAAATGCAGATAGCCCAGAAACAGTGGCAGCTGTTGGTCGTTTCGTAGCGGAATACCGTGAAAAATTCAATAAAGACATCGTAATCGATTTAATTGGTTACCGTCGTTATGGTCACAACGAAACAGATGACCCAACAGTTACAAACCCTGAAACATACAAATTAGTAGCTAAACATGAGCCAATCCGTGCTTTATACGGTGCAGAATTAGCTGCAGCAAATGTTTTATCTGCTGACGAAGTAAAAGCGTTAGATACAAAAATCTATGCAGAAATGCAAGCTGCTTACGATCACGTAAAAGCAATGGCAGAAAAAGACGAGCACAATACAATTGATATGCCAGAAGAATTAAAAGTTGAGTTCCCTGAAATTGACACTACTGTTGATACAGACCGCTTAGCAAAAGTGAACGAAGATTTATTAGTATTTGCTGATGGCTTCGAACCACAGAAAAAATTAGGTAAAATTTTAGAAAAACGTCGTGATGCATTCGCTACTGCGAAAATTGACTGGGGTCATGCTGAAACTTTAGCATACGCTACAATTACACAAGACGGCACACCAGTTCGTTTCACTGGTCAAGATGCACAACGTGGTACGTTCTCTCAACGTCACTTAGTGTTACATGATAAAAATAATGGTTCTGAATTTACTCCATTACACCATGTTGAAGGCGTTAACGCTTCATTCACAGTTTACAACTCACCACTTACTGAAGCAGGTGTTGTAGGATATGAATATGGTTATAACTTAGAAAACGGTAACGTATTATCTGTATGGGAAGCACAATTTGGTGACTTTGCGAACATGGCTCAAGTAATGTTTGATAACTTCATCGCTAGTGCTCGCTCTAAATGGGGTCAAAAATCTGGTTTCGTAATCCTTTTACCACATGGTTATGAAGGTCAAGGCCCAGAACACTCATCTAGCCGTATGGAACGTTACTTACAATTATCAGCTGAAAACAACTGGTTCGTAGCAAACTGTTCAAATGCAGGTAACTACTACCACTTATTACGTCGTCAAGCTGCACTTTTAGGTACTGAAGGCGTACGTCCATTAGTAGTTGTTTCACCAAAATCACTTTTACGTCACCCATTAGCAGCAGCATCTGCTGAACAACTTGCAACTGGTCGCTTCCAAGAAGTAATCGAGCAAGAAGGCTTAGGTAAAAATGTGAAAGCAGTAGAAAAAGTAATTCTTGGTACGGGTAAAGTAATGATCGATTTAGCAGAACGCGTAAAAGATGGCGAAGGTTTCGACCACTTACACATCGTTCGTGTTGAGCAAATCTATCCATTCCCAACAGAGCAAGTGAAAGAAATCATTGCTCGCTTCCCGAATGTTAAAGAAATCGTTTGGGTACAAGAAGAGCCTAAAAATCAAGGCGCTTGGACTTATGTTCTTGAAACATTATATGGTATCGCTGAAGGTAAAAAAGTTCGCTATGTAGGTCGTCCTGCAATGAGCTCAACTTCTGAGGGCGATGGCGATTCACATAAAGCAGCTCAAGCTAAGTTAGTTAACGAAGCACTTGAAAAATAATTCCAATAGGGAATAAATGAGGGCTACTTCTTATAAGAGAAGTAGCCTGCTATACGAAATGTATAGCGTTATTAAAGGAGGATATTAACGTGGCAGAAATTAAAGTTCCTGAATTAGCAGAATCAATCACTGAAGGTACAATTGCTCAGTGGGTTAAAAAAGTTGGAGATCGCGTAGAAAAAGGCGAATTCATCGTAGAATTAGAAACAGATAAAGTTAACGCTGAGATCATCTCTGAAGAAGCAGGTATCTTAACTCAAATTACAGCTGAAGAAGGCGACACTGTATTAGTAGGTCAAGTTATCGCAATCGTTGAAGCAGGCGAAGGCGCTGCACCAGCACCGGCTGCACCAGCAAAAGAAGAAGCGCCAGCTCCAGTAGCTGAAGCACCAAAAGCTCCAGTTGCAGCAGCTCCTGTAGTAGAAACTTCTAACGAACGCGTTGTGGCTTCACCAGCAGCTCGTAAATTAGCACGTGAAAAAGGTATCGACTTAGCGGCAATTTCACCAGTAGATCCACAAGGTCGCGTACGTGTACAAGACGTAGCAGCTCACGGTACAGCACCTGTAGCAGCACCAGTTGCAGCGGCTCCAGTAGCAAATGGTCCAATGATCTTCACACCAGCTGGCGAAACAAATCGCGTAACAGTTGAAAAAATGTCTCGTCGTCGTCAAACAATTGCAAAACGTTTATTAGAAGTTAAACAATCAACTGCAATGTTAACTACATTCAACGAAATCGACATGACAAACATCATGGCATTACGTAAACGTAAACAAGAAGAATTCGTAAAAGCTAACGATATTAAATTAGGCTTCATGTCATTCTTCACTAAAGCAGTAGTTGCTGCTCTTAAAAAATATCCATACGTTAACGCTCAAATTAATGGTGATGAAATTCACTTAAACAACTTCTTCGATATCGGTATCGCAGTATCAACTGAAGACGGTTTAGTAGTACCAGTTGTTCGTGATGCAAACGCTAAAAACTTTGCTGAAATCGAAAAAGATATCGCTGGTTTAGCTAAAAAAGCTCGCGATAAAAAATTAGGCTTAAACGACATGGCTGGTGGTTCTTTCACAATCACTAACGGTGGTGTATTCGGTTCATTAATGTCTACACCAATCATGAACGGTACACAAGCTGGTATTTTAGGTATGCACTCAATCCTTAAACGCCCAATCGCTGTAGGTGATGAAGTTCAAATCCGTCCAATGATGTACGTAGCATTATCTTATGACCACCGTATCATCGATGGTAAAGATTCTGTAGGCTTCTTAAAAACAGTTAAAGAAATGATCGAAAACCCAGAAGATTTATTATTAAACTCTTAAGAATAACTTCTTATAAAGATGCCAACGCAATAATGCGTTGGCATCTTTTTTTACGCCGTTTTCTGTTTGATTTTGACAGAAAGTGGTGTTTTTAGTATTAAAATGTTTTCGGTATAGGGAAATGTAGAAAAGATACATGATAATTGTAAAAATTATCTAATTAATAAAAGGGATTTCTTCAGTAATAGTGTATTTATTAATAGATGGTACATAATGGGGGAGGGTTCACTCAATGTTTAAAGCGTATGATTCAGCAACATTTTTTGATGAAATGCTAAAAGATGATTTACCGAAAAAGCATTATATTCCATTTTATGAACAGCTTCAAAAATTTTCGAATGAGCAATTACAAAACAAACATATGGAAGCACAATCTAGTTTCTTACGACAAGGAATAACTTTTACTGTGTATGGTGCTCAAGGTGGAATAGAGCGTACAATGCCATTTGATTTTGTGCCTATTATTATTCCAGGTGAAACATGGAGTGAAATTGAGCTTGGTATTAAGCAAAGGGTTAAAGCACTCAATTATTTTTTACAAGATGTTTATAATGAGCGAAATATACTTAATGCAGGTATTATTCCCGCTCATTTAGTCGATGAAAATCCTTATTATTATAAGCAAGTAATTGGCATAAATTTAGCATTAGAAAATCATATTTTTATGGCTGGTATTGACCTCATTCGTGATGAATGTGGAAAATATCGTGTATTAGAAGATAATTTACGGAATCCATCAGGTCTTAGCTATGTGTTTCAAAACCGCTTAGTCATGCGTAAAACATATCCTGAGTTTTTCAGCGATTATGCCATTCTATCTTTAGAAGAGCAAATGGAAGCGATGGAAAAAGCCCTTTTATCACATCGACCGCCAAATTTAGCTACAGATGAAGAAGTAAATGCCGTCCTGTTAACTGCTGGTGTTTACAACTCTGCTTATTACGATCATGTATTTTTAGCGAAGGAAATGAATATCCCCCTTGTAGAAGGTAGAGATTTAATCGTACAAGATAATAGCGTCTACTTAAAAACAATTCACGGATTAAAACGAGTAGATATTATTTATCGCCGTATTGATGATGAATTTTTAGATCCAGAAGTTTTCCGCGAAGATTCCATGCTTGGGGTTCCGGGAATGGTGCAAGCTTACAAAGAAGGTAATGTAGCTATCTTAAATGCCGTAGGGAATGGTGTAGCTGATGACAAGGCCATGTATGCGTATGTCCCAGATATGATTCGATTTTATTTAAATGAGGAACCTATTATTGATAATGTGGAGACATATTTACTAAATGATGAACAACAGCGTAACTGGGTACTGAAAAATTTAGATAAGCTTGTTGTCAAAAATGTGGGAGCTTCAGGAGGCTATGACATGCTCATTGGCCCGCATTCAACGCAGGAATTACGAGACATTTTCCATAAAAAGATACTAGAAGCACCTCATCAATATATTGCACAACCAACAATTAAGTTGTCGCGCGCGCCTGCTTATCAGGATGGACGATTTTATCCTTGCCACATTGATCTACGTATTTATGCGATTCAAGGAGAGCAAATGCATATTGTCCCTGGAGGCTTATCTCGTGTTGCATTGAAGGAAGGTTCACTTGTGGTCAATTCCTCACAAGGGGGCGGTGGGAAGGATACGTGGGTTCTTAAGGAGGACGGACAACATGCTTAGTCGTGTCGCAGATTCTTTATATTGGTTAGGTCGTTACAGTGAGCGTGCTTATACAAATGCATATATTATAAATGTACAAATAGATCAAATGCTTGAACTTAGTCGTACAGAAAAGCAGTACGAACAGCAATGGCATACAATTTTAAGTATTTGTGGGTATATTGAAAGCTATGAAAGTCGTTATGAAGGTTATCCAATTTCTCAAATGCTTAACTATCTCATCTCAGATCTCCAAAATTACAACTCTATCGATAGTTTGCTCACAGGTATTCGTAACAACGCGAAAAACACGCGTGACTGTATTCCAAATGCATTATTTGAAGAATGGAATAGTTTGTACTTAGCAAACAATGAATCCCCTCTACAAGCACCGTATACCGTATTAGCTACGACGGAGTATTTAGTAAAGGTACGCAAAACATCATTAACGGCAACAGGTATTATTGATTCACTCATGTCTCGTGATGAATCTTTCTTATTTATGAAGATCGGTAAATGGTTAGAACGATCAGAAAAAACGGCGTTAATTATATTGAATTTGATGGAAAATGAAGAAATATTAAAGCAGGATTTTGCCGTAACGTTGGCCCTTCAATTAACGAATACGTTGGATGAGTATACACGTCGTTCGCGTATGCGTGATGCGGAGAAAGTGTTGAATTTTCTTGTAGGCGATAAGAATTGTTCACGTTCTGTTGGTTATGGCATTGGGAAAATAAAAAATACAATTTTTGAAATTGAAAATCATGAAGTTCCGCTATATGCTCAACAGTTATTTGAGGCAATAGAAGCAATAGAAGTTTTAATTCAACAAAATGCATCGGATATGACAAAACAAGAACGTAAGCAATGGGTGATACAAATTCACAACCAATGTATAAAATTAGGGCCGATTTTTTCTGAAACCTATTACTTAACGGAGCCGATTTTAGTGAAATAAGCCCCATATTATAAGATCAATATGAAACTTACTTTCTAAGGGGAAATGACAATGAAATATCGCATTACACATACAAATATATTTCGTTATGACACAGAAGTTGAACAATCGCTGAATACGATACGTTTAAAGCCGCGTAACAATGAATGCCAGCGCTTAATTTCCTATGATGTGAAAATTAAGCCAGAATCTTTAACACGCGATAATATTGACATTTGGCTAAATCCAATCAGTTCGTTTTTTATAGCAGAGAAACATCACGAACTTGAAGTAACGTCGCATGCCCATGTAAGTGTGCAACGTGCGCCGTATATTTACCAAATTCATTATTCGGATGAAATGAAAAATATTTTTCACTCACAAATTTTTAGAGAACATTATTTAGCCTATTTAACAACATCTCGGTATACCTCACTTCTACCATATCAATTAGAAGAAATCGTGCAAGCTGTAGGGCAAACAGACAACCCTATGAAATTTGCCCTTAATTTAATGACCTATTTATACAATTCAATCGCATATAATCCGTATGCAACAACGATCGATACAACTGCAAGTGAATCATGGTATATAAAGCAAGGCGTCTGCCAAGATTATTCGCATATTATGCTTGGTGTTCTTCGACATATGAATATACCTGCACGTTATATTAGTGGGTATTTGTATGTTGGAGAAAACGATGATTTAATTGGTGATACGGCGACACATGCTTGGGTAGAAGTAATGGTACCAGGAGTTGGTTGGATTGGTTTAGATCCGACAAATAATGTGGAAGTGCTTGAAAATCATATTAACCTTTGTGTAGGCCGTGATTTTCGCGATGTTTCACCAATTGAAGGCGTTTATCAAGGTGGCATGCATACACTTGAAGTTAAAGTAAATGTCGAGAAAATAGCACATTTTTAATTAACTTTATCAAGAAATGCTATCTATCAAAATATTTCTGAAAAATGATTGTTGACGGAAATGTCGCAATATTGTACTATTATCTTATTAATTTAATAACAAAACCTCACAATCTCGTGAGGTAGAGGCGCGGTATTTATTAGTTTTTCATTTAGTCATGGAGCTGGCATTGAGATGGAGAAGAAGGAACTATCGCCGAAGTGTTGTTAATGCCCTTGTTAACAATGCTGGGTCTGTAATGAATAATTACAGAACTGTCTCAATCATCTATCCCTGATGGTTGAGTTGAGCTATCTCAATAATGGGAATTGACTGAGGATTTGGGCTAATTTTAGTGTACGCGACCTGAAGTTCTTCTTTAGGTCGCTTTTTGCATTCAAAAATAACCAAAAATTTAATTTTAAGGAGAGATTTGGGATGAAAAAGAAATTATTAGTGCTATTTGCAGCAATGATGACTATGTTAGTTTTGGCGGCATGTGGTTCAGATGACGAAGGGTCTACGGGTTCTGACAAAAAAGTATTAAAAGTTGGGATGGAAGCAGCTTATGCTCCATTTAACTGGACACAAAAAGATGATTCAAACGGCGGTGTAGGAATCAAAGGTTCAAAAGAATTTGCGGCAGGCTATGATGTTGAAATTGCAAAGAAAATTGCAGACGGATTAGATATGGAATTACAAATTGTTAAAACAGACTGGGATGGTTTAGTACCTTCACTTCAATCAGGTGCGATTGATTTAGTGATTGCGGGTATGTCCCCAACAGAAGATCGTAAAGAGACAATAGACTTCACTGAAAACTACTATACAAGTGACTATGTAATCGTTGTTAAAAAAGATGGCCCTTATGCAGGTGCTAAAACATTAAGCGATTTCTCTGGCGCTAAAATTACTGGACAACAAGCAACAACTCACTATGATGTAATCGATCAAATCAAAGGAGTTAAAAAACAAGTAGCTGCAACGGATTTCGGCGCTATGCGTGTACAACTTCAATCAGGTGCAATTGATGGCTACGTTTCAGAGCGTCCTGAAGGAATCTCGGCTGAAATGGCATTAGAGAACTTTAAATACATTGTTCCAGAACCAAACTTTGAAGCAGACCCTTCAGCTACAGCAGTTGCAGTTGGCCTAAAAAAAGGTTCGGATTTAGCAGAAGGCATCAACAAAGTATTAGCTGAAATTTCGGAAGATGATCGTCTTAAATTAATGGAAGATGCAATCGCTAACCAACCGGCTGCACAATAATATTTAATGATGAAAGGTTGTCATGCCGGCAAACGGGAGACAACCTTTTATTATTAATAATAACGATTTAAGAGTAATAGATTATAGGAACAAAGATTTGGAGGACAAGACAATGGCATTTTTAGAATCAACATGGAACTTGTTTACGAACAACTGGGAAGTGTTCCTGCGAGGAGCTTGGACTGCACTTCTTCTAGCGATTATCGGAACAATTTGTGGTACATTAATCGGATTTTTCATCGGAATTATGCATACGGTTCCGAAACGCAAAAAATCATTTAAAACGGTTGTGTTAAAAGTATTTAATTTCCTTTTAACGGCATATGTGGAAATTTTCAGAGGCACACCGATGATGGTTCAAGCGATGGTGGTATTCTACGGATTAGTATACTTAGGCATTGATATTGACCGTTTCGTAGCAGCATCACTAGTTATTAGTTTAAATACAGGTGCTTATATGGCGGAATATGTACGTGGTGGGATTGTTTCAATTGATAAGGGACAGTTCGAAGCAGCTCAAGCAATTGGTATGAATCACTTGCAAACAATGATTTATGTCGTGATCCCACAAGTAGCTCGTAATATTTTGCCAGCTACGGGGAACCAATTTGTCATGAATATTAAAGACTCTTCTGTATTAAGTGTCATTTCAGTCGTAGAGTTATTCTTCACTTCAAACTCCATTGCAGGAAGTAACTATAAATACATTGAGGCCTTCTTTATCGCAACAGTGCTGTACTTCATTATGACATTCGCTGTAACTCGTTTCCTACTTCTATTTGAGAAGAAAATGGATGGGCCTGAAAGTTTTAAGGTCGAACTCATTACAGGAAACAAGTTAGAAAAGGACGGTGAATAGTAATGTCAATCGTAATTGATATTCAACATTTAAACAAAAAATTTGGGGATCATGAGGTTTTAAAAGATGTGAACTTCCAAGTGAAAAAAGGGGAAGTAGTGACATTAATCGGATCTTCAGGTTCCGGTAAATCAACGCTATTACGATGCATTAATTTATTAGAAACGCCAACTGCTGGAGAAATTATTTACAACGGGGAAAACATTTTAAATGACGCGCACGATATCGAAAACTATCGAACTCATTTGGGTATGGTATTCCAACAGTTTAACTTATTCAACAATTTAAACGTGCTTGGTAACTGTACAGTAGGCCAACAAAAAGTGCTAAAACGTTCCAAAGAAGCTGCCGAACAAAATGCGATGAAATATTTGGAACTGGTTGGCATGGCACAATATAAAAATGCCAAACCTCGACATTTATCAGGTGGTCAAAAACAACGTGTAGCTATCGCACGTGCGTTAGCAATGGATCCAGACGTTATGTTATTTGATGAACCTACATCAGCATTAGACCCAGAAATGGTAGGGGAAGTATTAAAAGTAATGCGTCAATTAGCAGACCAAGGGAACACAATGTTAATCGTAACGCATGAAATGGAATTTGCAAAAGAAGTGTCAGATCGCATCGTCTTCATGGATAAAGGCGTAATCGTCGAAGAAGGCCATCCAGATGAAGTACTAGTCCATCCAAAACATGAACGTACAAAAGCATTTTTAAAACGTACATTAAAGTAAAATGAAACGTACTAGAAAACAAAAATAAGCTCGTGCGTCATGCGCGAGCTTATTTTCTTGAGTTCCATTCACTTATTAAGATAAAAATAATAGCAAAAGCAATGGCAATAGCAAAAAACCACATTGGAACACCGCTCATATTTAATGTCATAGATTCCACCTCTTCAATTGAGTTTAACATGCTCGAATCATCGTTTCAAATGGAGTTCGATGAGAGCATACTAGGCAATTTCATAATAAGAATTGCATAAGATTAGTTGTACGGGATGTCTTTTTCATAACAGAGTCTTTCATATCACGACAAAATCGTATAAAATAAGAAAGAGTTCATATTAGTTATATTAAAAGTGAGGTAAACAGATGTTACATTTAAAATGGAAAGATGCACCAACGATTCGCACAGTGAAATGTGTACATACGAATGCATCAAAATATTTAGTCTCTAATGTTTTAACTGTCGGTAAAGAATACGAAGTAAAAAATGAAACGGAAGAGTTCATCTTTGTAATCGATAATACTGGTAATGTTGGCGGATACTACAAAGAGTACTTCGCATAATTTGAAATAGCACAGCCTTTGAACATTGTTGTTCAATATAGGCGGTGCTATTTTTAATTTAATTTATAATAAGAAATATATGTGATAATTCATTAAAATTGCGTAGTAGAAAAATCAACTAATATAGAAAAATAATGGTAAAGTTAGTTCTAGAGTCATCAATAAAATAACATATATAAAAAGGGTAGGGAGAATTTACTTTGAATTTCATAGAATCAATAGGCGTAATGGCAGAATATATCCATCTAGCGTTAAAAAAAGAAGCGGTAGTTGTAATTGTAGATAAAGAAAACGGAATTGTAACTAAATATTTACCCGGTGAAAATCTTGAAATCGGTTATGTAGAAGGGGACAAAATAAAAGCAAATGATGCAAACTTACAGGCAGCTTTAAATGGTCGTAATTCAGATATCTATTTAGATGCAAGTGTCTATGGTATGGCGATAAACGCCTATGCATTCCCAATTAAAGAAAATGGTCGTGTTGTTGGTGCACTAGGCTTTGGTAAACCGTTAGATAAAGAACAAAAGCTTGAAGAATATATTAGTACAGTACGTGAAATTGTTCTAAAATTACAAGATAAATCACATACTATCGCCTCACATTCTGAAGAATTAGCTGCTACGAGTACGGAAATCCGTATGCAATCTGAAAAAGCTTTAGAAGATTCTAGAAAAACAAATGAAATTACATCGCTAATTAAAAATATTTCTAGTCAAACCAATCTACTAGGGCTTAATGCTTCCATTGAAGCGGCTAGAGCAGGTCAACACGGGGCTGGCTTTAATATTGTTGCACAAGAGGTACGTAAGCTGTCACAGCAAACAAGTGATTCGACACATAAAATCGAAACATCGTTGAATAATGTTAATAAGAACTTAAGTGCGCTTCTTGAAAATATGAATCAAATTTCGGAAGCTTCTAACGAAGAAGCAAAATTAGCACAAGATGTTACATCAATTATTGAATCATTAGACGAAGTTTCAATCAAATTATCAACTTTTGTTAAAGAAATGCTATAAGTAATTTAACACCACCTTTTCCCGATTGCACTATGAGAAAGGGTGTTTTTTTGTGGACTCCCTTAAATTATCCATTAAAAAACCTTCAACGTTTCGATAATCCGAAACACTGAAGGTTTATATGCGATAACTAATTATTGTTCTTTAATGATATATTCAATTTCATGACGTCTTTCATTAGAGGATACTTGAACTCGTAGTGTATCTTCAATATCTTGAAGTAACTTTAATTGTGTTTGTTTAAATTGGTCTATTTCTGTATGATTCAATGCTTTTTGTTTTGGACCTTTAGCTGAGGCTTCAATCATTTTTCCGTTCTTTCTTAGCAATTCCTCGGAAGCGTCCATTAAACGTTGCTGTGAGGCCATAGCGCGGCGCTGGTTATTCATACTTAGCAACATTGAGATTTGTGATTGCCATAATGGAATGGTATTCATAATAGAACTTTGAATTTTTTCGATTAACATTTGATTCGTTTGCTGAATCATGCGAATTTGTGGAGCATATTGAATTGCGACTTCACGCGACACTTCTAAGTCATACATTCGGCGATCGAGCCATTCTATTTGCATTTTAACATCCTGTAATTCATGACGTTTAAAAGGGTCTTCCTGCTCGATAACTGCCTGTGAAATAGCAGGTAAAATAACCTCTTCCATATGCTGCTTTTTAATTTCAAGAGAAGCAATATAAATATTTATATTGTGAAAATACTCCTCATTTAGCTCATACAATTCATTTAAAAACTGATAATCGGAAAGCAATCCATTTTGAGTATGTGCTAATTGGATGCTTAAACGGTCAATACGCTTACTCAATTTATTGTAGTGGGTCATTACTTCTTGGATAGACTGTTTAGGACGATTGAATAGCTTACTAAAAAAGCCTTTTTCTTGTTCCACTAATGCATCAGGATCAATTTTTTCTAAGTGCTGCATCAAATCGGATAGCACTTCACCAACTTTTCGAACATCCTTACGTTGAATATAGTTGAGCATTTGTGCCGTGAATTTTTTCAAGGCTTCTTGAGCAGGTAAACCAAAAGCGAGTACTTGTTCATATTTTGAACTTTGTAATTCACTGGCAAGCTTCATCGATTGTTGCTTGCTCTGTGAACTTAATGACGCGAAAAGCGGTGCCGTTACACGATTTGCAACGTTCACCGCGAATTGTTCTTTTGAAACTTGGATGTCGACACTTTCATTTGACGTAAAAGCATCAAATGGATTGATTTTGTTTCCCATGACTTATTCACCGCCGATTTTTAATCGTTCCTTGCGTTTTTCATTCGACATTTTCGCAAAATCAAGTTCGATCTTTAAATTTTCGATATCAGATGATAATGCATTTTTTAAGTCTTCTTCCATTGTAACATGAAGCTCTTTTAACGTTTTACGTGTATCTTCTAGTGCCAAATGAATTTCTGTCCCTGTCACTTGTTCTTTCGTTAATAATGTATATTTATCTGAAAGTTCGACAGCAGTAGGGAGATGCGCATAGAAGAAATCTTCGACAGCATAAAATTTTTGTGGCGTCGATTGAACAATATTGATAATGCGCTTAGATAACTTCGACATTTCATTTATTTGTTTAAACGATTTAATCGAACGGACACGTATATATTGTTGGTTTAAAGAGTTTACGTAGCCTTTCGCTTGTTTTAGCTGCGATTCGATTAAATCGTATTCGCTTTTAGATACCCCTATTTTTTTACATTGCGTTGATTTTTGAATAGCAAATGTAATTTTGTTACATACATAATAGGCTATTACTGCAAGAGGTAACGATAAAATCGCTGCCAGACCAGGTAGATTTAAAACTGATACGACCAATGCAGTAAAACCAGCTAATAAGTTAATTAAATGACGTGTTATAAAATTGATAGGACCAAGCATTTTCGTTCCTCCTTTACTCGATACTATTTTTACGTTTGAAATGAAAAAAAGTTTCAAGCATTTTTACTAGTATTGTACAATGTTTTCATTTCAACACAAAGTGAAGTCACTTTTGTTAGACAATATTTGTAGTTAATTGTGAGAAATGTAGCAGCTTTTCCTCCATTGAATATGTTATGTTTTCAAAAGAGGGGAGTGCGTGTATGATTTTTATCATTTCATATAATCCCTTTTCCGTGCCTTCTAGTGAAATGTGGAGTTGATTGTTACGTTTCTCAATCCATCCTTTTAATCCAAGTTCAAGTGCCTTTGTATAAATATAATGATTAGAGGTAGTATCCTCTGAATATAAATGAACTAATAGATTTTTAATCATTTAAGACTCCTTTCAATGAAAAAGAAGCAAAATAATAAATTATTTTGCTTCTGAAAATTTATTAATGCATAAGACGCTCTTTTTGAATAATAGAAATTAAATCATTAATGTAATAAATAACTTGTTTCGAAGCTTTTTCAATTTCTTGTAAATGCTGTTCAGCTGTTGCTAAATTACCATCATTAAATGCTTCAACAGCTGCTTTTGCTGAAATATGTACTTGTTCATGATGACGATCAAGCTCAGCATAAGAAGCATGGTTTCCGAAACGTTCCACCGTTTTTGGTGATGTATACCATTTGCCGAGGCGGCAGTCACGGTGAGAAGAAACATCTGCTGGTGATAATTTTTCTAAACCAAGGAACATGTTATAAACACGCCATTTCCATAAAATATGGTCTGATTTCGATAATAGTAAAAGAGAAATACTTGAAAGCTGGACATTGTTATTTGTTGTCACTTCGTTACGGAAGCGAGTAATTTCTTGACCCAGTTTATGAATATCACGAGATGTATCATTTCCGTATGCACGGATATCTTCTTGTAAATTAGAAATTTGAACCATACGTACTGAAATCTCGTCAATCGATGCTGCCTGTTGTTCAGACGCAGCTGCTGTTGTGGTAATGTCCATATTAATACTTTCGATAATTTCAACAATTGAGTTGAGTAAAGGTAAGGATTCTTTTGCTTCAACAGTTGCATCACGAATAATTGTTGTCGTACCTGTAATTGAAGCTGCTACATTGTTTGAGTAGCTTTTTAAGGATTGCACATTTGTAGATACTTCACCAAGTGCAGAAACAGTATTTTCTGCAAGCTTACGTACTTCTTGCGCTACGACTGCAAAGCCTTTACCATGCTCACCAGCACGTGCAGCTTCAATCGATGCATTTAATGCAAGTAAATTCGTTTGATCAGCGATTTGATTAATTAATGTAACAACATTTTCGATATCGTTAACATGTTTTTGAAGTTCTGTGAAACCAGCAACGATCTCTGTGAAGGTTTCTTCTGTAGTAAAGATTTCTTGTAGGGCATGTTCGACGGCTTGTTTACCACGAACTGCATTTTCCACAGATTCGTTCGTCTTTTCCGCAATATTTGTAGAAGAACGAGCGATTTCAGCAATAGATGCAGCTAGTTCTTGAGAAGCAGCGGTAGAGCCAGCAATATCATCTGACTGTGTATCTAGTCGCTGAATTAAGTCTTTCATATACATGATGTTTGCGTTGGCATCTGTTAAAGAGGTAAGCTCTTCAATAACATTTTCAATTAAGCGTTCTGTCATAACTTCAACAAGAAGTTCTTGTTCAATATTTACCGCTGCTGAAACTGATTTCATATAAGAAAAGGCTAAATTAGGCTTCATGCCGAAATGATGTAAAATTAGCGTTGTAATATAAAAAGAAAATTGGTTGAATACAACGATTAATTTGCCAGGCTCAAATCGTTCCTCACGTAATGTGTTGAAAAACTTAATTGTCTGATCTACATATTCATCATTACGATCAGCCAAGAAGAATTGCTTTAAATAGCGTTCGATTTGAGCGTCAGAAATATTACTTTTTCCAGATGGAGAAATTTCGTTTAAGTATTTATTGAAAATAACATTCATTGTCGGTGTTAATGTAGCAACACGTTCATAAATTGTATGTAAATGAGTTTGATCTTGATTGTTGAAATTATTGAACTTTAATGTGTTTAAAAATCTTGGAGAAGCAGTCAAATCTGTTCCGCGTTCAAATAGGTCTTGTAATTCTGCTTTTGGTTTTAATTTTGAAAACATGAAATTTCCCCCTGATAATTTCTAGATTTACCACTATTTTAACATATGAAAGGTAGCAATAATAGACATTTTACCTATAGATGATTAAAATAAGGGTATAGAAAGGATAATGATTATGTTTAAAATCATCTACATGAAGGCAGATTATGAGCCGTGGTGGAAATTTGACGGTTGGGAAGATCATATTGTTTCCGTACACGAATTTGAAGAAGAAAAGCAATTTCAACTAGCACTCACTGAAATTATGAATGATTTTCGTCAATCATATGCCAATGAGGCATGTAAAAACGAATATTATTATGCTTTTTGGTCAGAGGATGAGTGTGAATTTTGTGAAGCTTGCGATGAAGATGCCCAAATTTATCATGGCATTATCTTACAGACACCAGATATGGTTTCAAAATGATTTGATAGGAAATTTTAACAATTTTCGAAATATAAATTGACAGCTTTAAATTTCCTATATATACTTATATTTAACAATTATATTGCATTACCGTAAAACAATGTTTACATTAAGTAATGATTAATTGTTCACTTTTATTTTTTGGAGGTTTTCTTAAATGAAACAAGGTACAGTAAAATGGTTTAACTCAGAAAAAGGTTTCGGTTTTATCGAAGTTGAAGGCGGTAACGATGTATTCGTTCACTTCTCAGCTATCCAAGGTGACGGTTTCAAAACTTTAGACGAAGGTCAAAAAGTTGAATTTGAAGTTGAAGATGGTAACCGTGGACCACAAGCTACTAACGTAACTAAACTTTAATCCATACTAATTCAGAGACACGTAAGTTTTTAAAACTTACGTGTCTTTTTTGTCGTTAATGCATTTCCTCTTTCTAGACGACGATTACTTGAATTTGTCAAAGGGGGTAGTATATTGACCATTTGCTTCAATTGTCCAACCATCAAATGTTGTTCTAATCAAACAGCAATAAAAAAACCTCTTAATCCCAACTAGGGGACTAAGAGGTTTTGAATTTAGAAAAAATTATTTAATGCCTTCTTTATTTTTCCATTCTAAGAACGCATCATATGTTAATGGTTTGTCTAAAATTGAACCATCTTCACGGATTTCGATGACACGGTTTGCAATTGTTTGAATGAATTGGTGGTCATGAGATGTGAAAATCATTGCACCTTTGAAGCGAGTTAAGCCTTCATTTAATGCTTGAATAGATTCAAGGTCTAAATGGTTCGTAGGCTCATCTAATAATAAGACGTTCGCATTGTTTAGCATCATTTTTGATAACATACAACGTACTTTTTCGCCACCTGAAAGAACGCCAGGAGATTTCTTAACTTCTTCACCAGAGAATAACATACGACCTAAGAAGCCACGTAAGAACGATTCTGTTTCATCTTCTGGAGAATAAGGACGTAACCATTCAACTAATGATTTTTCAGATCCACCGAAGTATTGGTCATGATCCATTTCAAAGTAACTTTGAGATGTTGTAACACCCCATTTAAACGTACCAGCATCTGGTTTTTTACGATCCATTAAAATATCCATTAATGCAGATTTAGCAATTGGCGAACCTAAAAGAATAATTTTATCTTCTTTGTTCATAGAGAAGCGAATGTCTTTAAATAATGTTTCGCCTTCTTGAGAAGCAGATAAACCATCTACTGTTAAAACGTCATTCCCAATTTCACGACTAGTTTGGAAGTTGATGAATGGGTATTTACGGCTTGATGGACGAATGTCATCTAATTCGATTTTGTCTAACATTTTTTTACGAGATGTCGCTTGAGAAGATTTCGATGCGTTTGCAGAGAAACGAGCAATGAACTCTTTTAATTCTTTAATTTTTTCTTCTTTTTTCGAGTTTTGATCAGCCATCATTTTTTGTGCTAATTGGCTAGACTCATACCAGAAATCATAGTTACCCACGTAAAGTTGGATTTTACCAAAGTCCAAATCCGCAATGTGCGTACATACTTTGTTTAAGAAGTGACGGTCATGGGAAACAACGATTACAGTGTTTTCGAAGTTAATTAAAAATTCCTCTAACCAGTTAATTGCTTGTAAATCTAAGTGGTTGGTAGGCTCATCCAGTAGTAAAACATCTGGTTTGCCGAATAATGCTTGAGCAAGTAACACTTTGACTTTGTCAGAACCTTCTAAGTCCGCCATCATCATATAGTGAAGCTCATCACCAATACCTAAACCGTTCAGTAAACTAGCCGCATCAGATTCTGCTTCCCAACCGTTCATGTCAGCGAATTCGCCTTCAAGTTCAGCAGCACGCATTCCATCTTCATCTGTCATTTCTGGTTTCATATAGATCGCGTCTTTTTCTGCTTTTACTTCCCAAAGACGTTTGTTACCCATTACAACGGTATCCAGTACGTTGAATTCATCGTACTCGAAGTGGTTTTGTTTTAATACTGAAAGACGTTCATCTTTACCCATTGATACGTGGCCTTCTTGTGCCTCGATATCACCAGATAAAATTTTTAAAAATGTTGATTTACCAGCACCGTTTGCACCGATTAGGCCGTAACAGTTACCTGGGTTAAATTTAATATTTACATCGTCAAATAATTTACGGTCGCCATAGCGAAGACCTACACCTGATACTTGAATCATGTAAGTACCTCCTTGTATTTTTTACGTTTTTTTTAGATTGCTTTAGAAAGAGGATTTCTCTTTTGCACACAATGTTTCTATTATAGCATGACTCCTTCTTAAATTAAATAAAAGTAGGTGTGAAAGGAGGATTAAACTTCTTTGTTTAAATTGAACCTAAAGTTGTCAGACTACTCAGAATATGTTTTACTAATATAGTTAATGAATGTTTGAAACGAGGAAAAAATTTGAAACAGAATAAAGGATTAAAAATAGCATTTATTATTTTGTCTATTTTTCTAGTATCGATTAATCTACGACCAGCTGTAACGTCAGTTGGACCGATTTTATCGACAATTAGTGATGCACTCGGTGTTACTAGTACACAGATGAGCTTACTAACGTCCGTACCAGTTTTTTGTATGGGATTATTTGCGCCGCTTGCCGTTCCCATTCAAAAATATTTTGGTTACAAATGGTCGATTGCTACACTTACATTACTGATTGGGATTGCAATAGCAGCAAGAATTAGCTTTTCAAGTTATATCGCACTTGTAGTAACGAGCTTTTTTGCTGGTTTTGCAATTGCCATAGTAAGTCCAATCATCAATGCGTATATAAAAGAAAAGTTCCCGACAAAATTGGAACCTGTAATTGGTGTTTATTCATTTGCTATTGGTTTTGGTGCAACGATTAGTTCTGGATTTACTGGCATTTTTTACGAAAGCTTTGATGGAAACTGGTCGTTGGCACTCGGGGTATGGGGAATTTTAGCTGTAGTAGCTATGGTTTGTTGGATTTTGACTGTGGATCCATCAAAAGTAGAACAACAAAAGCATGCTACACAACAAACACGTAATCCATGGAAAAATAAATTAGCGTGGATCATTATGATCTATTTTGGCTTACAAACATCACTTTTTTTCAGTTTAACAACTTGGTTAGTATCTATTGCATTGGAACAGGGGTTGTCTTTATTAACGGCAGGTTCGGTATTAACGTTAATGACAATTGTTCAGTTAGTAGGGAATATTTTAATTCCTTCGCTGATTAACCGTTATCCCAATCGTATCATTTGGTTACATAGTTTAATCATTATTGGCATTGCTGGATCTATTTTATTCTTTGTAGACGCAAGTTGGGTGATTTGGGCATGCGCGGTTATTTTCGGTATTGTCCTTAGCGGATTATTCCCAATTGGCTTAATGCTACCCCTAGACGAAGCTAAAAATAATCAAGAAGCCAATGAATGGAGCTCAATGGTTCTTTCAGGTGGTTTTATGATGAGTGCGATTGTTCCATTAGTAATTGGGGTTGTATTTGATAGGACAACTACACACTTCATGACCAAGATAATTTTTGTACTATTATTCATATTGATGTCATTATCCATTTTTGTAATGCAAAAACTAAAGAAACAAGTATAATAAAAAGTAGTCGGATAAACTGACTACTTTTTATTTTGAGTCCAATCCAGTTGACATAATCATATTATCGTAAAGGAGAAAGAAATGAAAAAATTAATAATGCTTGTAGCAGTTATGCTATTAGCAGGTTGCTCAGATAAGGCAGAAAGTAATTGGGTAGCACAAGTTATACCGAAAGAAGAGAAGCAGCCAGCACCTGTATATGAAGCTGAAGTAAGTATACATACACCTTTTATAACAACGACAGGTTTGGTAATAAAACAAGATGATCGTGACAAATGGATTTTAGTCAATGCTACAGAAGTATCAGGTCATCCAAATGTACTTGTGCAAGATGAATTGCAAACACTTGGGGAGGTACAGGGAATTGATATAGATCATAATATAGCGATAATTCTTATAAGAAATAGTTTTGACTTCAATATATTCCAACTTTCTGAAGAAGAAATAGTGAATGGCATTGATAAAGAAACAAAAAAAATAAGTTATTATGAATCCTTTATCAATGGGCGATCAGTTCAAGCAAATGCCAAACAGATTCAAAATTTGCTCGATGAAACAATAAAAAATCCATTAACTTGGGAGACACGCTACGAAAAAAACGCTATTTTGTTACAAGAAACCGCACTGAACGAAGCTACGAATTTCACAAATCATTATGAAAAAAATATTTTTACATATAATCCAGACAACTTAAAGCATTTTGCTACGCAATTTATTGAACAGTTCAATAAAAGTGTAAAAGATGCAGATTGGCAACTGCTAGAAAATGATGTAGGTTCTGATGAGATGATGGAAGAATTGCAGTATGTGAACAAAGATGTAAAAGGCTATTCAGTTCGTGAAGCTCGAAAAGATGGCGTTTTTTATTTTGTAAATGGAATAGATGATGAGAAAAATGAAGTGCGCTTAACATTGATTAATGAAAAGGGTCATTATAAAGTAATTGGCACGAGTTTAATCGATTCTGAAGAATTAAAGGAACAAAAAATAGCGCAAGTAAATTTAATCAATGAACCAGAATTATCAGAAGTTCCAGCACTTCAAATGTTTATTCTTCGGAAGATAAAACAAATAGACATTACTTCAAAAGAAAATGAGATATGGAAGCTTGAAATAGTAGATAAAAAAGTGAATGTGCAATTTGAAAAAAAAGGTAAGGAAAAAATGAAATATAGTTGTGACGCTATCGAAATTGAGAAGAACAGTGCCAAGAATGCAGTTCAGTTAATTGGCTGTTCAAAAGAAAGCGAAAAAGCAGTTACAATGGGTTATATAAAATAAAAAACATGTGCGAGAATTCCTCGTACATGTTTTTTATTAGAATCAATTACATATTATACGACACTATATTGTAGATTTGAATTAAAAGAAAGGCTACTAAGCAAATAACATACAGGCTAAAAAATTGCCAACTATTTAGAAGGGAAAATTAATTTTATTTAATAAAGTTACATTAAAAAAACACTTTGATCATGAAAATGACTTAAAATACTTAGTTTATATGGATTGGAATCGGTCGCTGAAATAACCAAAAGCGGTTACTATTAGGATTCAAATGAAATTTCTTTTAAAAGAAACTTATTAAAGGTAGTTTACATAATTATGTTATGTAAACTAAAATTACTATTATAATTTTTATGCACCCATTTATTATTTGCCATAGTATAATAAAACTATTGAATTTTTCTGGAGGTACTATGTTAAACACCGCATTACAACATTTAAAAAACTATTTTGGCTACGATACATTTCGAACTGGCCAATCACAAGTCATTGAAAATGTCCTACAACATAAAGATACACTCGTTATTATGCCTACAGGTGGAGGTAAGTCACTGTGTTATCAAATCCCGGCGCTTTGTCTGGAAGGAACGACACTTGTCATTTCACCTCTTATTTCATTGATGAAAGATCAAGTTGATATGCTCGTTTCAAGTGGGATACAGGCTGCTTATATTAACAGTTCGTTAAGCTTTGAAGAAGTACAAGACGTGATGTATCGCGTTCGTAGTGGACAAATTAAATTATTATATATCGCTCCAGAGCGTTTAGAAAATGAACGTTTTTGTATGGAGCTCGCGCAAATTCATGTGCCGCTTCTTGCGATTGACGAAGCACACTGTATTTCCCAGTGGGGCCATGATTTCCGTCCAAGTTACCGTTCGATTCAGCAATTGGTCCATTTATGGGAAGTGAAGCCTACCGTCATCGCGTTAACAGCAACGGCAACTGAAGAAGTAAGCGCGGATATTCAAGGATTACTATCAATCGATAAAGACGATACGTTTGTAACTGGTTTCGCACGAGAAAATCTAACATTTTCTGTCTTACTCGGGGAAAATAAAGAAGCTTATCTAAAAAAATATGTTAAAGCCAAAGCCAATGAAGCAGGCATTATTTATGCTTCAACGCGTAAATCGGTTGAAGCTGTACATGATATGCTACAAAAAGCAGGCGTTGCTGTGGCGAAGTATCATGGGGGGATGTATGAGGAAGACCGTACATACGAGCAAAACCGCTTTTTAAACGATGAAGTTCAAATCATGGTCGCAACCAATGCATTTGGGATGGGCATTAATAAAACAAATGTGCATTTCGTTATCCATTACAATATGCCTCGCAATATGGAGAGCTATTATCAAGAAGCGGGGCGTGCGGGACGAGATGGGTTAGAAAGTGAATGTATTTTACTTTATAGTTCTTCCGATGAGCAAACACAACGTTTTTTAATCGATCAAGCACAAGACCGCTCGCGTATTCCTCTTGAACTAACGAAGCTTCATACGATGATTGATTATTGCCATACAGAACGCTGCTTACAGAGCTATATCGTCGAGTATTTCGGGGATTTAGAAAGCACGGATTGTGGAAAATGTGCGAACTGTACAGATGAACGTCCACAGCAAGACGTGACCACTGATGCTCAGAAAGTATTGTCTTGCATCGTGCGTATGGGTCAAAAATTTGGGAAACAATTAACTGCATCTGTTTTAGCAGGTTCTCGTAGTAAAAAGGTATTAGATTTTAACTTTCATAAATTACCGACATACGGTATTTTACGTACCATGAATGCAAAAGAAATTGCCAACTTTATCGAATTTTTAATTGCAGAAAAGCTCATTGTCGTGGGGAATGGCCAATTTCCTATATTAGCGATTTCTGATTTAGGAAAAGAAGTTTTACTAGGCAAACATACGATTTACCGAAAAGAAGCACGTATTATTCAGTCTACTGTTGAGCCAAATGACCCGTTATTCGAGGAGTTACGTAGAATTCGTAAGGGAATTGCTGACCGTGAAAAAGTACCGCCATTCGTTGTATTCTCGGATAAATCTTTAAAAGATATGTGTACAAGACGTCCAAAAAATAGCGCACAATTCTTAGAAGTAAGTGGTGTAGGGGAAAGCAAGCTTGAAAAATACGGGAAAACATTTATTGATGTGATCAAAGAATTTACGAATAAAGAAAATTTATAACGTACAGGATTAATCTTTAATTGTTACGGTAAGAGACGTGAAATATACACGATTTTATACAATATGGAGAATACACGGAGCAGCCACAATCACCGCTACATCAGCGATTTGACCTCTCTGCATAAAATACTGCATAAACAATGCTCAAAAGAAAAAGCACGAAACGGTGATTTAATAACGTTTTGTGCTTTTTTCGTGGTTTCCCAAATTTTTGTTTGGGAACGTTAATTTTTATTTTTTATTGCGAATGTATTCCGTTCCAAAAGAATCAATGATGATATGGTCCATAAATATAGTGAATTCTAATGATAGATCATCATCAGCTGTAATGAAATATTTATCATCTTTTACTTTAACTTTGGCATTGGTGAATTCTGTATTAACAAACGGTCCATCCATTTCTTTAGTTAAAACAAACTCGTCTAAGCTGCTCTTAGTATCCCTTAAATATATTCCATAAACTAGAAGTTTGTCTTCGTGCAAGTACACAGTATATCGGTCACTTACATAATAATAAGTTTTAAAATCTTCAACTTTGGCAACTTTTTCAGGTTCTTTTGGAGAGAATAGTTGGTCGCATCCAAATAGCATTAAAGCACAGGCAATAAGCATTGCTAACGAAAGAATTTTTTTCATAAATTCCCCTCCCTATTTATAAAATTAATTAATCAATTTTATAGAGCTTATTAGTTATACGGAAAATAATGTAAAAAGTTTCAATTTTCTGAATTTGAAACCTTGATAGCATTTTTAGAATAACGAAACACTTGCAAAGAGCTGTTTGAGAATCAAAAACAGCTAATACAACGAAATGTACTAGCTGCTGGGCTGAACGCTCCCTAAGTGTCATTTGGGAACGTTTATTAGGTTTATTTTGTATACTTTATAAATCTTTAATGATATAAGGTAATCTTGAATTTAATGAAAATAGAGACCCTAATAAAAATTCTGTTGGTTATGACCCAAAGTTACCAAATATCATCATAGCAATACTGAATATAATAACGACTCCTAATCCTAAAATACCGACTGATGAGGCAACTAAAGTGATTACTTTTAAAGGCCCTTTCATGCTAAATAGTGCCGTAAAAAATGAACCAAGTAATAATATGATTATTAACACTATATCCCATGAGTCAGGTAAGGGGTTCAAAACTTGCGGGAAAATAAAACCTAAAACAATAAACATAACCAACAATACCAATGAAATCAGACTTAAATATCTTCTCATTACCTCAACCTCACTTTAACTGCCTTTTGATTGAATAAAACTTTTAACGATACGGTACTATATATAGACGTTTATAAGACATTCATTCCCTAAGTTTCATTTGGGAACGTTATTTGTATAGAGGTGTATTTAAAAATCGCTTAATTTAAACATCGTGTTCAAATTTGGCAAAGTAAAATATCCATTTTTTCGAAACGAGATAAGTATCTAATTCACCTTGAGTTGCTCGTTCGACTGGTGGATTAATAATTTTAAAGCCTTGCGAATTTTCAATTTTAGAATGAGTACTACTAAGATATTCATATTCCACAATTTCAGCTTTAATCGCCGAAATTGGATAGCCCATCAAAAATACATGCGTGCGAATTGCCATTTCAGGTGTAGCGTGAGAACCTAAAATTAAACCAATGAATATTAAAAGAAAAGATATTTTTATAATTTTCACTATGTACCTCCTGTAAGGTAGTTGTTGTATTCAATATTCTATAAAAACATAGTTATCCCCTCTAAAAACATTCCCAAACCAGTGTTTGGTAACATTTGTGCAACTTAAATCATTTCAATTGGTGGAGTGTATTGAAATTGTAATTTGAATGAATAAGAGAACGGGTTTGTATTGTAAATTAGTTTCTTCTGATTTAAACCTTACACCAACTGTAAGAGTAATTTTACTATTTTTTGTAGTAAGGTATTGCTAAGCAAACAAAACAGGAGGTTGCACATATGAATGTATCAAATAAATTACTCGAAGTGAAAGACGTGTGTAAAGTTTTTGGTGAAGGGCAAAATGAAACAATGGCATTAAAAGGCGTAACTTTTGACGTTTTACCAGAGGAGTTTCTTGGCATTATGGGGGCGAGTGGTTCAGGAAAAACAACTTTACTAAATGTAATCGCTACGATGTTAAAGCCAACAGCTGGTGAAATTTTATTAGAAGGTGAAAATATTTCATCCTTTAAAGGTTCACAGCTAGCTGCTTACAGAGGGGATCAAATTGGCTATTTATTTCAGCAATTTGAACTGATTGATAATTTAACGGCAAGAGAAAATATTATGCTACCGCTAGCGATTCACGGTGTGCATTTACAAACGCAGGAGCAAGAGCTACAACAGCTAGCGGAAATCTTTGATATTGAACAGTTATTAACGAAATTTCCATCCCAACTGTCTGGTGGGCAAAAACAACGCGTTGCTGCAGCAAGGGCGCTCATTTCAAATCCAAGTATCGTACTAGCAGATGAGCCAACGGGTGCGTTAGATACGAAAAATGCAAAGGTGCTAATGGAAAAATTGTCGGAGCATAATCAACAGCAAGGCTCGACGATTTTAATGGTGACGCATGATGCCAATGCAGCTAGCTACTGCTCACGTATTTTATTCATTCAAGATGGTGTGATATTCCATGAATTACGACGAAATATACCGACTGAATCGCAAGCGCAATTTTACGAGCGTATCGTGATGGTGATGGCGCAGCTTGCTGGAGGTAGTAGTAATGTTCTTTAATTTCATTCGTCGCAATAGTCGTAAAACGCGAAAAGAAAATGGCGTTTATTTTGCCTCGCTCGTTGTATCGATTATCGCATTTTACGTGATTTTATCGTTAGGTGAGCAAGATGTGATGCAATATTTACAGACGATTGAAAGCAATGCTGTGTCGCGGTTAATGCTACTAATTCCAGTATTGTACGGCGTGTCACTTATATTTGTGTTCTTTCTCGTCTATTTTGCGAATCGCTATCAGTTAAAGCAGCGTAGTCATGAGCTGGGCTTATATATGATGATGGGCATGAAACAAAGTAAGCTATTTTTTATGATGATGGGTGAGGTCGTTTGGAATAGTCTGGTGGCGCTTTGTATCGGCTTACCGATTGCCTTGTTTTTAACAGAGCTTATTAATTTAACGACTTCTCGATTAGTCGGAATGGGCATTATCGGTCATGCCTTTCGTATTTCATGGACGGGGCTAATTTTAACGGTTTGTGGCTTCTTCCTCGTACAGCTTGTAGCGATGCTGAAGTTAAGCTTTACGATGAGCAGAAAAGAGCCGCTTGAATTACTTCATGAGAATAAGGAAAAATCACAGGCTACGATGACACCGAAATGGGGTGCAGTGAGCCTTATATCCGGTACGGCGTTACTGTTCGGGACAATCTTTTTAAGTACCGCCTACGCGTTAGCGATTTTATATTTTAGAGATTTTGATTACCGCATATTTGCACTAATTATACTAGTGGGTCTACTAGGAACGTTTATTTTATTCCGCGGTCTAGGTAGTTTAATTGGCGTTTATGTGAAGAAAAAAGGGAAGTCGGCAACGGGCTTGTCGATGTTTACAGCAAGACAGCTTCAGGAAAATGTGCTGCATCAATGGAGCTCACTAGCAATTTCGTCGTTGCTTATTTTAATGGCAGTAGTATGCTTTGCGTTCGGAACCTCGAATGCTTTAACGCAGGATAAAGCAGCAACGCGTACTATAGACTATACATTTAATGGTGACAAGAAAGACGTTGAAGCAGTTGTGCAATCAGAGGAAGTGGCACCATATGTTGATGAGTTTTACGGTATGGCGTTACATAGCTTTTATGAAGCGGATGAGACATCGACATTAAACTATCATTTTGCTTGGACAGGATTAATGGATGAAATCTCAAAGGCAGCACCTTCTGAGTCAAAAGATATTTTAATGAATAATTTCTCACAGGCAAGCAGCATGTATTTCATTTCATTATCGAGCTATAACGAAATGCTACAAGCAGCAGGGAAGAAGCCAATTGCGTTTGCTGATGGTGAAGTGGCGATGTACTCAAGTGATGTTTCCGGGACTTCTTATGATTTGTTAAAAGAGCTATTAAAAAATAAACCGACGATTGAAATTGCTGATCGAGATTATTCGTTAGCACCGAATTTATATGCAGATAATATTGTAGCGGACAGAGAAATAACGTTAATGTATGCACTAATCGTACCGGATACGCTGTTTGATGAATATTTTGCTGATGCTGATACGTGGCTATGGAACATGACGTTAAAAGATGATTTCATTCAGGAAAAAGGACTTATGCAGGCAATGCTTGAAGTCGATCAAGTACTTCAGACAAAGGGCGTGCCGTTTGAAAGCTACCTTGCAAGTATGGGCAGACAGTTGTTTTATACAGTAGCAGCAACGTACACAACGTTTTACTTAGGGGTGATGTTTTTACTAATCGCCAATACGGTCTTAGGCTTAAACTTTTTAATGCAACAACGAAGCACGCGTAGTCGTTACGAAACGCTAATGATGCTCGGTGCGAGTGTATTGTCGATTTGTCAGTCTGCACGTAAACAAATTTGGTTATATTTCATTTTAGCGATCTCAGTGGCATTAGTTAGCGGCGTTTTTGGGATTTGGACTTTAGTCACGGCACTACCAGCGACGGAGTTTAATGTGCGCAATATCGTCGTTATGGGACTTGTTGTGCTACTATTTATAGTAATCGAAGTGTTGTACATTCGTATGATTCAACGAAAAAGCGACGCAGAAATTCAAAAGCTAAACGATATAGACTAGAGGTGTTTGGATGGCGAATATTGTCATCGTAGAGGATGATCCATTCCTACGCGAAGAATTACAACATATTTTACAAAAGGGGGGTACTCAGTTGTGAGTATCTCTACTTTTGATACACCGGTAGAGGCGGTAATACAAGCCGATCCGTCACTCGTACTACTCGATTTAAACTTACCGAATATGTCCGGCTTTCAAATTTGCCGAACGTTAAAGGCGAAGGGTGTTGGGCCAATATTAGTGTTAACAGCACGCAACCAGTTACGGGACGAGTTGCATGCATTAGAGCTTGGGGCGGATGATTTTTTAAATAAACCGTGTCACCCGAAACGACTAATCGCCCGAATCGAAAAGTTACAGCAACTGTACGCTACAATGCCTGCACTATTGAAATGGGCGGAACTTACATTAGATGAAAGAGCCAATATTTTATATGCTGCTCAGCAGTCTGTTGCACTCTCAGAAAATGAAGCGATTATGATGAAACTATTTATAAACAATGCACCAGCAATTGTAACAAAGGAGCAACTTTTTACGGCGCTATGGGGAAGCAGTGAATTTGTAGACGAGAACATTTTACAGGTGAATATGACGAGACTCCGAAAAACGTTAGAAAAAGTGGGCATGTCGCAGTCAATTAAAACGGTCAGAGGTGTTGGCTATCAATTAGTAGGGGGCGAAACTTCATGAAAAAAGTAAATTGGCTACATCTCCCTCAGCACGCCTATTACTGGATTATACTGCTTTGTGTGAATAGCGCTTTATTTATATTTTTAGCGTGGGTTGCTTATCCAAAAGAATTTAAAGCATTAGTACTAGCGATGCTCATTTTTACAATAGTTACGATATTGATTGGGGTAGTTGTTACATGGAAAAAACAGCGAAAAAACCAACATATTTTTTATCAATTTTTAAAGGACCCCTCTCTTGAGAAGGAAGCACAATTATCACAAACTTTAGGAAACGCATATATAGAAGTAGTACACGCTTTAGCAAATGAATTACGTCGCTTACAAGATGAAGCACAAGAGGCAAAGCATCAATCATTAGAGTACAAGACGTTTATTGAAAGCTGGGTGCATGAAATTAAAACACCACTTTCACTGCTTCATTTTGTGTTACAAAATCGAAAAGACGAAATGTCTTCGTTAGTTTATCAAAGGCTAGATCATGCAAATATAACAATTCATGATTATGTAGAACGTATATTATTTTTTGCCAAGCTCCAAGCAGTGCATGTAGATTATAGCTTGAAAAAAGTATCAATTTTTGAATGCTTTGAAGATGTCTTACTAGAGCTTCAATCATTATTGGAAGAGCAGCAGGTAGGTGTTCATACGGAAATCAAGGACATCCCTGTTGTATCTGATGAAAGAGCGCTTCATTTTATTTTGATCCAGTTACTTGTGAATGCCATTAAATATCGAAACGTAGATAGTGAGAGCTTCATTAGGATAGAAACAGGCTTTGAACATGCAAAAGACAGCTATTATATAAAAGTAGCTGACAATGGGCTAGGTGTCTTGCAATCAGACTTACCATTTATATTTGATAAAGGCTTTACTGGAGACACTAACAATCAAAAGCAGTCTACAGGAATGGGCTTATTTTTAGTGAAAAAACTATGTGACGATTTGCAAATTGAAATGGACGTTGAGTCAGAATATATGCATGGTTTTACAATGAAGTTGTTGTTTCCAAAGGTTTAAATGGTTTCTATGAAAATATAATAAATGTAGAAAGAATGTCCCCAAACCAATTGAAGACATTATTGGCATCACGCCCTCTATGGAGCGTATTCGTCAATCTGAAATGGAAGAGGGTTATATCGGCATTGTGTGGCGAGATCAAGCGTATAAACAGCCGGGCGAACTGCGGGCTTCGTTTGGTTTAAAGAGCGTACAGGCAATCTTATGTTAACATTTGCGCAATGTGAAGAAATCGCTATAAAGTTTTTAAGCATGTACTTTCCTGCATTTTTACCTTTTTTACAAATAAAAGTGAAAGACGCTTCGTTCAACGAAGAACATCGAGCATTTTTCTATTTTGGTTTATTTGTACAAGATTCAGATTTTCTGGGTAACAGCAATGACTTAGGGGGAACATTTTAATGAAAAAAATAGTTAGTTCAATTTTGGCTTTGATTGTTTTATTAATTGTAGTATTCCTTTTACTTTTTAATAAAGAAACAACATTGAAAGAGGAAGGTTTTGGAGGGGGAATTGAAAAAGTAAGCGAAATAGAGATAAGTAGAGTTAGTGGTTCTGATGAAAAAAAGATAAATCTCTATGATGGGCAAGCAAAAGAGCTGTTTAATCAATTTCTAAATACAAAATTAAGTAAAGTAGAAAATGTAGATGGGGAATTCACTGAATCATTCTATATAATCATTAGAGATAATGAAAAAAGAGCTTTAGGAATTAGAATTGATAACACCCTTGCTTTTTCACCATATGACTACAATGGAAATAGCAAAAACAATAAAGATTATTTATTAGAGGATGATTCTATATTAAAATCAATAGAACAGTTTTTCGAATGACTAAACTTCATTTAAGAAAAGAATTATAATTATAGAAAATAATTCATGCGAAAAACGCTCAGTTTAAAATGCTGAGCGTTTTTACTTGTCAATTATATTGTTGATTTTCTGTTTAAATATATGCTAATAGTGTTGTTAATTGCACCGATTTTACTATTTTTCTCCCTGTCAACCGAACCCGTTAACAATAATGGGCTTTCCTTTTTTCTGTATATTAACGCCATTATTTTTCCCTTTGAAGTTTAAATTCACTAAACTTTTTGTTAAGTTATTGTAAAAAAGTTACATCCATAGTTTAATTAAACTATCTAATTTGGAATTGTAGGTGAAAGAATGGATTCTTTAGGCGAGCGTATTAAAAAGCTGCGCAAAGCAAAAAAGTATACACAAACTGAACTTGCTGGAAACCGTCTGACAAAGGGTATGCTTAGTTTAATTGAGAACGGAAAAGCACAGCCATCAATGGAAAGTTTGCGTTTTTTAGCGAAGCAATTAGATGTTGAAGTCAGTGAATTATTGGACGATGGGACCCTGGCTCAACTACGAAATTTATATACGAATATTGAAGAAGACATTGAAAAAAGAAGTTTAATGATTGATCCAGAAGAAGTATTATCGTTAACAATAAAAATCATCGAAAAAATAGAGCCTTATTTAGCCCAAATTCAAGGAATTAACTATGAACAAATTCGTATACGTGAAGTCTATTTTTTAATGAATCGTACTATCAATAAAGCGAAATCTTTGGATGAGTATTGGAAATTCATTAACCAATATGAAGCAATCCATGCGTATAGCCGCATGTTGCGATGTTACTTCTATTTAGCGTTTGCGGCAATGGAACAACGTAATTACGAAGGTACTTTAGATATTTTGAAAAAAGGGGAACAACGAATCGCCCCTTATGAATTGTTAATTGACCCAATCGCTAAGTTAGACTTTTACTATAATTTAACAGTAGCCTATTCAGCGGTAGATAATGTGGAAATGGCAGAATATTATTTACAGAAGGCGATGGAATTTGCGAAGAGAAAGCAGATTTTTTATCGAATGGATAGTTTTTATGAACTATTATTTGTGCTTTCCATTGCAAATAAAGAGCATGATAAAAGTGAAGTGTATATAAACAAATTATTATTACTTTCAGATTTTGCAGATGATAACTCCATTAAGATGGCTTCAGCATTTTGTAATTTACATTATATAAATAATGTAGAGCATCAATACGAAAAAGTCGACCTATTAATGGGAGAGTATAGAGATTCACAATATTTTTCACAAAATCCCAAATTTATTTGTGAACAAATGTATGCACAATTTATGTTAAAAAATTATGAGCGTACCATTGAGTATGGGCAGAACTTATCCATTCCAAATTTTATTCACCATCCGATTGATTTAGCTCGATATTATCGCTACTTTGCAGTTCGTGCAATGGCTTATTACCATATGAAAGATTTTGACGCAGCAAAGCGAGACATCATTTATGCTAAAAATGGGGTAGAAGATTTCTCAAATACAATTTATAAGCAATTTGTTTTAGATGCATATAACGTAATATTTTTTGATTAGAAAAATATCATTCGTATAAAACAGCACGAATGGTTGTCTTTCTTGTGTTCTTACACTTAAAAAGGGTTTAGGCTAACGCCTAAACCCTTTTGTTATTTATCCCAATGCGTATTAATAAATTCATCTCTGCCTGACTTTGCGCGATCTTCTTTATAGTGACCCTGTTCTTTTTTATAATAATCTTGATGATAATCTTCTGCAGGCCAAAATATTTGTGCATCAGCAATTTCCGTTACAATAGGCTTTTTAAAGCGACCACTATGAGCAAGTTGTACTTTTGATTGTTCAGCTACTAATTTTTGTTGTTCGTTATGTGTAAATATTACCGTTTTATAAGATTCACCACGATCGTGGAACTGTCCACCTGCATCTGTTGGGTCGATTTGCATCCAGTAAATTTCTAATAAGCGTTCATAACTAAAAATGGTTGGATCAAATTCAATTTGTACGACTTCTACGTGTCCGGAATCGCCGCGCTTTACATCTTCATATGTAGGATTATCAATATGCCCGCCCATATAACCACTTGTTACCTTTTTAATACCATCCCATTGATCAAATGGCTTTACCATGCACCAAAAACAGCCGCCAGCAAATGTTGCTTTTTCCATGTTGTTTCACTCCTCAAATTGCCAATTTAAATATGCTGTATTCTAACACGTAAATATTTGTTCTTCAATGGTAAAATAAATGTGTAAGATCGATAAATTATGGAAAATGGTATAGTAGTAGGTATATATTGCAACTTCATATACACTTTAGACGTCTTACTTTCACGTATAGAAGGGAAGTTTTAAAATGGAAGAAAATTCACGTCCAGTACGCTTTAAAAAAAAGAAGAAGTTAAGAAAAGGACGAACACTGTTTGCCATTCTTTTTCTAATCATTGCTGGGTTACTAATTTTTAGCTATATGCAATATCAAAATGGATTAAAACTTGCTGATGAAACCAATATGCCGGCAGAGGATTTTACACCTGACGACGATGATGAAATTATTGAGAATATATTAATTATCGGTGTAGATAGCCGCGGTGAAGAACAGTCTCGTTCAGATACAATGATGCTCTTGTCTTGGAACCAAGATACAAACAAAATGAAACTCGTGTCCTTTATGCGTGACATATATGCAGATATTCCTGAGTATCAATCATATAAATTAAATACTGCCTATTACTTAGGTGGTGTATCGCTGTTACAAACAACATTAAATAATATGTTTGATATTACAGTTGATCACTATGCGCTTATTGATTTTAAAAGCTTTGAGACATTAATTGATATACTGGCACCAAATGGGATTGAAATGGATGTTGAAAAGAACATGAGTGGTGATATTAAAGTTGAATTAACAAAAGGTCTACAAAAATTAGATGGTAAAGAATTATTAGGCTATGCAAGGTTCCGTTCAGATTCAGAAGGGGACTTCGGACGTGTGGCACGTCAGCAGAAAGTAATTGAAGCATTGAAAGATGAACTTGTTTCTCCTAAAAACATGAAAAATATCCCGAAATTTATCGGGGCAGCACAAGGATACATTACAACTGATATTTCAAGTAGAGATCAACTTGCTACGGTCCTTAAAGCCGTTACAGGTGGAGGCATGGGTGTTGAAAAATTGACCATTCCTGCAGAAGGAACGTACGAATTTAAAGAATACAGACACGCGGGCTCGGTACTTCAAATCGATAAAGAAAAAAATAAACAAATTTTACATGATTTTTTACAATTAACAGAGTAAGCATTATATCAATATGAAAAAACAATGATAAAATAGAGTGTATATAAAAATTTGTCGATTTGTCGGGGTGGTTTTTTGGAAAAAGAAAAAGGAATAAACAAAAACAAGCCTTTACCTGAAGAAGGAGTAAAAACCAGTGTTTTTTCTTCGCGCTTCATTCAATTTTTAGGTGGTAAAAATATTTTATTCCTATTAATTATTATTTTAATGCTTGGTTGTACCATTTTTGTGTACGACAAGATTGCATTTATATTTGAACCACTTAGTGTGTTATTTGAGGTCATCATTTTACCTGGGGTTCTGGGCGTCATATTATACTACTTACTACGACCACCTTTAAATTTACTTGTAAAATGGAAAGTGCCTAGACCATTAGGCATACTGATTTTGTACATTATTGTCGTTGCGCTTATTACATTAGTTGTATTACTAGTCTATCCGTTTTTACGAGACCAGTTAACAAATTTAGCACAGGAATTTCCTGTTGTTTTTATGTCCTTTGCGGATCAAGTTTTAAGTTTTATAAATAATTCACAATTTGATGAGTTTCTCCAAACGGTTAATGTCGATTACAATCGAGTTTTAACAGACTTTACCGATGATTTAGTGAATACAGTTAAAGATACAATGTCCAGTGTTGCATCAAGTGTTGCTTCGGGGATTACAGGCTTTGTTTCTGCATTAACAGGAATCCTATTATCATTAGTTATTGTACCTTTCATCACATTTTATTTATTGTATGAAGGTCATAAAATGCCGGGCTTTATTCTACGCTTATTTCCTCCACGTATGCGTAAAGAAATTGGCGCTGTTTTACACGATATGGACAAACAAATTAGTTCTTACGTACAAGGGCAAATTTTAGTATCGTTTTGTATCGGAATTATGATGACAATCGGTTTTTTAATTATACGTATGCCCTATGCGTTATTAATTGGCTTTTTAGCAATGATTACAAGTGTTGTTCCGTATTTAGGACCTGTAATTGCTGCAACACCAGCTGCTATTATTGCCATCGTACATTCACCATGGCTCCTTGTAAAACTGATTATTGTCTGGACAATCGTTCAATTAATAGAAGGGAAGTTTATTTCCCCTCAAATTATGGGTAAATCATTGAGTATTCACCCAATCTCTATTATATTTGTCTTATTAACAGCTGGTTCGTTATTTGGTGTTGCTGGAGTTGTATTAGGACTTCCAGGTTATGCTTTAATTAAAGTCATAGTAACCCATGTATATCGTTTATTCAAAGAGCGGTATAATCGTTTTCAACCAGATAATAGTAATTTATATGAAGATACCAAAAGTAAGTAATTTAAATCGGTAGCAATCGCTGCCGATTTTTTTTAAAATCATATTAAGGTAGTTACAAAAAAGCGGGGGATTTAACATGATGAGTAAATGGTTAACAATAGTCGAAAAAAATGGGGTTAAAGTTGAAACTGTCATTGAAAAGACAGAGTTAGTTGAAGGGGATTCACTAAATGGTACTGTGTATATTACGTCAGAAAATGAAGAAGAAAAAATAGATTGTATCTCATTGAAGGTACTAAGTAATGAACCAACAGGTGAATTGCACTTGATTGCCAAACATTCATTCCAACTTGTAGGAAGTATTCATTCGAAAGAAGCCGAAATGGTACCGTTTGAATTGATACCTGATGACCGCTGGAATAATGATACAGATGACAATCAGCTGATTTTTAAAACATCCGTATTGTTTTTAGACGGAACTGAAATTGAAGAGGTTGGAATTATTTCATATTATATGGAGTAATCTAACTATGTAAAAAGAGCATTCGATTGAATTCGAATGCTCCTTTTTTAATTGTTTATGCTAATGTTTTTAATCGTTCTACTGCTTTTATTAATGTTTCAACTGGTTGTACTAAAGCTAAACGCAAATAGCCTTCACCCGCGGTACCAAATGTTGTACCCGGTACCATAACAACGCCCGTTTCTTCAATGGCTTTAAACGCAAAGTCTATACAGTTCATTGTTGAAGGGTATTTCGCCCAAACGAACATGCCACCATCACTTGGTGCAACTTCCCATCCTATTGACGTTAACCCATCCATTAATGTTTTATGACGAACAGAGAATGTTTTACGAAGTTCAGCAGTTACAACTTCTGCATTATCAAGTGCCATAGCAGCTACTAGTTGAATCGGTTCGAAAATACCGAAATCTAGGTTTGATTTTAATTGTTTCATAATACCGATCAATTCCGCATTCCCTACGATATAAGCAATACGAGTTCCTGCTAAGCTGAAGCTTTTTGATAGCGAGTTTATTTCTAAACCAACTTCTTTCGCACCAGGAGTAGCTAGGAAGCTAATTGGGGCATCTCCTTTAAAGTAAAACTCTGAGTAAGCAGCATCATGTAAAACAATAATATTGTATTGTTTAGCAAAAGCAACCACTTCTTCAAAGTATTCTAATGAAGGCATTGCTGGTACTGGATTTCCTGGTAAGTTTAAAATCAGCAATTTCGCCTTTTGTAAAACTTCTTCTGGAACTGCTTTTAAATCGGGCAAATAATTATTTTCTTTTGTAAGTGGCATGTAGTATGGTACCGCGCCAGCTAAGTGAATCCCTGCATCATAAGCGACATAGGCTGGGTTTGTTGTTAATACAACATCACCAGGGTCACAAAAGGCGACAGGAAGATGAACTAATCCTTCTTGAGAGCCGATTGTTTGAACTACTTCACAAGATGGATCTAATTCTACGCCATTGACACGTTTATAATAGCGACATACTGCGTCGTTAAATGTTTGAATACCCGTTAATGTATAACCATATGAAGAAGAAAGTGCAGTTAATTCTGACATTTCACTTCGTAAATTTTCAGCAGGTGGAATATCCGGGCTACCTAAGCTAAGATCGATTAATTCCATCCCTTTTTGTTGTTGGTTTATTGCGTGTTGTTTTAAATCTCCAAAAATAGATGGAGTAAATAACGACATTTTTTTTGATGGTTGGATATTCAATTTGTAACACTCCTTAATACTTTTCAAATGTAGCCCCATTTTATCATACTCATCACGTATAATGGGGAGGATATCAGAAAATAGAGTTAATTCATTCTATTAAAGCGGGATAATGAAATGTAAGAGCAAATTTCTACGCAAGCAAAGGGGATTCCTATGAAAATTTATTCATTAAGTGGTGCAAGTGGGACCGGTAAAAGTACGTCGGCACTTGAATTAGCGTATTTACATAACATCGAAGGAATAATCGATGATGGCATATTAATCATTCATGGCGAAAAATGTGCAGGGACAAGTGCGAAATTCGAAAAAAATGCGTTCACTGCTGTACGTCGTGCCATATTTCTAGAAGATGCACATCGGAATGAAGTGAAAAGTGCAATCGAACAAAGTAATATTCATTCATTACTAATCATCGGTACGAGCGACAAAATGACAAAAAAAATTGCAGCTAGATTAGATGTTGGTACGATTGATACATTTATCTATGTAGAGGACGTAAGAACACAAAAAGAGATTCGCCAGGCACAGTTTATTCGCCAAACCCAAGGAAAACATGTCATGCCCATTCCACATGCCCAAGTAGAGCAAAATTTTTTTAAACGTATTATTCAAAAAGGACGAGATATCTTTTTAAATAAGAAAAAAATAGGCGAGACGACGATTGTGCAACCTGACTTTCATAAAGAGCGCATCGAAATTGCACGCGCAGTTTATGTCGCTGTATTACATCAAATTTTATCGGAAAGTGATATTGTAGCGAAATTTGAAATCATGCATTTAGCTACTGAAGCCATTCCCCAAATGCAAATTGCTGTTTATTTGCACGCACCAATTTCATATGATGTAATCATGCATCTAACGCTATTGCAAAAAGAAATTTCTCATCAATTTTTACTTCACTTTGGCATTGAACCAGAATTTATTCATTTACAAGTGAGAGGAATAAAATAACAGAGGTAAAATTTGAGATAAAACACCATCTTTCTGTGATGAAAAATGGTGTTTTTTGTTTGGTTAAAATTATATTGGCACTTCTTCTTATTATTTGTATTCTTTCTACATTTAAATAAAAGGAATTTTTAAAATTTTCAAAAAATGAATTGTATTTTATGAAAAATAATTATATTCTATATATCAATTGGTGGTTGAACCAATAACGTTAGAGGTCCAACCAATAGAAATATGGGGGATGAACATGAATTATATCGAACAATTACAGAAAATGCTGTCATCGGAACAAGTCACGACAAACGATGTACTACTTGAACAACATAGTAAAGATGAATCTTACCACGAATCACATTTACCTGATGTAGTTATTTTTCCAAAATCGACAGAGGAAGTAAGTCAAGTTGTTGCATTTGCAAATGAACATCAAATACCAGTCGTACCATTTGGACTTGGTACAAGTTTAGAAGGGCATGTCATTCCTTATAATGGGGGGATTTCACTCGATCTATCACTTATGAATGCTGTTCTTGAAGTACGTCCAGATGATTTTTTAGTAAAGGTCCAACCAGGTTTAACACGAAGTCAACTCAATAAAGAATTAAAGAAATACGGTTTGTTTTTCTCAGTAGATCCTGGTGCAGATGCAACGCTTGGTGGAATGGCAGCAACAAATGCTAGCGGAACAACTTCCGTTCGATATGGTATCATGCGCGATCAAGTTCGTGATTTAGAAGTTGTTTTAGCAAATGGAGACATTATACATACAGGAGGTTTAGCAGCGAAATCATCTTCTGGTTATCATCTCAATAGTCTACTTGTCGGTTCTGAAGGCACATTAGGTGTTATTACAGAGTTAACATTACGCGTTTATGGTATTCCAGAAAAAATTGTAGCGGGCCGTGCAACATTTAATTCCGTTCAACTAGCCGTTGATTCAGTCGTTGCATTAAAGCAAGCGGGCATTCCAATGGCACGCATCGAACTTGTCGATCAACATAGTATTGAGCAAGTAAATTCTGCAAGCGGAACTACCTTTGCGGAAGCACCAACATTATTTTTAGAATTTCATGGCAATGAAGCAGGTCTTACGGCAGATATTGAATTTGCAACGGAGTTATTAAACGATAATAGTTGTCTTGAAATTAAGTTCGAAAAGGATGAACGTGACCGCAATAAGCTTTGGGAACTTCGTCACAATTTAGCCTACACATACATTCACGCAGCACCTAAAAAACGATTAATGACGACGGATGTAGTTGTGCCGATTAATTCGCTACCAGATGCGATTGAAAATTCACGTGCAAAAATTGAAAGTATGAATATTAATGCAGGGATCGTTGGACATGTTGGGGATGGAAATTATCATATTTTACTGATGGTAGATATGAGTAATCAAGATGAAATTGCACGGGCTAAAGAATTAAATGAACATGTCGTTGAATATGCCTTATCACACGGAGGTACGTGTACAGGGGAGCATGGGGTTGGCGTTGGGAAAGCAAAATATCAGCGTCTCGAGCATGGCTTAGCGTATAAGTGGATGAAAGAAATTAAAAAGGCGCTTGATCCGAACAATATTTTAAATCCAGGAAAAATTTTTATTGATTAGGGGAAATGGTGATGAATAGAATTGTTCGCATTATCGGGCTCATTTTTAGCATCATGCTGCTAACAGCCTGTACAAGTTCAAATGAAAAAGCAGAATATGTCTTATACGCTGGGCACTCGCTCGCGGCAGATCATCCGTTTGAATTAGCCGTTTTCGTAATGATTGTCTGCGTCCTCATCATTTCATTCGTTCCATCACTTAGCTTATTTTTAGTTAAATAAAAAGGTGGGAGTGCGATGGCTACATCGGTGAAACAAAAAGTGTATGAAATTGTTTTTCAAAAAATTCAAAATGCAATTTTAGCAGGTCAATATAATGTTGGAGATAAACTACCGTCTGAACGTGAATTAGCAGCGCAGTATCAAGTGAGTCGAAATTCTATACGAGAAGCGATACGTCTACTCGAATTAGGAAATCTCGTTGAAATAAAGCATGGAGACGGAACATTCATTAAAAGTATTACATTGCATCAAGCACAAGATAAATTGGCCAATGTTTTGTTAAAAACAGATAAGACGGTTTTATATGAAATGCTGGAATTACGTTTCATATTAGAATCTCAATGTGCCTATCTTGCAGCATCACGTGCAACTGCATCAGATCTTGAAAAAATGGCACGCGCACTTGATATTATGAAAGACGCATATGATGATGAAGAATTAGGCTTACAAGCAGATCTTGCTTTTCATATAGCCATTGCAGAGGCGACACATAATCATGTGCTCGTACAATTAATTGCATCACTCGAACCACATATGTGGAATACAATTGAGGCGACGCGCAAACATCGCCTTGCAAAGAAAAATAATATTACCCGTACATTTGAAGAGCATAAGGAGATTTATATTGTGATTAGTCGTGGAGAAAGTGAGCAAGCAAAGATTTTAATGGAAAATCACATACGCACGATTCGTCAAGAATTATCAGAATTATCCATATAAAAAACTGCCCAAGAAGTTTCATGCGATAAACTTTTGGGCAGTTTTTTTTATTTATTTAATTGACGTGTAAATTGCGGTTGACGCTTTTCAACAAAAGCGCGGACACCTTCAGAAAAGTCCGTTTGAGATACAAAAGGTGTTGTACCTTCCCATAGTGTAGGTGTAGAATCGAGGCATTCTTTCACAGAACGTTTTACCGCAATTAAAGAATCAGGTGACATACCAGCTACAAGTTTCCCCATTCGAATTGCAAAACGATTTAAGTCTTTTTCAGCAACTAAATAGTTCAACATACCTGCTTTAAATGCTTCCTCTGCTTTATACATGCGACCTGTAAAGACGAAATCTTTTGTAGCAGAGGGTCCAACTAAATCGACTAAGCGTTTAGCAAACTTATTGTTTAAAGTAATTCCTAATTTACCAACTGGAATACCCATTTTAGCTTTTTCAGACCCAATTCGAATATCACATGCTAGCGCTAATTCTAAACCAGCACCCATTGCCGGACCATTAATAACGCCGATCACAGGAATTGGTAAGTTTTCGATTGTTGAAATTGTTTTTTCCATATGTACGAATGCTTCTTCTGCCTTTTCAAGAGAAATCGCATTAAACTCTTTAATATCAGAGCCCGCTGTGAAATTTTCACCTGAACCACGTAATAATAACACCTTATTTTTTGGATTTTCTAATGTACGTAGCGCGATTTTTGCTAATTGATCCCACATATTTGCTGTTAGTGCATTTTTTAATTGTGGACGATGAATCGTAATAATTGCCAAACCAGCAGTTTCTTGATAAATAATTTTTGCTTCTTCCGCCTCTAACCTTGTTGTACGTACTTGCATGTATTATTTCCCCCTCAACTAATCCTATACTTGCGCCTATTATAGCCCATAATCCTAGAAATGGCATGCAATTAAGAATTAGTGAGTAAAATTTCGCAATGGTGAGCATTTTACACGACACATTTATTATTTTAATGGAATGAACATGGTACAATTATACGAGAAGGAGCGTGGGAATATGGATCCGTTAAACAACTATGTAAAAGCATTTGGAACTTATTTGCAATCATTGAATAAATCACATTATACAATCAAACAATATACTTTGGATGCGAAACAATTTGCCAGCATTATCGAAGAACAACAGACTCTTGATGTGGCATTGCAACATTATGTAAAAATAATAAAAGAAACGTATACTCCTTCAAACTCTATCAATCGGAAATTCGCCTCAGTTCGACATTTTTTGGGTTTCTTGCAATTACGAGGAGTCATTCACACGTATCATACCGAAATATTACAGCCCCTTCCAAAAGAAGAAAAAAAGCTCCCCGTACTTACAGAAAAACAATTGTTCCAAACCATTTCATTTTGGCCAAAGAAATATGAAACTGCACTGAATGAAGAAGACGAATGGCTAGCACTTCGTAATACAACAATTGTCTTTGTTATTGCAGAACTTGGCATAAAACCAGCAGAGCTTGTACGTATGGAATGGAGACATTTACATATAGATGAGAACGAGGTAACCATAGTTTCGACAAAAACCTTCCGAATATTAAAGGTGTCTACGAAACTAATTGAATTACTTAAACGTTATAAAGAAGGTACACAAAAATTTATGCCACTCGTTTTAGAAGCATCACACATATGGCTTGGTGTTGGTAACAAAAAAGGCGAGCCAATTACAGTAAAAACAATCGAGCGAATTTTTAAAGCGATGTCTATGCAACTTGAGTTTAAAGTAACGGCAACGAATATACGTTATTACGCGATACATCGTGAATTGAATGACACAGATGAAACCAATGAATTATACGAGCAATTCGGCTATGCACGTAAAGGCGTGTTAACAGAACGGCAACAAAGATTTAAATGAAAATTCAAAAGTATAGGGGGAATTTCAGTTGGAAATTTCATTAATGGAAGCATATATGATCGAAGTATTAAAAACACATCGCTATACATATGACGATGTACAATTATGCTTACATCAAAATCAGTATCACGATTTGTCGAAAGTAGCAGATATGGATCTAACCCCGTTAAAGCATTTATATGATCAATCACCAGAACAGTTCAAGTGCATTTATGAAGGGGATTATAAAGTAAAATTTATGACTTTAAATGGGTTTAAAAACATTTTACGTATGCGTTTTAAGCTTATTGAAGATCAATATGAACTACTCGCACAAGGGAATGGCATTGAAAAACTTGCGATTGACGAACAGACAGAACGAGCTATTAGCACGATTTTATCAAATAACTGGAAAGTAAAGCGTAATGGTGAATTCGTTACGTTTTATGTATAGAGGTAAACGATGAACATCCTATTATTTATAGTATTGTTAGTGATTTTAGTTCCGATTGCGATTAAAGTTGTTAGCAAGTTAATAAAGTTTACCGTTATTATCGTTATATTATTTGTACTTTATAAATATTTTACCGGTGTATAGAAAAAGGATGTGAGATAAATGGCTCACATCCTTTTTTCTATCATTGCTGTTGTTTTCGTCGTCTCCTATTAAAATAGCTGCTCAATAAGTTATACATTTGATTGAATATAAGGAATATCGAAATAGTTAATCCACCTACCATTAAGATAAATGCAATCCATTCAAATAAGGTAAAACCTTGTATACTCGACAAACTGATTGGTTCCCCAAGCTTTTCAATGACTAAATTCATGCCATAAATTCCTGAAATCATACTAAATACCGTTAAGATAAAGAGTAATTGGTTTAAGCGATCCGCCGACCGATCCTCTTGTACTCGGTATAACTCATCCAATGTCTCTTTGATTTCTTTGTATTTTTCGTCTAACTGAAATACCTTCCGGAAAAACTGAGTTATCTCTTTACCCTCTGACCGTACAGACACTTCTGAAAAGTAATAACGTGAAGCGAATTTCGTGATTTGTTCGATTAATTCTTCCACAATATCTTTATCTTTGCTAAATTTCAGTTCACTATGTTCAAACGCCAATTTTAAAAGCATTAGCTTGTAAAAGTAATGGATGAGCACCGTATAGTAAGTAGTTGAATGAAAGTTCGAGATACACTTCGCCAATTTTTTTTCTTTATAATTCGTTAAATGAATATGACCCTGTAGCGTGGTCATCATATAAAATTGGTCTGCCCACCGATCATAACAATGTTCTGTTACAAAGTCTTTAATAAATTGTTCATTTGTGCTAGATATATATGGTTTTCCATCTTCATCACGACCATTTAATTGACCTGCGCGGTATAACAATTCCTCATCAATTTCAACTTGTTGGTCCACTTGCATAAAGGCACTCACATACATGCGTTCATCTTCAAAAAACGGCATTTTATCAATGGTTTTCTCTAAATATGAATAATCGACAAAAAACTTATCTAAAAATGGTGCTAGTTTCTTCATTAAAATTTGCTCTGAATTTTCAAACGGGATTCCATCGACAGTATAGGTTGCCCCAAGCTCTTCATCGATTTTCGGTTGAAGCACTCGAAAATAATGAGCAAAAGAGAGGGCACTTGTTATATCGGTTAGTTCATGTAGCTGAACTCGTATTGCTACTATTCCAATACCAAATGGACAAAGGTTAATATCCGCACTATGAATGGTAAAGGGGATTGTTTCGATCTTCGTTTTCATTTCGCCTAAAAGTGAAAAACTTTTTGAATACCGATTAAAGTGTACGAGTGATGTTTCGGCATTTAATAATTTTTCCTCAATAAATGGATAAAAAAATTGCGTTAGTAAATCATGTGAAATGACAACATCAGATCCATACAATGATTCATGAAATTCACTTTGTTCAATTTGAAAATGAAAGTATTGATGTTGCTTTAATGTTCGCTGTAACTTTTCGAAATGATACTGACGAAAACTGAAAGGATAATAAAAAATCAAATGCGTCGCTTGTGGATTCATTGCATACACCTCCTGCACAATTATTCCCTTAAATAGGAAATCTCTAACTTAAAAATAAGCATTTTAGAAACAGCTCTCAAACGAATTGAGATGGGTAACTACCCATAAAAGTAATTTTCACTTCGTCTGAGAGCGAAATTAAATAACGAGAACATACGTTCCTTTATTGGCCATTTTTCTTCGATTTTTCGGTTAAAAACACCCAAAATCAGAAAAACGTTCCCAAATATAAATTTGGGAACGTTTTTTATGCTATAATTGGCCCTAGGAGTTGATCAAATGTCACAAGTTAAGCTACCAAAATTTTTGCGTGATTTTTTAATATACTTAACAACTATTACTGGGAAATCTCCTCGAACGCGTAAAGAATATGAATATGATTTATTATTATTTTTGCGATTCACAAAAGCTATGGAGCAGGATATGCCTTTAACCAATTTACATACAATCGACATTTCAGATGTAACGATTGAGAACATTAAAGAAATGACTTTAGAAGACCTATATTTATTTATGGAATATTGTGAAGTACAGCGCGGTAATTCTGCGACTTCGCGTGCCAGAAAAGTTGCGACGTTAAAAGCTTTTTTTAAATACTTAAAAGCGAAGCGCCGTTTAATAGATGAAAATCCAGCAGAAGCATTAGAAACTCCGAAAATCGGGAAGCGGCAGCCAGTTTATTTAAATATGGAAGAAGCAAAGATATTTATTCATGCAGTGGAATCACAACATTATAGCCACCGTGATTATTGTATGATGGTATTCTTCTTGAATTTAGGTATCCGCGTCTCAGAACTTTGTTCGTTAGATTTGGCCTCGATTCACGATCGGAAAATGACCGTTATTGGGAAAGGGAATAAAGAGCGACAAGTGTATTTGAATGATTCATGTATGAAAGCAATGGAAAGTTATTTGTTGGAACGAAACATATATAAAGGGGAAGGTCCACAGCCGTTGTTCGTTTCTCAAAAAGGAACACGATTTGCTCGACAAACGATTGCAAAAATCGTCAAGCAAATTAATTTAAATAGTTCAATTCCAAAAGATAAACTGACACCACATAAGTTGCGTCATACGTCAGCGACCATGATGTATAAAGCGGGTGCGGATATTCGAAGCCTGCAACATATACTGGGGCATTCAAGCGTAGCAACAACACAAATTTATACGCATATTGAAGATGAACAAATTCAAGAAGTACTAAAAAACAATCCATTCAACAATCTCGCATAATAGTATTATGTAAACTAAATTTCTTTCCTAACCGCGCACTCAATTCGATGCGCGGTTTTTAAATATTAAATTCACATAATTTATTGACAGCAAATCGTAACTGTTGTATATTAATTTCAATAAATAAATTCTGTTATAGTACAAAGGGGGTTGCAATATGACGAATTATCGCCAAGGTTATGAAGTTTATGTTAAAAAGTGTGAACAGTTTGGATTAGAGCCAATTAATTTTCGCTATTATATTATTCAATTATCAAAAGCACAATTAGACGCATACAACACGCATGCTGCACAAGAGTGTATGGATTATTGAATACGATAGGAAACAAAAAGACGCACTAAATGTATTTTACGACCAAATGAAAATGAAAAGAGGTCGACATGAAAGCTCAATCAAATCTATTATTATGAAACAATCTTCCTATATTTAAAGGGGGATTTTTTTATTTCACGTAAATAAACAATATTACCCAGTAATATTAGTTTACTTTTCTCTAAAAGTTGATTAAGATGGAAATATCTATGTAATAATTACTATAAAACCTCGGTAAATGAAGGATTACATAGTTAGATTTCCAAAAAATCATGAAAAAGAGGCGGAATGTTTGAATAAATCTATTGGAAAATCCACAATTATGTTGTTTAATACGGCATTTGTCGTAGTTCTTTCGGTTATTGTACATATATTACATCGGCAATTTCACTTTCTGGATAGCTATTTAATCGTAAGAGGGATAACAAATGTCACAGGTAGTATGTATGTAATAATGAATATCCTTACATATATACCCATTGTATTGTTCGCTATTACGATTTGGCTTTATAAAAAGAATCATCGTGCTCAAGATCTATTGATGACCCTCACTTTAACATTTGGTAGTATTTCCATTATTGCTGGTGGCGACGGCTTAACAGAATATCATTTCTCCATTTTTATGGTCGTAGCAATGATTGCCAACTTCCAAAAAGTAAAATACGTTATCATCAGTACGATTATTTTTGCTATTCATCATTTAGCGGGTTACTTTTTATTCCCACAATTACTATGTGGAACTGAGGATTATAGCTTTTCATTATTAATGATTCATGCAATTTTCTTAGTCATGACAGCTGTTTCTACAAGTATATTAATTGCATACAATCGTAAAACCGAATCAAATCTTGAAAAAGAAACCGAACTTGCTGAACATCACCTACATGAGTTATTTATGCAAATCAATAAGGAAAGCATCCGTTTAAGTGAACTTTCTAATCAAATTGCGCAAGGCTCTAACGAATCCGCTAACTCGAGCTTGAATATTACAAATGCACTTTCAAACTTCCAAGTAAATGCAGAACAAGAGGCGCAATCGTTAAAAGAGAGTATTCTCGAAAACAAGGAAAGTATGGCGCAACTTTCATTCATTCACGATCGAACTGAAAATGTATCACAACAAGCGAAACAGAGCCTACTTGAAGCGGCACATGGGAAAGAAACAGTTCAAGTTGTTTCCAATCAAATGAACGTTATAACAGAAACAATTTCATCAATTAAACAGCTCGTTGAAATATTAAATTCACATTCTCAAGATATTTCAAGTTCACTAACGGTCGTTCATACGATTTCAGAACAAACAAAATTACTTGCGTTAAATGCTTCAATTGAAGCTGCACGTGCAGGAGAAGCTGGAAAAGGGTTTTCTATTGTTGCTAGTGAAATACGAAATTTAGCGACAGGCACACAGCAATCTGTTTCCAATATGGATAACGTATTAAATGGCATTCAAACACAAATAAAAAATGTGGCGACTAAAATGGAAGATGGTATGAGCGAAATTTACAAAGGGAATTCCGTTATTGAAAAAAGCGAGCATTCGTTTGAAACGATATATAACAATATTTCTATATTAGAAAATGATATCATCCAAATTGCACAGGCAACTCATGATGTTGTCAGACAAACCGATCGTTCTGCCACATTATTTAATGCTATTGCAGAAATGAATGAACAATCTGTTGGTACCGTAAGTATTATTACAGATGCTGCAAAACAACAACATCTTGCAACAGAAGGTTTGGAAC